>JAJDUK010000044.1 GCA_022826665.1 Alphaproteobacteria bacterium | reverse complement strand
AAACACAACCTTGGCACATTGCGATGCCGTCGGGAGGGGGCGTCCACCCCATCGGACTTGATCCGGGCATCCACGTTCTTTGCGCCTGCCGCACGAAAAACACGTGGATGGCCGGGACAAGCCCGGCCATGACGTGTGGGGCGGCGTGGACAAATAGAAACTTCTCGAACGGGTCACTAGTCTCACTCTTCGATCTCGGCCGCCTGTGGCCGCTTGCTGTGGTCGCCAAAAATGTCCGATGTGCACACATGCAGAATCACGGCCGTCGACGTGCCGTGGTTCCAGCTCGAATGCCGCCGCGTTGACTTGAAATGGATGGAGGAGCCGGCCTCGAGCACCGTGCTCTCGTCCTCGGTCTCCACCGTGATGGCTCCTTCCAGGATGTAGAACAGCTCCTCGCCCTCGTGCCGTATCCACTCCGAGCGATGCCCCGGCGGCTTGTGGATGATGACGCAGTTGAGAACGCTGCCGGGGAAGGACGCCGAAATCCGCTCGTAGCGGAGCGCGAGCTTCTCGATGGTGAAGCTCGGCCGCTCGCCCATCAGCGTAAACGGCGCATCGGGGCGCGGCGGGGCGAGAAACTCGGTGACGTGCGTGCCCAGCACGCCGGAGATGGCGGCAAGCGACGAAAGCGAGGGCGCGTTCAGTCCTCGTTCAATTTGGGAGATGAAGCCGACCGAAAGCCCGGCCCCGTCGGCGACCTGCTTGAGCGTCAGCCCGAGCTGCTGGCGGCGGTCGCGCAGCCGCTTTCCCAAGGGGGCATCCGCCTCCGCCGACTGTGCCTTCGCCGAACTCTTGACCATCTCCCGAGGCGCCCCCTGATTTCACTCTGAGTAAAATCCTGACGCATCGGGCGGCGCCAAGTCAACCGCTCTTCGCCGGCGACGGGATCGCCGCCGGCAGCGTCAGCGAGGGAAGACGGTCGCGTCCCGCGCGGTATCTCGCGCTCCCGCGTGAGACGGTCACGCCAAAAATTCAGGCGGGATTCGCCGGGATACGGTGAGACAGGTGGGATTCCGCGCGCCCGCCCAGGCGCCGGCCGGTCGCGCCGACAGGCGCGCGGAATCTCAAGACGGCCGGCTGCCGTGAGCGACCACTTGCTAGCGAGACGCCTGGGCGTGGGCCTCGACCAGCCAGAGGTTCTTGTCGATATCGCGCGAGACCTCGACGAAGAGGTCTTCGGTGTCGGCATCACCGGCCTCGCCCGCTTCGGCGATGGCGGCGCGGATGCCCTTGCCGAAGGTCGCAAGCGCCACGCTCACCGCCTCCACGTGGTCGGTGCCCGCCGTGATCTCCAGCGGATAGGCGGGAAGCCCTGAGTCCGCCGCGGCCACGGCGGCGGTTCCCCGCGCGGTGCCGCCCAGCACCGTGATGCGCTCCGCCAGGTTGTCGACATGGCCCTGAACCGCCACGTGGATCGCGTCGAAGAGCTCGTGCAGCGCGATGAAAGAGGGGCCTTTCACGTTCCAGTGGGCCTGCTTCATCTGGGTGGAGAGGTCCACCGCGTCGGCCAGGCGGGCGTTGAGCAGCGCGACCATTGCGGCGCGCGTGTTGTCGGCAATGTCGATCTTCGTGGGATGCAATGTCTGGGACATGACGACGTTCCTTTTCTGACCGGGCTGCGGTGGCTGCCGCTCGATGGACCTCTCGCTGGTGCGTGGCCCTTGTTGACTCTGTGGCGGCACGGCCCGCTCCCACGCGGGAATGTGGGCACTGCGTCGCCACCCGTGATGTGGTTACGACGCGACTAATGTGCAACGCCGGACGGGCTACCTCTCAAGCATAGCACTCATGCGCGGGGCGGCTGCCTCAGGACACGCCCCTGATGTAGCGCCGGGCCGCGCTGGGGGAGAGGGAGAGGCGTGCCGCGATCTCGACGGCCGTTGCGCCGGCGGCGGCGAGGTGGACGGCGCAGGCACGGCGCGCCCGCGGCAGGTAGACGCCGGAACCGCCGAGATAATCGGCGACCTGGAACGCGGTCCCCTCGGCCTCCAGCAGGCGGGCGAGGGGGTGGTCGGGGTGGCGCGCCAGATAGTGCGGTTTGGGGATGTGAACCTCCCGCCCGCCCCAGGCAAGCGCCATGGCGATCGCCGTCGGCCTGCCCGCGATATCCGCAATCTCCTCCAGAACGCCGGGGAGAGGCGCGGCATCAGTCATGGCGTTCGCTCGCCGCGCGGATGCACTTGCCGAAGTGGCGGATCAGGGCATCGGTCTGAGCGTTGCTGAGAGCGAGATGCGAATCAGCGCGGCCCAGGCCGACAAGGCGGGCGGCGTAGGCGCCGAGAGCCGCGTCGCTTCCGATCCGCACCCGGCCCCGGCGGTGGAGCAGGCGCCATTGCGCCTCCAGCACGCGCGCCCGCGGGCGGCGCGTCTCCCGCACCCGCCCGTCCTGCCCGAGGGAGACATGCGGCCGCCAGTCCACGCCGGCGGCGCGCGTGAGCCAGGCCTTGAGTGCCTGGATGGGGCGGTCGAGGCCGGCCGGTTCGGCGCAGGCGTTCCCATCGAGGTGCGTGAGGCGACGGAGCCAGGCGCCGAGTGCTTCGTCTGAACGATCGTGGATCAGGCCCAGGTGATACGCGCTGTGCCAGAGCGCCCGCAGCTTGCGCGTCGCCGGCCCGGAAGGGAGGGAAGCGCCGTTCGACGCTCCTTCTTCCGGTTGGCACCGTGCCTCTGAAATCGCAGTCCCCCTCCTCACCCCGGCCCTCTTCTCCCCGAGGGGAGGAGAGGGAGAGCAGGCGGCGACATCCTTTTCTTCCTCACCTGCGCCGGGGGAAGGAGAAGGAGCACGGGCAGTGCCACCCCGTCCCCCCTCCGCCCTCTGGATTCCTCTGCGAAAGGGGCTCGACAGGGTGTTGGGGAAGGCTTGTGGCGCTGGGCGGTGTTGATGGAGGCGGGTGTGTCGCCGTCGTTGGACGATCTTGTGTCTGAAACGGCGGTTTGCGGGCGCACTGGTCGGTCAGCAGCCCGCAATCAGGCTGGCGCGGCGCAGGTTGTAGGCGGTGGCAGCGGCGTAGAGGCGGGCGGTGTTCCTCTCAAGCGTGAGGCTCTTCGCCCGCCTCAGCCCGTAGAGGCGCTTCAGCGCCGAAAAGACCGCTTCCACCGGCGCCCGGCGCCTCGCAATCAGGTCGTTGCGGCGCTGCTGCCAGGGCGGCAGCGAGGCCATGTGTTTGTTCCGCCGGTGCATGATGCGGTCCTTGATGCCTGCGGCCCTGAGCCTGGCCCGTCTCGGCTTGCTTTCGTAGGCGCGATCGCCATAGACCGCCCCCTCGTCGCCGCAGACCAGACGATCCGCAACCTCGCTCTCGTAAGTCTTGGCCGAACTCAGAACCAGGCGACGGATCAGCCCCGAGCCCTGGTCGACACCCAGATGCGCCTTGTAGCCGAAGACCGCGCGGCCCTTCTTCCGGGTCCAGCCCGCGCCCGGCTCTCGTGGGTGCCTGGCGCCCGCGCCTGCCTTGTAGGGCGGAGGCCGCGAGGTCGAGGCCACCAAGGTCGCGTCCATCAGCGTGCCCTTGCGCAGGATCAGCCCGGCGGCATCCAGCTGGCGGTTGATCTCCTCGAACGCCGCCTCCAGAACCGCGCCCGCGTCCGCGCGGAAGCGGCAGATCGTGGTCTCGTCCGGCGTGCCCCCGTCCAGCGCAAAGCCGCAGAAGCGACGAAACGAGAGCCGGTCCAGCAGCGCCTCCTCCAGACCGGGGTCCGAGAGATCGTAAAGCGCCTGAAGATAGAGCGCCTTCAGCATCGAAAGCGGCGCATAGGGCGGACGCCCCCGCCGCCCCTCGCGCACGCCCGAAGCCAGACGCTCGAGAGCAGACCAGTCGATCAACGCGTCCAGACGCTCCAGCCTCCGGTTCGTACCCAGCCCCGGAGACATGAACGCTTCCGCAAATCCCAGCTGACCCGTGCCACTCATCGACTCGACCTCCCCATCGCTGCAGCAACGAATCACATGCAACGAAATCCGCAAACCCCCTTTCGCAGAGGAATCCTCTGGGGGGAGGGGGACAGGGGGAGGTGGGCCGAGTTCGATCCGTTTGCATCGTCCGCCGTAGGCTCGCGAGGACTCGCGACAGTCTCGTTCCACAGTCGCTCGGCGCGGGCGCGGGCGCCCGGCACTGCCGCCGGCCGCGCCTCCTCCCGCCGTATGGTACGCAGGCGTCCGCTCCTCATGCCGCCTCCGCCGGTGCGTGGTCGTCCAGCAGGGCGGCGACGACACGGTCGAGATCGCTCGATGCCGCCGCGATAACCACGTCGTCCGTCGCCTTCGCGATGGTGACGCCGATCTGCGCGAGCTCGCCCGCCGGGAGCTTGCGGAGCGCGCTGCGGTCGAGCGTCTCCTTGACCCGGATCAGCGCTTCGGCTCGGTCGGGGAAGCGCGCGCGCAGCCGTTCGATGGTCAGCGCCTCGTCGTCCAGCGCAATGGCGCCGGGCTGCTTGCGAAGCCCGAGTCTGATGCCGTCCACAGTGATCGTGCGCGGGCTGACGAAGAGGTCGGGCCGGGCCAGGATCGCGGCACGGAGCGTGTCTTCCGTTGCCGACTGCTCGGCAATGCGGCTGCGCAGCGCACGAAGCCGGCCGGCTAGGGCCTTGCGTTGCAACGCCTTGATGTCTTCGGCCAGCGCCTCGGTCGTCGCCCGCGCAGCGGCGAAGCTCCGGGCAAAGGCGACGATGTCCTCCATAGAGGTCACTGGTGGCGCATGGGTTCCGGCCATCGGGTTCTCCCTTTCAAATCCATTACTTATTGGTTTTCGGCGCGGGCGCAGGACGGGGGATGTCCGCCGGCCAGTCGCAATCGGCGGGCCAATTCTGCGAGGCGCGGCGGAGGATGGTCTCGGCACGGCGCGCGGTGATGCTCGCGCCGGCGGTGACGCGGTCGACCGTGTCGCCGCTGCCGGTCAAGAGGCGCGAGGCGTAGGAGACGGAGAGGCTGCGGGCGTCCGCAAAGGCGTGGATGAGGGTAACGAGCAGTTGGTCACTGTGCATCATAAGACATATATGCACGATCACACATGACGATATCAAGCACTTTTATGCACGATCGTTTGTGCTATATTGTGCACATGAACGAATCGACTCGACCGAGCGAGCAGATCCGCCGTGCTGTGCGCGAGGCGCTGGCGGCCGCGGGCGTGGGCGCGCGGCGCTTCGAGGCGGCCCGCGGGCTCCGGCCCTGGACGCTGCGGGGAATTCTGGACCCGACCCGCCAACAGGCGCCGTCGGTGGACCGCGCGGCCGAAATCTGCGCCGCGCTCGGACTCACGCTTTCGATCGGCCCGCCTGCCGATCCGCGCGCCGATGGTGAGGACGACGAGGTCGGCCTGGAGGGAGCGGCAGCACTGTCGGAATTGGCGGGTACGGAGTGGGGCGGTGCATTGCCGGCAGCCCCGCCGGCTGTGCCGATATTCAGCCTGGAGGGGCCGGTCCGGGCGCTGGTGGGGCTCGTCGCAGACGCTGGCGGCGACCCGATTCCGGAGGAGCTGGGCGCGCCCCCTGTGGCGGGCTTCGCCGACTCCGACGCCCGGCCGGTCGCTGCAGCGAACGAGAACGGCGTGCCGCCCGGCGCGCGCTCGGTGGGGACGCGCGAGGTCGCAGCGGCGGCGGGCGGCGGCACGGTCAATCTCGACGATGCACCGGTCAAGGGCCCGGTCTGGTTCCGCCGCGACTGGCTCGATGGCCAAGGCATCGACCCGACGCGCTGCGTGGTGATTTCGGTGCGGGGCGAGTCGATGGAGCCCACGCTGCCGGCCGGCTCCAAGATCCTGGTGGACCGCGACCGCACCCGCCGCCGTTCCGGGCGCATCTTCGTGGTCACCACCGGCGAGGGTCTGGTCGTGAAGCGGCTGGAGCGGCGCGGCCGGCAGTGGTTCCTCGCCAGCGATCACCCGTCCTGGCAGCCGGTGCCGTGGCCGCGGGAGGCGGAGGTGATCGGCGAGGTGCGCTGGGCCTCCCGCACCTTCGAATGATGCTTCGCGCGGCGCTGATCGGCGTTCTGGCGGCCGTCGCGCTCGCCGCCTGCACGCCGATCACGCACGTCGAGGGCCACAAGATTCGCGCCACCGCAGCGTCAGCCGACGCGCTGCACGAAGGGGCGCCTGCCTGGTTCGGGGCGTGGTGGGGCGACTACCTGCGCCATGCGCGGCCCGGCGGCTACGCTGTGCTCGCGCTCGACCGAAACGGGCGGGGCGGCTGGTACGTCTATTGCGCGACGGGCGGCTGCCACGTTCTGGACAATCCGTTCGCCCGATCGGTCAAAGACGTCCACTACACGTACCGGGCGCTCGAACGCTGCCGCGAGGCGGTTGCGGAGGCTCACCCCGCAGACCGGCCCGACTGCGCCCTCTACGCTATCAAGGACAAGATCATCTGGCAGGGTCCGCTTCCTTGGGAGGGCGCTGAAGACGCCACGGCACGCCCCACGCGCCGCGCCGCGGTCGGCGCCACGCCCGACCTCGTCGGCCCCAATATGGCGCTCGACGCGATCGCATTCTGGCGCATCAAGTGGTTGGTGGACTGACCCCGACCAGACGCGCGCGCAGTCAGTAGAACCCGGACCATGGTGCGGTGCACGGGCGGGGCGCGCCCCGCCATGATCGCCCCATGCAACGGGCGATCCTCACGCGGCGGCACGAAAGCGACCAGGGCACCCTGGGGGTCCTGAGCGGCCCGGGCCTCTCGCCCACCTGGATCATGGAGCCGCCCTGGCGCGGCAACCGGCGCAACCGCTCCTGCATCCCGGCCGGGCTCTACGATGTTGTGCCGCACCTTTCGCCGCGCCACCGGCGCTGCCTGCTGGTGACTCAGGTGCCGGGCCGCAGCCACATCCTCTTCCACGCCGGCAACCTCGGCGGCGACGTCGAGCGCGGCTGGCATACCCACACCCAGGGCTGCCTGCTTCCCGGCCTCCGCCGGGGCCGGTTGCGCGTGGCGGGGCGCCAACAGGAGGCGGTGCTCGCCTCGCGCACGGCCTTCCGTCACCTCATGGACTGGGCCGCGGACCAACCCTTCGAACTGGAGATCAACCCGCCCTCAAGTAGCGAAGCGGTAGGGCGCATAGGAGAGTCCCATGCTTGAAACGCTTTTCAACTTCGGCGTCTCGGTGCTCACCGGCGGCGCGACCGGGCTTCTGGGCACGGCGCTGTCCGCCGTGGTCGACTTCTTCCAGTCGCGCCAGCGGCACGCCCAGGAGCTGGACCTGCGTCGCCTCGACATCGAGCTCGCCAAGGCCGAGGCAGAGGGCGCTGCGGCGCATGCCGCCATCGAGGCTCAGGCCACCCGCGAGCGGGCCGAGTGGGAGGCCATGGAGGCTTCCTACCGCGAGGCTGCCCGGCGCTGGTCCAAACCCGGCGAGGGCTGGGCCATGCAGCTCGTCGACGTGGTGCGGGGCCTCACCCGGCCGGCGCTCACCTGGAGCCTCTTCGCCCTCGTGGGCGCGATCTACTTCCTGCTCGGCGCCTCCAATCTCGCGGCGGTAAGCCTCCGGCCCCGCATCGTGGAGACCGTGCTCTACCTCTTCACCGCCGCGATCCTCTGGTGGTTCGGCGCCCGTCAGATCGAGAAGCGGCGTTCGCGCGAGGGCGGGGCGGCCGGTCGATGAGCGATCTCGAGACGTGGGTCGCGCGCGGCGTGGTCGGCGCCATCGTCGCCGCCTGCGTCGGCCTCTTCGTGCGCGTGCGCCGGCTCGAATCCGCTGGTGCCGTTACCACCAAGAGCGTCAGCGACCTGGAGAGGCGCGACACCGGCGTCGGCGCCCTGGGCGCGCGCATGGAGACCGTCGAGCGCGGCCTGGTCAAGCTTTCCACGGCGCTCGAATCCCTTCCCGACGCCCGTGAGTTCGCAACTCTCGGACGCTCGGTCACGGCGGTTCAGGGGGAGATCGCGGCGCTCCGCGCGACCCTCGACGGCATGGACAAGATGATCGCCGGGCTCGACAAGCAGCTCGATCAGATCAACGCACATCTGCTGGGAAGTGGCGCCTGAACGGAGTCGCGGGCGCGGTCCATGTCCCCAGCAAGTAAAGCCGGCCCCGGCGCCACCGGACCGCCGAGAGCCCAGGAGGCAAACAGTGGCCGCCAGCGGCACCGGGGCCTTGTCCGCCGCCGGCCCGGGATCGGACGCGGCGCCGCGACTACGCTGCGACCGGCCCAGCGAGGACAGGGATACCGGCGGCAGAACACTCCATTATCATGTAAATAAGCCATATAGAACAGATAAAATGGTATGTCCAAATCGACATAGCGCCTCACGCTTTCGCGAAATCCTGGTTCGGATTGGAGCGGCGAGTTTGGTCGCGATCTATCCCCAGGTCGACCCATGAGCCGGGCGTCGGCGCACCAGCAGGAAAAAAACGTAGCCGAGCAGCGCCATCGATCCCATTGAAAGGAAAGCGAGACCCCACGCGGTCGTGCCGCCCAGTGGCGCGGCAACGTCGAGCACCACGCCCACAAGCGCCGGCGCGAACAGCGAGCCGCCGAAGCCCAGCGTCGAATGCACCGCCAGCGTCGCGCCGCGATGACCCACCGGCGAAGTAGCGACGGCACCGGCGGTAAGCGCCGCAGAATCGGCCTGAATCGCGGCGGAATAAATCAGGCAAAGCACCACCACTGCGGCGAAGGGCAGCGGGGAGGAAAAGCCGACCGCGACACTGATCGCAAAGGTCGCCAGCATCACCCACGTGAGCAGACGCACGCGGCCGATGCGCAACGCGAGCTCCGCTCCGCCGATGCTCGACACGACGGCGACGAGGGCGATCGCCGTGGCGAAGAGCGTGGCGTTGAGCTCGCGTCCGCTGCCGCTGCCCAGGCAGAACACCAGGAAGGGCACGATCCAGGAGCGCATGGCGAAGAGTTCGGCCCCGTGGCCGGCGTAGGCCATGATGTAGGCCATCGTCTCCCGCGAGCGCAGCACCGGGCGGAAGTCGAGCACGTGACCGCGTTCCTCGGCGGCCGCTTCCGGTTGCTTTGGCGCGACGATCGTCGCAAGCGCGATGCCGGCAAGGACCGGGCCGGCGGCCGTGAACAGCAGGGCGCCGCGCCAGCCGAACCACTCCAGCGCGCCGCCCGCGAGGGAATAGGACACCGCCGTGCCGATGCTGAAGGAGGACGTGTAGAAGGCCACCGCGCGTGCCTGTCGCCCCTCGGGAAGGCGGTCGGTGAGCACCTTGAGGCCCGGCATGTAGGTGCCGGCGAGGCCGGCGCCTGCGATCACGCGCCAAGGCAACGCCGACCAGAATCCCGTTGCCAGCAGCGCCAGCCCGACCAGGCCGGCGGCAGACAGCGCGGCACCCAGGATGAAGACGTAGCGTGCATCGACCCGGTCGGTCATCGCGGTCAGAAACGCGACCACGAGGACATAGCCGCCGAAGAATGCGCCCGAGAGCCAGCCGGCCAGGGCGTTGCTCATGTGCCACTCGACCTGGAGTACCGGCAGCAGCGACCAGTAGGCCGCGAAGCCGGTCATCGCGAGCACCTCGGCGAGGCACATCACGGCGATCAACGCCGGCGGCCTCCGCAGTATGGCCTGAGCGATCACGGCATCCGGTCCATCGCACCTCTCGCGCCCGCCAGGGCGCCATTGGCGTCGATCCTTCGAATGCCGGGCACGCCGGTCAAATCATTTTGTTCCGTCCGGACGACCGTGAACTGGCAGCAGAGGGGAGGAACGAGCGGCCTTAAGACTTGGGGTAGCGCCCCGAAGCGCAGTCGTGAACAATGCGCCGGGGCCAGAGCGGCACGCCAGGGAGGCGAAGGGCGATGAACGAGAGCGCGACCAGCAACATTACCGTTGAGGCGGAGACCCTCCGCGACCTCTATGTCACCATGCGCCGCATCCGCGCCTTCGAGGACAAGACCGCCGACCTCTTCCAGGAGGGCGTCGTCAAGGGCACGGCCCACAGCTACAAGGGCGAGGAGGCGATCGCCGCCGGCGTCTGCGCGGCGCTGCGCGATGACGACATCATCGCCTCCTACCACCGCGGCCACGGCCACTGCATCGCCAAGGGCGCCCGCATCGACCGCATGATGGCGGAGCTGATGGGCCGCCAGACCGGCTACTGCCAGGGCCTCGGCGGCTCCATGCACATCGCCGACATGGAGCTCAACATCATGGGCGCGAACGGCATCGTGGGCGCCGCCATGCCGCTCGCCACCGGCGCGGGCCTCGCCGCCAAGCTGCAGGGGACGGATCGGGTGGCGGTGGCCTTCTTCGGCGACGGTGCGTCCAACCAGGGCGTCTTCCACGAATCGCTCAACCTGGCGGCGGTATGGAAGCTGCCGGTGATCTTCGTCTGCGAGAACAACCAGTACGCGCTCTCCACCTCCTATCGGAACACCACAGCCGTCTCCCAGGTCTCGAACCGCGCGGCCTCCTACGAGATCCCCGGCATCACCGTGGACGGCAACGACGGCGTCGAGGTCTACCTCGTGCTGCGCGAGGCGGTGGACCGCGCCCGCGCCGGCGAAGGCCCGACCCTGATCGAGGCCATGACCTACCGCCACGGCCAGCACTCTCTCCGCGTCAACCTGCGCGACCCGCGGCCCGAGGACGAGCTCGAATCCTGGCTCGACCGCGACCCCATCGCGCGCATGGAGAAGCGGCTCACCTCCGAGGCCAGCTTCTCCGATGAGCAGTTCGACGAGACCACGCAGGCCGTGGACGATGAGATCGAGACCGCCGTCTCCTACGGCCGCGAGAGCCCGGAGCCGCCGGTGCACGTCATGCTCGATGCCGTCTACGCCCCCCACGCGGCGCACACGGAGCCGGGGCCTGAGACCGAGCGCGAGCTCTCCTACCCCGAGGCGCTCAACGAGGCGCTGGACCAGGAGATGCTGCGCGACGACCGGGTCTTCCTCATGGGCGAGGATGTCGGCGCCACCGGCGGCATCTTCGGCGTCTCCAAGGGGCTGATGGACCGCTACGGGCCTGAGCGCGTGCGCGACACGCCGATCTCCGAGGCCACCTTCGTCGGCTGCGGCGTCGGCGCCGCCATCGCCGGCATGCGGCCTGTGGTGGAGATCCAGATCTTCGACTTCGTGGCGCTCACCATGGACATGCTGGTCAACCAGGCGGCCAAGTTCCGCTTCATGCTGGGCGGCAAGCCCAGCGTGCCGATGGTGGTGCGCGGGCCGCAGGGCGGCGGCATCCGGCTCGCGGCCCAGCACAGCCAGAGCCTGGAGGCCTGGTTCACCCACGTGCCGGGGCTGGTGGTGGCGGCGCCGTCCACTCCTTACGACGCGAAGGGGCTGCTGGTCGCCGCGATCCGCGACGAGAACCCCGTGGTCTTCCTGGAGCAGAAGCTGCTCTACCTCGGCGGCAACGGCCCGGTGCCGGAAGAGCTCTACGCCATCCCCCTCGGCAAGGCCGACATCAAGCGCGCGGGCACGGACGTGACCGTGGTGGCGACGTCCGCCATGGTGCCGCGCGCGCTGAGCGCGGCCACGGTGCTGGAGCGCGACGGCATCAGCGTCGAGGTGATCGACCCTCGCACCCTGCAGCCGCTGGACGAGGAGACCATCCTCGCCTCCGTGCGCAAGACCAACCGGCTGCTGATCGTGCACGAGGCCTGGGTGCGCGGCGGCTTCGGCGCCGAGGTGGCGGCCATGGTGGTGGACAAGGCCTTCGATTATCTCGATGCGCCCGTCGCCCGCCTCGGCGCGCCGCACACGCCGATGCCTTACAACGACCGGCTCGAATTGGAGGTCATCCCCTCGCAGGACCGCATCGTCGAGGCGATCCGCGAGCTGCTGTAGGGCCTGCAGTCTCGGCTAGGGCGGGACCAATACTCCTTTTCGTCATGGCCGGACTTGTTCCGGCCATCCACGCCGCGCGAGCCTGAAAGGTCTCGCGCGCACAAGAGGAGTCGCGCACGCTTACACGGTGTTCTCGCGTCAAGCCTGGACTTGCCCCCACTCGTTTCGTGTATCGAGCCATCTTCCTCAGCAAAACCCGCCGTACTCAGAAAAACGCGTGGATGCCCGCAACAAGTGCGGGCATGACGATGTGAGAGAACGGGTGGGCCGAGAGAACGCCCCGTGGCGAAAGTGGGATGCGACAACTTAATTTCATGCGGAACGCGCCGGGATTAGGCGGGATGGCTGGGATGGGTGGCATTCCACGGCGGGATTTTCGTCTCAAGAAGCTCCTCCACATCTGCCTCGTGTCCCGTCCCGTCATGCCCGCACATGCCTGGACTCGTTCCGGGCATCCGGCCATCCTCGAGACCGATCACCCACGGGCCGACTTCGCTGACTCGCTCGCGCATCGTGGCGCGATCCTGGCACCGTCGCCGCGCCCGGTGCACCGCACCATGGTCCGGGGTGCGTTCCCGGCAACAGACGAGGTGTCTGCCGTGTAGAGAGCCGGGCTGCGAAGCAGCCCGGACGGCGCGAATGCGCCGCGCGCGTAGCGCGGAGCCAAGCGAACGGAGTGAGCGCCCGGCGATTGAGGGAAATGAATAAGTTGGGAGGGACAGGGGAAGGTGCGGATCGACTGCCCGCGCATCCTCACGCCGCCGCTCTTCGCCAACACCGCGAGCCAGCGAGGTGAGACGAAGCCAGCCGAATTACTCCCCGTCCGAGAAGTTCCCATTCATCTCTGCGACCCCCTGAATCGTCATGGCCGCACTTGTTGCGGCCATCCATGCGCCCCGCGCGGCGGCTACCAGCGCGCTAGGGCGAGGCGCAGGCCGCGCGGGAACCGGAATTCGCCGGGACAAGGCGGGAACCTGCCGAGTCAACGGCAGCCTTCCCCGATGCCGGCGTCGATCTTGACCCCGAGCTCGGCGCCGGGAAGACCTCCTAGATGGGCAAGGACGAGGCATCCGACCGCCGTTTGCGGACATCGCGACCAGAGGCAATTCGTGATATTGATTTGCAAGAACTGGGAGAAGCGCTCGGTATCGTGGGACGGTCCTTCGGAGCCGCGGAGAGGATGGCATGACCAATTTCATTGCATCAAATGCGGACATCACCAAGTCTTGCTTCCAATAACGGAGATTTCCAAAGCTGAAGTCACAGGCCTGTTTCCGGCTGTCGACCTTAACAATGACATAATTTCTCTTCCAGCTTGCTGACCAGAAACCGTGTGGGGGTGCCGAATGGAAACTTTTGAAGTCGTTGTTGAAAAAGACCACATTGAGAGCCTCGCAAAGGCCAAACCCATCAATGCTATCTCGGAGCTAATTTGGAATGCCTACGACGCGGACGCGAATGAAGTGCGGATTGAATTTGAAGAGGGAATACTTACGAAACTGAGCCTCATCCGTGTAATTGATAACGGCACCGGTATTCCTTACGGGGATGCTGCGCGACTTTTCAAGAGTATCGGTGGCTCTTGGAAGCGCATGAAACGTCGCACCGACCAAGGAAGAAGTATCCACGGCACTAAGGGCCAGGGCCGCATGAAAGCCTTTGCTCTCGGAACAACTGTTTCCTGGATATCCCATTGCGAGGGAAAGAGGTTCACTGTCGTCGGCTCTGTAGACAACTTAAAGCAATTCCACGTTAGTGAAACAATCACAACACCTAGCCGTGGCTGTACGGTGGAAATTACCAATATCGCAAAGGATTTTCAGATTCGGTCGGAGCATGGTTTCGCTGACCTAATCCGTGACATCTTCGCCTTGCAACTTTACGAGGATAATTCATTTACGTTGATCTATGACGGGGTGGACATTGATGCCTCTGAAGCGATTGAGTCAGTAACGCCGGTCACCCTCTCAACCCAGACCGAGGATGGAGTCGAGTACTCCGCCAAGCTTGAGATCGTCGAATGGCGCAAGCGGGTACAACGAAAGCTATTGCTCTGTCTTCCCGGACGATTCAGCTTCCACGAAATTGCTCCAGGCATTCAGGCGCGAGGTTTCTACTTTACGGCCTATCTGACTGCGGATCATTTTGGGCAACTCGCAGAGGAGAACAGAGAAGGCCTTATCGAACTTGATCCTCCTTCGCTAACGCTGATCGATGCCGCGAAAGATGCTATGCGGTCGCATTTTCGGGAACGGGAAGCTGAGCGATCGAGGGTGAAGATTGAGGAGTGGCAGGCAGCGGGAATATATCCATACTCGGGCGCAGCGGCCAATCCCATTGAGCGAAACGAACGTCAGGTCTTTGACGTTGTGGCGCTAAATTTGTCAGACTACAGCACAGAATTTGAAAGCTCGCCCGAGAAAACACAGAAGCTGGTTTTTCAATTGTTGAAATCAACTGTCGAAACTGGGCCCAGCGTTCTACCAAACTTGCTTTCCGAGGTGATCAACCTTCCTCCAGAGCGACAGGAGGAGATGGCAAATCTGCTGCAAAAGACGACTCTAAGTGCCATAATCGAGGCAGCCAAAGAGGTTACGTCTAGGTTGGATTTCATTAAAGCCCTGCAAATACTTATCTACGATCCGAAATCCAAACGGCAGCTCCTAGAACGCTCTCAGCTTCACCGAATAATAGCGCGCAATTGTTGGCTCTTTGGTGAGCAATATAATCTTGTTAACGATGATGAGGATCTAACTTCAGTTCTCCGCGCACACCTTAACCTCTTAGGCGAGGACAGGAGCGAACTCTCACCAGAAGTGAATGAAAAGGTACTCGACACTGAAGGAAAGAATGCAATCGTTGATCTTATGTTGTCTCAGCGCATCCCGTTGCCGGATGACCAGAAACGCCAGCATCTCGTTGTCGAGCTCAAACGCCCGTCTCAACCGGTTAATGAGAACGCAATGTCGCAGATAAAGCGATACGCGCAAGCGGTCGCCAATGATACTCGATTCAAAGACAATGAAGTGGAATGGGACTTCGTGGCGGTGTCTAACAGTCTGTCGGAAGGCGCGCGCCTTGACGCAAATCAACGAGATCGAAAACCTGGCCTAGTGGCAGAGTACACCGGCCCGAATGTAAGAGTATGGGTAAAGACGTGGGGCCAAATAGTACAAGAGGCCGAAGGCCGGCTCACATTTTATAGGCGCCGGCTAGATTATCAAGCAAACGACGAACAAGCGCTTGCTTACTTGAGATCAGTGAACGCTGACTTGCTGAGCCCAGAGGTTCGAAAGAGGATAAGTGAGCTGGGTGAAACACAGCAAGCAGCCGAATGATGTGGATCGAGATTGGGTTCAGGCGCTACTCTTAACCAGTTCCTGTGCCTAGACTTGCGACGAAGCGCTCCACTTTATGCCACTACTTGATGACTTCAAGCTCCGGGCGTTGCTATCTGAGGGGACGGTTATGGCGCTCACGGTCGACACGAGCAACGAATTCCCACGCGACTCCTAAGCTGCCGCTTCAACCCCGGAGTCTCGCCTCAGTCCGGGAAGGGCATCGCGAAGTGGCTGTCCACCGTGGTGTAGTCGGCGTAGCCGAGGCGCGCGATGGGCCGGAACTTCGACTGGTCCACGCGCCCGTCGGTGATGATCGAATCGTCGATGTGAACGCCGACCACCTCGCCCAGCACGAGCCAGTTGCGGAAGCGCCCAGGGTCGTCGGCCAGCAGCTCGATCACCTTGTGGAGCCGGCATTCGAGGTGGATCGGCGCGCCCTTCACCCTGGGCGGGCGCACCAGCCGCGCGGGCTCGGTCTCGAGCCCGGTCAGCGCGAACTCGTCCACGCTGCTCGGCACCCCGCTCGACGAGAGGCGCATCGCCTCGCGCTGCTCCCAGGTGGCGAGGTTGGCGACGAACTCGCCGGTCTCCTGCACGTTGTGCAGGCTGTCCTTGGCGCCGCCCTCGGCCGCGTGCGGCCCGCTCGGCGCGTACATCACCTGCGGCGGATGGTCGCCGCATGCGTTGAAGTAGCTGAAGGGCGCGAGGTTGAGCCCGCCGGCCGCATCGATCGTGGTGATCCAGCCGATCGGGCGTGGCACCACGCAGGACTTGAAGGGGTCGTGCGGCAGGCCGTGATCGTTGCGCGCGGTCTCGTAGAACATCCGGCGCCTACGCCTTCGGCCGCTGGATGAACTCGACCGTGATGCCGTCGGGATCGCGCGTGTAGACCACGAGGCCGCCCTTGTTGGGCCCGGCGTTGACTGTGATGGGATCGCCCAGCGGCTCGGAGCCCGCGTCCCGCACCGCCGCGATCGCCTCGTGGATGTCGTCCACGTCGAAGGCGATATGGGCGAAGCCTGCATCGCAAGGGCGCGACTCCACCCGGCCGCGGTCGGCGGGGCCGCGATACTCGATCAGCTCCAGGCGATGGCCGGGCGCCTGCAGGTAGGCGACCTCGATGTCTGCGCCGTCGACGCCGACCACCTGCTCGATGAACTTGGGATCGCGCGGCGAGCGGTTGAGCAGCGTGAAGCCGAGCGCGCCCTGGAACAGGCCGATCGCCCGGTCCAGGCTGGAGACAGTGAAGCTGGTGTGATTGGTCGCCGTGATCGTGAACCCCGCCATCGTCGCTGCTCCTCCCCTGTGGCCGCGCCTGCGCGCGCGCCGAGCCTATCACAGGGCGCGGCCTCTCTCCCGAGCGTAGACAGCCTTCTGGTTGACGCCCTCACCACGGAACATCAAATGATTGCATTGAACCCACTCCGATTCATGCTCATCGACGGGACACCGGGGCGGTAGTATCGTGGAGTGGCGGTTCGGTCGCCGAGCACGGAGAAGAGCCATGATCTCTGACCAGACGAGAGGCGCGATCTGGCAGGGTCTGCTCGATATGGCGCGCTGGTCCAGGTATTACGACGCCACGGCAAGACGTTACCGGTTGCACCGAAACATCCTGAGAATTCTATTGGCATTCCTGGGAATTGCGACAGGGGTCACGCTGATCGACGTGATTCCGACGAGTTTCGTCGTCGCGCCCGGTCTGGCCATACTTGCCGTGACGATCTGGGACCTGGTCGTAGATCCGGGCAGGACGGCTGCGATGCTGGGCTCCGTCAGCAAGGAGTTCAGCGACCTTGAGACGGAGTATCGCAACCTGTGGGAGAGCGTTTACGCGGATCGGATTGACGAGGATGAAGCGGTGAGCCAATCCGAAGTCATGATGCGGCGGGCCGCCGCGGCCGCCAACCGATTGGATATCCACACCGACAACAAGACGAACGAGCGTTGCGCAGTGGCTGCATATGAGGCCGAGGCAAGTAGGTATGCCGCATGAATCCGATCCAATCGAGAAACTAGGACCACCGCCAAGACCGCCGAAGCCGCCGCCTCCTCCACCTCCTCCCCGACCTAAGCCCTGATCAAGGGTGGTTTCAGGGAATTCGGCTCGGGGCGCAAATGGTGCAACGGATCGAATCCCACGCAGGTCCGTTGACGCCGCCCCTCACTCTCCCGGCGGTGCGGCGGCGTCGAGCCCCGGCCGGACCAGATCGCGTGTGGCGGCGCGCCGCTCGTAGCGCCGGGCCGGCGCGTTCACGACCTGGGCAAGCGGCGCCGCAGCGCGGGCCGCGGCACGGCGTGTAGCGGGCGCGGGCTCGTAGAGTGTCGTCCGATGCACTGGCGTGCGCCCCAGCCGCTCGACCAGCGTCTCGATCTCGTCGGCCGGGAATTCCTGCCCGTGGCTCGCGCCGGCGGCGCGAGTGATCGATTCGTTCATCAGCGTGCCGCCGATGTCGTTGGCGCCGGCACGGAGGCAGGCGGCGGCGCCTTCCCGCCCCATCTTGACCCACGAGGTCTGGATGTTGGGGATGATCGGGTGCAGCGCAAGCCGCGCCACCGCGTGCATGAGCACCGCCTCGCGCCAGGTCGGCCCCCGCCGGGCGCGCCCCTTGAGGTAGAGCGGCGCCTCCAATGCCACGAAGGGGAGCGGCACGAACTCGGTGAAGCCGCCGGTGCGCTCCTGCAAGGCGCGAACGCGGGCGAGGTGCCGCGCCCAGTGGCGCGGCCCGTCCACGTGGCCGAACATGATGGTGGCGGTGCTGCGCAACCCCAGCGCGTGCGCCGCTTCCATCACCGAGAGCCACTGGTCGGTCATGATCTTGTCGGGGCAGATGACGGCCCGCACCTCGTCGTCGAGGATTTCCGCCGCCGTGCCGGGGAGCGAGCCCAGCCCGGCCTCGTGCAGCGCGGCGAGGAAGTCGGGCACGGTCCGGCCGAGCGTGGCCGCGCCTTGCCAGATCTCCAGCGGCGAGAAGGCGTGGACGTGGATCGCGGGCTCGGCTTCCTTGATGGCGCGGCAGATCGCGAGATAGGTCTCGCCGGTGTAGTCGGGATGGATGCCGCCCTGCAGGCAGACCTCGGTCGCGCCGCGCTCCCACGCCTCCCGCACCCGGCGCACGATCTCGTCGGTCGTCAGGTCGTAGGGCCGGCCGCGCAGGTTCTCGCTCAGCTTGCCCTTGGAGAAGGCGCAGAACTGGCAGCGGAAGTAGCAGACGTTGGTGTAGTTGATGTTGCGGTTCACCACGTAGCTGACCTGCGGCCCGCTGACGCCCGCGCGCAGCGCGTCGGCGGCGGCGCAGACCGCGTCGAACGCGCCGCCGCGCGCGCCGAAGAGCCGTACCAGCGCGTCCTCGCCGAGCCCTTCCCCCGCCTCGGCGCGGACCAGAACGCGCTCGATGTCGGGCGCGATGACGGCCGGCGCTGGCGCGCGGTCCTCCGGCGGCGGCTCGCCCGCGCCGGTGATCCAGGCCTCGGTGCGAGGATAGCCCTCGGAGTCGACCAGCTTCAGCACGCGCGTTTGCAGCACCGGATCGAGCCAGCGTTCGCCCGCACGCACGTATGACGGATAGATGGTGAGCCGCTCGGCCAGGGTCTTGCCGGCGGCTGCGGTCTCGTGCGCGAGCGCGTCGAGATGGGGCCACGGCGCCTCGGGATTGACGTAGTCCTGCGTCACCGGCGAGACGCCGCCCCAGTCGTTGATCCCGGCCGCGACAAGCTGCGGCAGCGCGCCGGGGCTCAGGTTGGGGGGCGCCTGGATGTTCGCGTGCGCGCCGAAGAGGATGCGCGCGGTCGCGATGGTCCAGAGCAGCTCGTCGAGGCTCGGCTCGGGCGCATCGGCCATGCGCGTCCCAGGCTTGGCCCGGAAATTCTGGACGATGATCTCCTGAATGTGCCCGTGGGCGTCGTGGGCATCGCGCAGCGCGAGCAGCGCCTCGATCCGCTCCTCGCGGGTCTCGCCGATGCCGATGAGGATGCCGGAGGTGAAGGGCACCGCTTCCTCGCCGGCGAGGCGCAGCGTCTCCAGCCGCGCAGCCGGGCGCTTGTCGGGTGAGCCGTAGTGCGGCCCGCCCTTGGCGGAGAGCCGTTCCGACGCGCTCTCCAGCATCATGCCCTGTGAGGCGGAGACCTCGCGCAGCGCACGCAGGTCCTCGCGGCCCAGCACGCCGGGATTGAGATGCGGCAGCAGCGGTGTCTTCTCCAGCACCAGCTTGGCCATGTCGGCGAGGTAGGCGAGCGTGCTGTCGTAGCCGAGTGCCTCCAGGCCCTCGCGCGCCGCGCGGTAGCGCAGCTCCGGCTTGTCGCCGAGGGTGAACAGCGCCTCCTTGCAACCTGCGGCGGCGCCGGCTTCGGCCACCCGCAGCACCTCGTCCGGCGTCATGAACGCGGTCTCACCCCGGCGCGGCGGGCGGGCGAAGGTGCAGTAGTGGCAGACGTCGCGGCAGAGATGGGTGAGCGGGATGAAGACCTTGCGCGAATAGGTCACGACGTCGGGATGCGCCCGGTCGCGGAGCGCGGCCGCGCAGTCCAGCAGCGGCGCCAGGTCATCCTCGGCGGCGAGCGCGAGAGCCTCCGCCGCATCCGGGCGGCGGCCGCCTTGCACCGCTTCGAGCAAATCTCGGGTTGCGCCTTGCATCCGCTTCAGGCCGCGTCGGTCACCAGGAGGCGCTCGGCGATCCCGCTCTCGCGCAGGTAGTCGAGGGTGCGGCCCGCCGTCGGCCGCGCGACGAAGGCGCGCAGGTCGTCGGGCGTGTCGATATCGAGGCCGAGACCCGGCAGCGGCAGGATCCGCGGTGCGATGCCTCGCGCCCGCGCGGCTTCGCAATGCGGCCCAAAACTGTCGTGGCCGAAGGCGAAGCGCAACACGCCGGGCGGTGAACAGAGCACGCAGTTGGTGCCGCGCCGGTCGTGCGACGGCACCAGGGTGACGGCCGGCCCGTCGCTGCCCGCGCTCTCGTGCGCCGCCAGCACCGCCTCGATCTCGTCCGCGCTCGCGCCGGGCACGTCGCCCGGCACCTGGAGCAGGCCATCCGCCCCCTCGCGGCCAAGCGCCGCGGCGGCCCTCTCCACCGCCGCGCTCTGGCCGTCGTTGGAGGGTTCTGTGAGCACCCGCGCGCCGTGGCGCCTGGCAAGCGCGGACGCCCGCTCGTCCCGCGTCACCACGACGATGCCCGACAGTCCCGGCACGCGCGCGAGGGTCTCCAACACGTCTTCCGCCATCGCGAGGGCGAGGCGCTGGCGCTCGGCCGCGCCAAGAAATCCCGCCAGCCGCTGCTTGGCGTCGCCCGTGTCCTTGACCGGAAGGACTGCCCCGATCGTCACATCGCCATCCCTTGGGCTATCCCCAGGGCCCTCCCCCGGCGCCGGCGAGCCGCGTGCCGGTGCGCGACGCTAGGAAAAAGGCCGAAACCTGTCAAACAAAGCGCGCCGCCGGGCCGGGGCACACCCCCGCTCAGGCCATGGTCCGGCGAACGGCCGCCTCTACGTCCTCCACCTTCGGGATGTAGAGGTCCTCGAGCTCGGGCGCGAAGGGCACCGGGCAGTGCGGCGCCGTGACCTTCTCGATCGCGGCCTTCAGCGACTTGAACGCCTTCTGCGCCACGATGGACGAAATATCGGCCGCCATGGAGCAGCGCGGGTGGCTCTCGTCCACGACGACCAGACGGCCGGTCGCCTCGACCTCTTCGAGGATGGTTTCCTCGTCCAGCGGCGAGACCGTGCGCGGGTCGATCACCGTGCAGGAAATGCCGTCGTTCGCCAGGTTGTCGGCCGCCTCATTGGCCAGATGCACCATCTTGCCGATCGCGACGATGGTGACGTCCTCGCCTTCGCGCACCACGTTCGCCTCGCCGAAGGGGACCGTGTAGGCCTCGTCGGGAACGTCGGCCTCTTCGTCGTACATCGCCTTGTGCTCGAAGAAGACGACGGGATCGTTGTCGCGAATGGACTGGATCATCAGCCCCTTGGCGTCATAGGGGTTCGAGGGAACGACCACCTTCACGCCGGGCACATGGGTGAAGAGCGAATAGAGCACCTGGCTGTGCTGTGACGCAGCCCTGAGACCTGCGCCATACATCGTCCTGACCACCAGCGGGGTCTCGGCCTTGCCGCCGAACATGTAGCGAAACTTCCCCGCCTGATTGTAGATCGCATCGAAACAGACCCCGAGGAAGTCGACGAACATCAGATCGACGATGGGGCGCATGCCGGTTACCGCCGCGCCGGCCGCCGCGCCGATGAAGCCGCCTTCCGCGATCGGCGTGTCCAGCACCCGCGTCGGTCCGAACTCGGTGTGAAGACCCTTGGTCACGCCCAGCGGCCCGCCCCAGGCATCGTCCTCGCCGGGAGCGCCGGTTCCGCCGGACACGTCCTCGCCCATCACGATGACCGAGGAATCGCGCCGCATCTCGCCTGCCATCGCCTCGTTGATGGCGGCCCTGTATGATTTCATCGGCATTGTCGGTCCCCCGCTCAGTAAGAGGCGTAAACGTCGGTCATGAGATCGGCCTCGGTGGCACGCGGCGCGACCTGAGCGGCTGACGCGGCATCTGCCACTCGCGCTCTCTCTTCCTCGAAAATCTCATCGAGCTGTTCGCCGGTCAGCAGACCTGTCTCGACGACCTTCTCGCGGAACATGTTCAGGCAGTCCTTCTCGGCGCGAAGCTTGTCGATTTCGCCGTCCCCCCGGTAGGTCTGCGCATCGCCGACGAAGTGGCCGTAGAAGCGGGCGGTCTTGATGTGGATCAGGCTCGGGCCCTCGCCATTGCGGGCGCGTTCGACCGCCTCTCTCATCGCGTCGTAGACCGCGAAGAAATCGAAGCCGTCAACCTCGACGGCCGGCATGCCGAAGCCGTTCGCGCGGGCCACCTGCGAGCCCGCCACCGAGTAGGACGAGGGAGTCGCCTCGGCATAGCCGTTGTCTTCGCAGATGAAGATCACGGGCAACTTCCAGATGTTCGCCAGGTTGTAGGCTTCGAAGATCAAGCCCTGGTTGGAGCCGCCATCGCCGTAGAAGGCCACGGCGACGCCGTTCTCGCCCTTCGCTCTGGCCGAGAGGCCGGCGCCCACTGCCAGAGGACCGGTCGCGCCGATGATCCCGTTCGCGCCCAGCATTCCCTTGTCGAGGTCGGCAATGTGCATCGAGCCGCCCTTGCCGCCGCAGACGCCGGTGGTCGCGCCATAGATTTCGTCCATGGTCTCCTGCAGATCCAGGCCGCGGGCGATGCACTGGCCGTGCGCGCGATGGGTCGTCGCGATCCAGTCCCGCTCGTCCAGCGCCATGTAGACGCCGGCCGCCGTTGCCTCCTGTCCGGCGGAGAGGTGAACGAAGCCCGGAATCTTGCCGTCCGAGAAGTTCTGAAAAACGCTTTCCTCGAAGTGCCGGGCCGTCGCCATCGTGCGATACGCGCTCAGCAGTTCGTCCCTGCTCAGTTGCATCAATGTCTCCCTTGCTCGTGCTGCCCGCTCCGGCGGAAGGCCTAGACGTCTTCGCGGGCCGCGTGGCCGGTGGAGGGCGGCAGCGTGGGCCGGAATATACCGCTTCGCTCCGGCAAGTCACGGTTGGACCCATCCTATTGGTTTGTGCGTCACCTTTAATACGTCATGGCCGCACTTGTTGCGGCCATCCACGCGTTTGCCCAGCGCCCGGCGTGCCTGGCTGAGGGAGATGCCCGGAATAAATCCGGGCATGACGACGTGTGGGGAAGGCGCGGTCGGAGAGATCACGCACCAACCCGACCACACGCGAAAGAACTTCGGAAACGGAACACCAGTCACGATCAGGCGAGAAAGGCCTCCACCAGCGCGTTGAACTTGGTCGGGTTCTCGTAGCACATGAAGTGCGAGCCGCCCTCGTCGGCCTTGAAGATTTCGACCTCGGCGCCGGGGATCTGCGCCGCGATCCACTCCTGGGACTCTGCCGAGAAGATGCTGGCCTCCGCCCCCACCACCAGCGTCGGCCGCCGCACGCGCTTGATCACGTCGCGCCAGTCGAGCCCGCAGTGGTCGTGGAGCAGGTCGGCGGCGTGCCGGCGCGGCAGCTTGCATATCTCGCGTGCGAACCAGAGCAGCTCCGCCGCATGTAGCGACGGTGAAAACAGGCGCGCGATCACCGGCACGGTGGCCTCAGGCGTCTCCGCCGCCAGCACCTGCAAGTAGAACTCGGCGAGCGCGTTCAGGTCCGGCAGCAGGCAGCCGTAGGTCACGCGCTCTTCCGCCGTCCAGTCGGCCTTCGCGGTGACCGACGGCGCCTGATCCACGAAGACCAGGCGCCCCAGGCGGTCTTCGCCGAACAGGTCGATGTAGCTCCAGATGATCGACGAGCCGATGGAGTGGCCCATCAGGTCGACTTCGTCGAGTGCCAGCCGCTCGATCACGGCGCGCAGGTCGGCCGCGAGCCGGCTCACGCGGTAGCCGCCCGGCGGCGTGGTCGAATCGCCGTGGCCGCGCATGTCGAAGGCCATCAGGCGCCGCGTTCGGGACAAGTCCTGCAACTGGTGCCGATAGGCCGCGCCGGTCAGCGACCACGAGGGGATGATGATGAGCGGCCTACCCTCGCCGGCCTCGACATAGTGCAGGTCGATGCCGTCTCCGATGGAAACCATCCGGTCGACGAGCTGCGCGGCCATGGCAATCCTCCCAAGCGCAGGACCACGCGCATCTTATGCCAATGCCCGGATCACATACATCCCACTTCCGCGTGATCGCGGGGCACGGCTCGCGGCATGGACAACGCCGCGCCTTTGTGGTCGATGGGGGCGGGTTCGACGGACGGCGCGCATGTATTTCGACCCCAGGTTGTGGCAGTTCACCGAGGGCCTGCGGCTGCGCATCGCGGGCGCGGTCGTGCTCGGCCTGCTGTCCGCAGCGGTGGGAATCGCGCGGCTTGCGCTGCTCGGCTGGCTGCTGGGGCGGGTCTTTCAGGGCGAGAGCTTCGGCGACCTGATCCTGCCCATCATCGCCGTGGCCGCCGCCATGCTGGCGCGCGGTGTGCTGGAGTATTGGCGCACCATGGCGGCGCACCACACCGCCGCCCTGGTGCAGCACCAGATTCGCGCCCGACTCTTCGACCAGATCGCGGCGCTCGGCCCCGGCCAGTTCGGTGGTCAGCGCTCGGGCGAAGTGCTGCTCAGCGTGATCGACGGCGTCGAGCAGCTGGAGACCTACTTCGGCCAGTACCTGCCGCAGCTCGTCGTCGCCGCGGTCACGCCCTTCGGCATCTTCGTCTTCGCGGCCTTCCTCGACCTGCCGCTCGCCGGTGTCCTCCTCGGCTTCGCCCTGCTCACCCTCGTGGCACCCGTGGCCTTCCACCATTGGGACATGAGGGCGGCGAAGGCGCGGCAGGCGGCCTACGCAGCCTATGGCGCCGAGCTGCTGGACTCCGTGCAGGGGCTGGCGACGCTCAAGGCCTTCGGCCAGAGCAGCGTGCGTGGGCGTTTCCTCGCCGGGAAGGCCCACGAGCTCTTCCGCAGCACTATGTGGGTGCTGGCCAGCAACTCGGCCTCGCGCGGGATCACCGACGCCGGCATCGCGGTGGGCGCGGCGGCGGCGCTGGGGGTCGGCGCTGCCCGCGTCGCCGACGGCACCATCGGCATCGAGGTGCTGCTGATCGTGCTGATGATGGGGGTCGAGGTCTTCCGCCCCATGCGCGACCTGCGCGCGCTGCTGCACACGGGCATGCACGGGCAATCGGCGGCGGAGAGCCTGTTCCGCCTGCTCGACACCAGGCCCGCCATCGAGGATGCCGAAGGCGCTGCGGACGCCGCCCCGCTCGCGCCGACCCTCGCTTTCGAGGACGTGCACTTCGCCTATCCGGGCGGCCGGCGCGCGGCCCACGCCGGGCTCTCCTTCACCGTGGGCGCGGGCGAGCGGGTCGGCATCGTCGGCGCGAGCGGCGCCGGCAAGTCCACGATCCTGCGCCTGCTCATGCGCTTCGACGACCCGCAAGAAGGGCGCATCCTGCTCGGCGACCGGGACCTGCGCACGCTGGATCGCGCGGCCCTGCGCGCGCGCTTCGGCGTCGTGAACCAGGACACCTACCTCTTCCACGGCACCGCGGCGGAGAACATCCGCTTCGGCAAGCCGGACGCGAGCGATGCCGAGATCGAGGCCGCGGCCAGGGCAGCCAACGCCCACGGCTTCATCGCTCGCCTGCCGCAGGGCTACGACACGGTGATCGGCGAGCGCGGCATCCGCCTCTCGGGCGGGCAGCGTCAGCGCATCGCCATCGCCCGCGCGCTGCTGCGCGACGCTCCGATCCTGCTGCTGGACGAGGCGCTGTCGTCGGTCGATGCCGAGAACGAGGCGGTGATCCAGGACGCGCTCGGGCGCCTCATGGGCGGGCGGACGGTGCTCATCATGGCGCACCGGCTCTCCAGCGTGATCGACGCCGACCGCATCCTCGTGCTGGACGAAGGCCGCGTGGTGGAGAGCGGCAGCCACGCGGAGCTGATGGCGAAGCAGGGCGTCTACCATCGCCTGATGGCGGACCAGGTGCGCGAGGGGCTCGAGGCGCCCCGGTCCGCAGCGCCGGGCGCGGAGCCCGCGATCGAGCCCACCACCGAGGACCGCCGCCTCGCCGCCGCCGCAACGATCGAGCCCGACGACGAGGTGCTGCGGGCCGAAGGCCTCGGCTGGTGGAGCGCCTGGATGCGGCTGCTCGGCCTGGTGCGGCCCTTCCGCAGCCGCGTGAACCTCGCCTTCGGGCTCGGCGTCGCGCGGGTGGTGGCCTTCATCGGCGTCGGTGTGCTGAGCGCGCTGGTGGTGGCGGGGCTCAAGCTGGGCACGCCGGTGGGCGGCCTGCTGATCGCGCTCTACGCGATCGCACCGCTCGCCGGCCTGTTGCACTGGCTCGAATCATGGGTCGCCCACGACATGGCCTTCCGCCTCCTCACCGAGATGCGGATCGCGCTCTACGACAAGCTGGACCGGCTCGCGCCCGCCTACCTGCTGCGCCGGCGCACTGGCGACATCGTCGGTATGGCCACGCAGGACGTGGAGCTGGTGGAGTACTTCTTCGCGCACACGATTGCGCCCGCGCTGGTCGCGATCCTGGTGCCGGCGGCGGTGATGACGACGCTGCTGGTCTACGGCTGGCCGACGGCGGCGGCGCTCGCGCCCTTCATCCTGCTGGTGGGGCTGAGCCCCTTCTTCTTGCGCAAGCGGCTGGACCGGCTGGGCGGGCGGGCGCGCGAGATGCTGGGCCTGCTCAACGCCCATGCGGTGGACACCATCCAGGGGCTGACGGAGCTTTTGGCTTTCGGCCAGCAGGCGGCCCGCCGCGCGGTGTTCCTGGATTTCGTGCGGGGCCATCATCGCGTGCGGATGCCCTACTACCGCGACCTCACGTTCCAGATGGCGCTGATCGAGACCGCGACCGGCCTCGGCGGGCTTGCCGTGGTGATGGCCGGCACCGCCTGGATCGCCGCCGGCTGGCTGGAGGCGGCGATGCTGCCGCTGCTCGCGATCCTCGCCATGGCGACCTTCCTGCCGGTCTCCGAGATCGCCCACATCGGCCGCCAGCTTGCCGACACCCTGGGCGCGACACGGCGGCTGCACGCCGTGCACAGCGCACAGGTCGCGGTGGCGGACGGCCCTGGCGCCGCGCCTGCGCCGGGCGCGCCGGCGCTGGAGATGGCGGGAGTCAGCTTCACCTATGTGGGCACGCAGCGGCCTGCGCTAGAGGGCGTCACGCTCACGGTCCGCCCCGGCGAGACGCTGGCGCTGGTGGGCCCCTCCGGCGCGGGCAAGACCACCATCGCCCACCTCTTCATGCGCTTCTGGGACCCGGCGGAGGGCACGGTGCGGCTGGACGGCGAGGACGTGCGCCAGTGGACGCTCGATGCCCTCCGCGCCCGCATCGCGCTGGTGGCGCAGGACACCTACCTCTTCAACGACACGCTCCGCGCCAACATCCTGATCGCCCGACCCGAAGCCTCGGAGGCCGAGCTTGCCGAGGCGGTGCGCCGCGCCGCATTGGACGATTTCGTCGCAGCGTTGCCGGAGGGGCTGGAGACCCGCGTCGGCGAGCGGGGCACGCAGCTCTCGGGCGGGCAGCGCCAGCGCGTGGCGGTCGCCCGTGCGGTCCTCAAGAACGCGCCGATCCTGATCCTGGACGAGGCGACCTCGCACCTCGATGCGGTGAACGAGGCGATGCTGCGCCGGGCGCTGACGGAGCTGATGGCCGAGCGCACCACGGTCGTCATCGCCCATCGCCTCTCAACCGTGCGCGATGCCGACACCATCGTCGTGCTCGACGACGGCCGCATCGCCGAGACCGGCACCCACGAGGCCCTGCTCGCCCGCGCGGGCCTCTATAGCCAGCTGGTCACGCGCCAGCTCGCCGCTGCGGGCGGAGGGGCGCGGTGAGCGCTACTCCGAACTCTCTTCCACCATGCGGCCTCGCAACTGGGCGATGGCCGGGTTGTCGATGTCGGCTTCGGGCCGCGCCAGCGTCATGTCGACCAGGAAGTAGCCGCCCTGCATGATCGCGTCGTCGGACTTGCCGAACGCTCGTGAACGCCGAAGCATGTCCGCGCCCTCCTGCGCCTCAAGCGGCTTGCGGTAACGGACCGGCGCGCCGAGAAAGCTTGCCGTGCGGTAGCCCCGCGCGGCCCATAGCGTCTCCAGCGCGGTCCAGTTCACGTCGGGACGCGGGCTGTAGAGAAACCACGGCGGCCGCTCGCCGCCGGCGCAATCGAGCACGCGCGCGAACGCGGCCGGCAGCAGCACGCCCAGGGCACCGCTCTCGACCACCAGATGCACGCCATCAAGGAAGCGGGCCAGCCCGTCGCTGGGCGCATCGTCTACGAGGTTCTCGGGGAAGGCCCGGTCGACGAAGCCGAGGGCCGACGCGTAGGCGAGGGCGTTCCCGGCGATGTCGATGCCGCCGATATCGAACGCCACCCCTTGCGCGCGGCGCGCCGCGAAGAAGGCGATGTCCTTCGGCCAGTAGCGCCGCCCGTCGGCGGGCTGCCACTGCCGCGCGGCATAGTGGGCATAGAGCGCCGAGATGGAGACGTCGTGGCGCAACAGCGCGCCGATGGCACCGTAGCCGCAGGCGAAGTCGAGCACCCGCAAGGTCTCTCCAGCGCCACGCGCCGCGCTCAAGGGCCTGTGGATTGCCTTCAGCGCGCCGGCCAGCGCCACCGGCATGCGGTAATCGGCCCGCCTCAGCGTCGCGAAGTAGGGGCTCGGATCGTCGAGATCGTAGACCCTTTCGAAGTGAGCCGCGTGCCGCGTGTAGCTGTCGGAGGGTTCGCTCACTCGTCAGGCCGAAACCGCCGCGGGACGCGCGGGGCGCAGGTGCTCCAGCTCTTCCAGCAGTTCGGCGGTGGTGCGGATCCGGCAGTAGCCCTTGAAGCCCTGCAGGGCCTCGCGGTGGCGCTCGTCCGAATGCGTGGCGCACGCGTCGTCCACCAGGGTCATGAGGAAGCCGCGATCGCAGCCGTCGCGCACGGCGGTCTCGACGCATTGGTCGGTCAGCATCCCCATGACCATCACGTACTCGATGCCGAGGTTGCGCAGCACGTACTCGCAGTTGGTCGAGTTGAAGAGGCTGGAGGAGGTCTTGGAGATGATGATGTCGTCGTCTCCGGGACCCAGCTCGTCGATGACCTCGGCTTCCCACGAGCCCTTGGCCGCGAAGATGCCGGAGATCTTGTAGTCGAGGCCGCGGTCGCGGCCGTCCTTCGTGAGGCACTCGACCACCGTGTAGACGACCTCGATGCCGGCGCTGCGGCAAGCGGCGATCAGGCGTTGCCCGTTCGGGATCGCAACGTCGCGGATGCGGTCGTAGAGGTATCGGTGTTCCGGCTCCCGCGCACGTATCTCGTCGTTGTAGTAGCCCTTCTGAAGGTCGACGACGAGCAGGGCGGTGCGTTCGGGCTCGACCGCCCGCTGCCTGAACGACACATCGCCTTCCAAGGGAATGGCATCGATTTCGCGGCGTTGCATGGCTCTCGTCTCCCCAATTGAGGCCGGGTCAATAGACCTGCATGTAGCGTTCGCACATGTGTTGGGGCCTCGACTCAGCATAGAGCCGAACCTCGTGCCGCTTGAGGGCGGTGTAGGCCTTCACCATGGTGGGCGTGAACCAGTCCTTCACGGTCTCGTCCGCGTCGAACGCATCGAGAGCCTCCTCGAGCGAGGTGGGCAGCCGGCTGATGCCGCGCGCGCTTCGCTCGTCTGCGCTCAGATCGTCCGGCTCGCCTTCCACCAGGGTCGGGCGCGGCAGCGCGTCGCGGATGCCCTGGAGCCCCGCGCGCACGATCACGCCGATGGCCAGATACGGGCTCGCCGTGGCATCGGTGAAGCGGAACTCGATGTTGAAGGCCTCGCCGCGGTCGGCCGGGTCGGCGGCGGGCGACGGGCAGATGCGAATGGCGGCCTCGCGGTTCTGGACGCCGACAATGTCGTAGCCGCAGCTCCAGTGATGGGGGCCGAGGCGCAGATAGGAAGTGGGGCTCGGTGCCGTCATGGCGCAAAGCGCGCCGAGATGCCGCTGCACGCCCGCGCAGAAGCTCGCGGCAACCGTGCTGAGCTCGCCCGGCGCATCGGCGTCGTAGGCAGCCGCGTTGCCGTCGGGGTCCCAAAGGCTCAAGTGAAGGTGGCAGCCGTTGCCCACCGCGTCGGGGGCCGGCTTGGGGGCGAAGGTTGCGCGCAATCCGCTCTGGCGCGCGGCCTCGCGCACGATCTCACGGGTGAGCACGACACGGTCCGCGCCCGCGAGGCCCGCAGCCGGACCGTTGGTTACCTCGAATTGCCCGACGCCATATTCGGGCTCGAAGGTCTCGAGCCCCAGCTCAGCGTCGATCAGGGCCGCCACGCAGAGGTCGGCGAACGGCGCAATCCGCCGTACCGCATCCAGCGAGAACGGCGCCGCCCAGCGAAGCTCCTCGCCGTAGAGCGCGAACTCGTTCTCGTAGGCGATGTGCAGGTCGAGGCCCGTTTCCGCCTTCAAGTCAGCCAATGCAGCCGCCAGAAAGCTCCGCGTGCAGCATTCCCAGGGGCTGCCGTCGGGGTTGAGGCTGTCGCAGAGGACCAGATGAAGGGGCGGGTGCTCGGGGCGCAGCGCGATCCGTCGCCGCGTCTCGTCATCGGGGACTTGCCGCACTTCGTCCATCGGCCCCCAGGGGTTCTCGGCAATGTCCTCGAACGGGGTCATCGCCTGCCCCGCCAGCGCCCAGCCGAGCCCGTAAGCCTTGCGGCGCTCGTACTCGCCTACCGGCACGCCGCGCGTGCGCGAGACCCCGACGAGGTCGTTCCAGACCAGAAAGATCAGCTCGCCGCTGGTCACGTTTCTTGTTCCTCGGGGCCTCGCAGGAATTCCTGATCGTCCCACGTATATCCCTTGCGCAGGTGCTCGAGCGTCGAGATTCGCCGGCGGGCGTGATCCGCCGCTCCGACCAAGTGCCGTTCAGAGTCGGCGTTCGACCCCTCGGCGTTCAAGAGATTCAACATGTTATCACGCGGATGGGGTTCAATCAGCAGGGTGAGCAACAATCCTGCCGGCCTTCGCGCGATGCGCCGCCGCCGCCACGTGCTGCAGGCGGCCCGCCGTGTTGTTCAACGCGCAGATCGAACACCGATCGCCTCAGCAATGTACTGACTGTCGGATGCCGAAGGGTCAAACGCCAACGCTTGTTGTTCACCGCGTAGGTCGCGCGCCGAGCGCTTGAGCGAGTTGAGGGCTCCGCGACCGGCGCGCGTGCCAACCCATCGACAATGCGCTATGCAGAACCAGGACTCTCCTTATGAGCGAGGGAGCCAAGGGGCGCAGGTCATGTCGAGTGAACACATGGACATTGCAATAGACATGGGCGGAACATTTACGGACGCCATCACCCGTCGGGCCGATGGTTCCTGGTTTGTGGGGAAGTCTGCCACCACACCGGGAAAGCTGGAAGCGGGCTTCTTGGCCGCGCTGGCCACCGTCTGTGAGGACCCGACAGAAATTTCGACGTTAAGGCACGGTACGACTGTCGTCGTGAATGCTCTTCTAACTTCGGATCGTCCCGATTGCCTCCTGATCACGACCGATGGTTTCAGAGATGTTTTGGAGATCATGCGCGGGGACCGAAAAGATCTGTTCAATCTCGCGCAAAAGAAGCCGGAACCGCTGATCAAGCGAAAACAGCGATTGGAAGTGCGTGAACGAATTGCCGCGGACGGAAGTATCATCGAACCGCTTCAAGAAGACGAGATCAAGCGCGTTGTCGATGAGATCGAGGCTTCGGGTGTGAGCAGCGTCGCGGTCTGCCTGTTGTTCTCGTTTAGAAATCCAGCGCACGAGCTCTTGCTAGGCAAATCGATCGCGGAACGCTTGGGCGACAAAGTGTTCGTGTCTCTATCCCACGAGGTTTTGCCTCACTATCGCGAGTTCGAACGGACAAGCACCACCTGTATCAATGCCATTGCCCGTCCCATCATGAGCAACTATCTGGAGGGCTTGGAAAGGTCGCTTCCCCATTCCTTGGCGGAAGGGGGATTCCGGATCATGGAGTCTTCCGGCGGCCTTGCAGATCCGCTTCAAGCGCGTCGCGTGCCGGTGAAGTCCCTGCTCTCCGGTCCCGCTGGCGGGGTGATTTTGGCACTTGAGATCGCCAAGGCTCTCGGGCGAAGCAATGTGATCAGTTTCGATATGGGGGGCACGAGCACCGACGTGGCGGCGGTCACGAACGGTGAGCCCGATCGCAATACCTACATCGAGCTCGTGGGATATCCGATCCAGATTCCTTGCCTCGACATCGTCAGTGTCGGCGCCGGCGGTGGCAGCATCGCTTGGGTCGATCAAGGCGGGACCATTCTCGTTGGCCCTCGTTCCGCCGGCGCGGTTCCCGGGCCTGCCTGCTATGGGAAGGGTGGTGTGGAGCCGACGGTGACTGACGCGGCGATTGCCCTCGGCCGCTACAATCCCCGCTTGTCCATCGGCGGCGGGCTCCGCCTCGACCGGGAACGCGCGTGGAAATCCATTGAAGCGTTGGCGGTACGACTGGGCCTCAGCCGCGAAGAGACGGCGTGGGGCATCTTGCGCATCGTCAATAGCAATATGGCAGACGCGATACGGTCGGTCTCCATCGAACGCTCCCGCGATCCGCGCGACTATGCCCTGGTTGCACTCGGTGGTGGCGGGGGCGCTCACGGCCTGGAGGTTGCGGCGGAATTGGAGATGTCTTCAGTGGTCGTTCCCGCCTACCCAGGCGTCGCATCCGCTCAAGGCATGTTACTTGCCGATGGGCGCCGCGAGCGCCTGAAGACGATCTTTACGCCGTTGGCGGATCTCGAAGCAATGGCGCTCCACGACATGTTCACACAGTTGAGCGAGGAAACGCTTGCCGAGCTTCACGACGACGCCAAGAATGGCAATGTGATTGTTTCCGCCGCACTGGATATCAGGTATGCCGGACAAACGCACGAGATCACCATTCCAGTCGAGTTGGGGCAGATCGATACCGACAAGGCGGCGGAGAACTTTCATGACTCTCATGAGGCGCGTTACGGGCATTCGCTTCGTGATAGCTCAGTCGAAGCTGTGAATATTCGTGTCGCCGCCGTGAGCGTCGCCGAGAATAAGGAGTTCAGCGATCCTCGTTGGCCAGACTTGGAGGCTGACGTTCGGAGCCGGAAAGTCTACTGGGGCCCCGAACAGGGCTGGCTCGAGACGCGGATTCTCAAGCGTAGAGATGTCGAGACGACAGAGACGACACTTGGACCAGCCATCATCGAACAGTCCGACGCAACCATCGTCGTTCCGCCAGACGCCAGCTGCTCGGCGGTCAAGCCGGGCTTCCTCGAACTGAAGTGGCTTAAACAATGACCGACACGAGCGCCGTCGCCAGAAATTTCGATCCGATCCAGTTTAGTGTCATCAGAAGCTCGCTTGTCGCGGTCTCCCGCGAGATGGGGGTTACGCTTCGGCAAACCGCCTATTCGGAGATCTTCAATGAAGGCAGCGACTTTTCCTGCGGGCTGTTCGATGCGAAGGCGCGGCTGACAGCGCAGGGCGAGTTCTTGCCGATCCACCTTGGAGCCTTGCAGTACGCCGTGCGTCAGGCGATCGAGGAACTCGCGCCCCTGCGGGAATTCAAACCCGGTGACGCTATCATTTCAAACGACCCCTATCGCGGCGGGACTCATCTTCCGGACCTCACGATGGTCAGCCCAATCTTTTACGATGGCGAACTGGTCGCCTTCGCTGCAAACCGGGCCCATCATGCCGACGTCGGAGGCGCCGTTCCGGGCAGCTTTTACTCTCGGGCGAAAGACAACTTCATGGAAGGGCTGCGCATTCCGCCGGTCTGGTTGTACCGCGCGGGCGAGCGGCAGCGTGACGTTTACGAGTTCATTCTCAACAACGTCCGCGTACCAAAAAACATGAAGGGAGATCTCGCGGCGCAGGTATCCGCGAACCGCAGTGCCGCCCTGCGATATCAAGCCCTGTGCAAGCGGTATGGCCGGGCTACCATTGCATCTGCGGAGGAACGATCGCGCGCGGATTCTGAAGCTCGAATGCGCGCGGTAATCAGGTCTTGGCCCGATGGAGAGTACTTCGGCGAAGACATCATGGACAACGACGGCATTACCGACGAGCCGATTACGATCCGAGTCAAGGTCGTCGTCGACGGCGACGCTTTGGTGATCGACTACAGCGACACCGATCCGCAGGCGAGTGGACCGATCAATTCCGTTCCTTACATGACCGCATCGGCAACCTACCTTTGCCTGCAGGCCGCCACCGATCCAGAAATAGCACCCAACCATGGTTGCTATCGGCCGATCAAAATCGTGAGTCGTGAGGGCACGGTTGTGCATCCAACCTTTCCGGCTCCCTGCACGGCTGGCAACGAGACCTCGCATCGGATTGTCAACGCCTTGATGGCGGCGCTTTCGACCATGCCCAACGGCCCACATCTCATTGCTGGCGACCAAGGGTCGTCCAACAACATGCTGCTAACCTGCTACGGCAAGGCTGGAATGCAAATTCTCTACCAGTATCCCGAAGGTGCCTGGGGGGCGACGCCGGAGAAGGATGGCGAAAGCGCCCTGTTCTCGATCGTCGGGAACTGCCGCAACATGCCTGCAGAGGCTTTGGAGCTGAAGTTTCCGGTCAGGCTAAAGCGGTACGAACTGCGGGCGGATACTGGAGGTGACGGGAAATACCGAGGCGGGCTCGGCACAAGGCGAGATTACGAGATCCTCTCCGATGTCGCGGAACTCAGCTTCGTGGCTGACCGCTGTAAGTTCGGGGCCAAGGGATTCGATGGCGGTGGCGAAGGCGCGCCCGGCGCCTATCTGATCGACCGCGGCGATGGCTTCCAACCTGCATCACCCAATTTCGCATCCAAGGGAGCCGAGATACCGCTAAGAATGGGGGATATAGTAAGCCAGCAGACGGCCGGCGGCGGTGGATGGGGCGACCCAGAAGAACGTTGCGATCAGCGCCGAAGCCAGGATCTCGAAGCCGGCTATGTCACGCGCTCCAAGTCACAGGAGAATCTGACGGAGGCTGAACTTGTCACCTCGCACAATACTTAAGTGCGCAGGGATTCGAGCAGGCGAAACAGTGTGAGACGTGAGGCGGAATAGTTTCCAGGAAGGCGTTGGAAGTCCCCGGAAGGGACCGTGGTGCCCGCGCCCGGACTCGAACCGGGACTCCCTGTCGGGAAACGGATTTTAAGTCCGTTGCGTCTACCAAATTCCGCCACGCGGGCCGGGGGACGCTGCCCCACACGATAGGAAGCGCGGCAACCGCCGGCAAGCGGCGCGACTGACCCGTTCGTTTCCCTCAATCGGCGGGCGCTTGCTTGCCTACGCGCTTCGCGCGCGGCGCAGTCGCGCCGTCCGGGCCTGCGGCCTTCGAGCGGGCGGGCACACCGCGCCGCGGGGCAGGGTTGTCAACTGTAAGCATCCGGCGAAAACCCTTTGGCTCTGTTGAGAGAGGATGGTAGCGGTGACGGGACGCGCGGCGAACGCGGAGCTGCCGGCCCGGCAACTTCCGGGACGCTTGCGACCCGACACGATTCATCGGAGTTCGGCGTAGCCGGCGGCCCGATCGATCCGGGCGAGCGGGTCTGTGCCGGCCTACTCTGATTCCGTCAACGCGATCACACTGCTTCGGAGCGAATGCAGGAGTTCATCGAGCGCGCTTCGATCCCCGGCCCCGTACTTCAGCCCTATCGCAACGGTGACCAAGAATCGTGCCAACTGGGCGGGCGTCTGGCCGGAGCGGGCGATGGCATCGGCGTGGGGCTCCAGCAATTCGGCAATCAGCACCGCCTGACGGGCGTGGGCCTCCTCGATCGCCGCCCTGCCCGCCTGGTTGTGGCCGCTGATCAGGTCCTCCGGATCGCCTGCCTCCTGCAGCATCTCGAAGGACTTCACCACCGTCTCCTCGAAATAGACGTCGAGCCGTTCGCCCAGGGTGCGGCAACCACCGAGCCGCGCGCGGATCGCCGCCAGCGACGCCTCCGAGACGTGGCGGATGCACGCCACGATGATCCCGTCCTTGTCGCCGAAGGAGGCGTAGACGGTCTGGCGCGACACCCCGGCCGCCTCGGCAATGTCCGCCATGGTCGTCTTCTTCGCG
>JAJDUK010000003.1 GCA_022826665.1 Alphaproteobacteria bacterium | reverse complement strand
GCGTGCTCTCCTTGCAGCGCACGTCGACATGCTCTTCCAGATAGCGCGCGGCAAGCTCGGCCACCGTCACCGAGCCCCGCTCCACCGGCTCCTCGCCGCTCTTGATGCGGTTGATCGCAAGAGCTGCTTCCTTGCGCGCCTTGTCGGCGGTGATTACCCCGTGGCGCCCGAGCGTCACCCGGCGCGACTTCCCCCGGTGCCGGGTCTGCACCACGTAGACCTTCGACCCCGACGGATAGACCCTCACCCCGAATCCGGGAATGCGGTCGTCCCAGAAGACCGCGTCGCGGTCCTCGACCGAGAGCACGTCGACGGTGCGCTTGGAGATGGTGCGGTACTTCAGCTTGGCCATGCGATGCCCCTTGTCGAAAATCATTTTCGCCGCCTCGGATCGCTTGCCGCTTTCATGCACGCCGTAAGCGTAAGCGCGTCGCAAGCGACCGGAGGAAACCTCACGGCCCTTGTATCATCGCCCAGGCCGGGGTTCAAGAGGGTGTCGGCGTCGGGTAAGCCATTGTTACATAGTCGAAAATATCAGAAATTATCCCTCCAGGCGTCTCGGGGCATCTCAAGGCCCCTCCTGTCCCAATCTCCGAAAATAGCCCCCCATTTAAGTGCCGCCGATATCGATACAGACCCGGAAGTCGCCGGGCGGGGGAGCAGCGGCCATCTAGGCCTCGGCTCCGCCGTTGCGCGCCTGCCGCAGCCGCGCGGTCTCGTCCGCGTCCACTTCGTGCCGGATGCCGTCGGCAGCGCGGCGCAGGGCGACGGCGTAGACATCCTCCGCCTTCTCCGGGCTGAGCCAGCCGTTGTCCACCGCGCGCGCGACCGCCGCCGGATCGCGCCGGGTGGGATCGCCGTAGCCGCCGCCGGCGGTGGTGACGAAGCGGAACATCTCGCCCGGCGCGCAGCGCTCCTCGTGGAAGGAGGGGAGGGTGACGAGGGCGCCGTCGGCGGTTCGTTTTTGATTGATCGAGGGCGCGCCGTCGCTGCCGCCGCGTACGCCCTTGGAGGGATAGGTGTCGCCGTCGCTGCAATAGACCGCGGTCATCTCGCCCGCGATGGGGCCGTAGACGGCGAGCGTGCCCGGCGCGCCGTCCCACTCGCCGTGGCCTAGGGTGTCGATGGCGAGCTCCCGGCACTCAAAGTGGATCGGGAACATGCTCTCGTCCACTTCGGTGGGGGAGAGGATCTGCATGCCGCCATCCACCGGGCCGCCGAAGGTGACCCAGCCGTCGTGGCCCGGCAGCCCCGGCCCGCCGCCGAAGCCGATGAACATCTGGTTGACGTAGGTCTGGCCGTCGCGGCGCGGGTCCTCGCCCGAGATCACCGCGAGCCCGAGCGCCTGCTGGTAGCCGCCTTCGGCCATGCCGTGAGTGGGGCCGATCTGAGCGAAGCAGCAGGAGACCGCGTTCACCAGCCGGTCGGTCACGTTGGTGGTGGCGACCGAGGTGCCGACCGGGTAGCGCGGCCGGCCGACGATGCAGCCATCGCGCAGCAGCACCCGGATGCGCCGCGCGCTGCCCTCGTTGTGCGGGATGGTGTGGTCGATGTTGTAGAAGACGCCGGCGCGGCAGGCGGCGATGGAGCAGGTCTCGCTCAGGTTCAGCCCGCCGGGGATGCAATCGATATTGTCGCGCACGTCGACGGTGATCGTGGCCGCGTCGGGATCGACCGTCACCTGCGCCCGGACCGGAATGCCCTCGTCGGCGACGCCCGGCAGCGGATCGTGCCGGTTCTCGTAGGACCACGTTCCGGCCGGCAGAGTCCGGATGGCGGCGGCGGCGCGGCGCTCGCCATAGGCCATCCAGGCCTGGACGAATTCGGCGACGGTCTCCGGCCCGTACTTCTCCACCAGCTCCTTGATCCGGCGCTCGGCGGTGCGGCAGGCGCCCACCTGCGCCAGATAGTCGCCGTACCAGAGGTCGGGCACGCGCACCTTGATCTTGGCCATGCGGATGATGTCGCGGATTTCCTTGTAACCCCGCTCCACCCGCACGCCGGGGAAGTGCAGCCCTTCCTCGAAGATGGTCTTGGCGTAGGGCAGGTAAGTGGACGGGATCGGCGCGCCGACATCGGCATGGTGGGCGCGCGAGACGGTCCAGAAGAGCGGCTTGCCGTCGAAGAACACCGGCACGCAGAGCGTGAGGTCCGCGTGGTGGGTGACGCCGGTGTAGGGACAGTTGTTGAGGAAGGCGTCGCCCTCCTCGATGTCGTCGAATAGCTCGGTGAGCGGCCGGGTCGTCAGGTCGATCGCCGCCGCGTGCACCGGGATGCACTCCTCGATGCAGACCAGCCGGTGGTCGTAGGTGAGGATGGCGCAGGACATGTCCCGCGCGATCTTGATGACGCCCGACTTGCTGGCGCGCAGCACGCCGTTGCTCATCTCGCGCAGAATGGCGCCGAAGCGGCTGGAGAGCACCGAGAGCAGCATCGGGTCGAAGTCCGGTGCTGCGGCCGACATGGCATCGCCGCCGACGGTGATCGTGTCCGATTCGGAGTAGGGCAGGTCTTCCATGGCGGCTATTCCCGAAGGCCCGGCGCGGGCTGCGGCAGGCGCCGGCGAGAGTGCCAAATTCCCGCCGCGGCGTCCATCGGGCCTCCCGGTCGAAGGAGGGCTAGATGCGGTGCTCCGTCCGGACCGAGCCGTGGTAGACGATGCGGCGGTGATTGAGCTCCGTGCGCTTGTGGTACGCGACCGCGACCGGATCGAAGTCGCGGACCGGCGTCGGCTCGTGCTCGAAGTAGCCGAACCGATCCTCGCCTCTGACGAGGGTCGCGCTGTCCCAGTCGGCCAGGGTCTGGCGTGTGTCGGGCGGCATGTAGCGAATGGCGATGCCAATGCGCCGGTCGTCGCTGCGATTGGGGTGAGAGGCATGCGCGAGGCGGTACGAGAAGAGCGCCGCCTTGCCGGTGGCGACCTCCATGTTGACGGCGTCGTCTTCGTCGATCCCCGCGCTGATCTCCTGTCCGCGCGACAGCATGTTGTCGTCGTGCCAGGTCTCGCGGTGCGGCAGCCGGGGGCCGAGGTGGCTGCCGGGCATGAAGCGCATGCACCCGCTCTCCACCGTCGCAGGCGAGAGGGCCACCCACGCGCTGACCAGGTGGTCCGTATCCAGGCCCCAGTAGTTGCTGTCCTGATGCCAGGAAACGAACTGGGGCGAGTGCGGCTCCTTGATCCACCATTGGCTGGTCCAGCACAGGATGTCGGGGCCGATGAGGTCCTCCACCGCATCCAGCAGCCTGGGATTGCGGACTAGGTCCGTCATCCAGCGCAGGAGCAGGTGGCCCTTGATGCGAAATGCGTCCTTGCGAGGCCCTCCGCGTTCCGCCTCCAACCGCTCCAGCGCGCCACGCATCGCGGCCGCTTCCTCCGGCTCGAGCAGGGGGATCGGCGGGCAGTAGCCGTCTCGCCTGTATTGCTCGACGGCAGCGTCCGTCAGCACCTTGGGCATGGCCCTTCTTTCTCCGGTATCGGCGCGCGGCGCAACCCTCGTGAACACCTGCAGATCCGGCGTCTCGATGGGCTACGGGCTTGGGGAGGGTAGAAGAGCTGCTAAACCAGGTTGCGCAGGGACGCGAGGTCGAAGGCGTCGTCCACGTCGAGCCAGTGGCCGGTGACGTAGAGCACGTCGATGGCCGCGCCCTGGGCGACGAGGCGGGCCAGGAGCTCCGGCAGGTCGGCGGCATCGAGACTTCCGTCCTTGCTCATGGCGTCGAGTGCGCCCCGCACCAGCGTGGCGCCGTTCTCGCTCAGCTTGGTGAGGCCGATGAACTCGCCGTGGGCGGACTCGGGCTCCGCTGCATCGCTCCCGATCGCCTCCAGAGTCACGCGGTCGTCGTCGAGGTAGCTGCCGGTGAAGGGACGCGAGCAGCGCACCCAGTCCACCGTGCGGTCGGGGGAGCGGGCACTGTCGGTGCGGCGCCTGGCATCGACCACCGTCACGATGTCGCCTTCGGCAGCGAGCAGGCTGTCCAGCACGTGTCGGCGGAACAGGATGTCGCCGTAGGAGACCAGGCAGGGCCCGTAGAGCCGGTTGTAGGCGCAGGCGAGGGAGGCGGCCTCGCCGGTCTCGTCGTAGCGGTCGTTGTCCACCGACTCGATGCCGGCGAGGTCGATCGCCTCCTTGCGGTAGCCGCGCACCACGGTCACGTCGCGCAGGCCGCTCCCGTTCAGCGTCCGGACAAGGCGCTGGAGCAGGGGCTCGCCGCGCACGTCGATCATGCACTTCGGGCGCCGCTCGGTGAGCGGGCCGAGCTCCTCGCCGCGCGAGGCCGCGAGCAGGATGGCGCGGGGGCCGCCGGCGGCGGCGAGGTAGCGGGCCTCGGCCGCGGCAAGCTCCTCCTGGCCCGTGAGCGCGAACACCTCCCGCACCGGCGCGATCTCTTCCTCGACGGCGGTGAGCGATTCGCTCTCCTTGATGGCCTGACACACCGAGCGCATGGCAGACACCGCCGCGCGCATGTTGTGGTTGGCCCAGATCACCATGGAGACGCCGGCGTCGCGGAAGGTCTGCGTCGGCGTGCGGTGATACATGGTCGGCACGATCACCACCGGCGCGCGCCCGCCCCAGGATTCGCAGAAGCCGGTGATCTCGTCGGCGGTCGCCTTTTTGGAGTGGATCAGCACCGCGTCGGCGCCGGCCTCGCGATAGGCCTCCGCCCGGCGCAGGGCCTCCTCCATGCCCCAGCCGGCGATCAGCGCCTCGACGCGGGCTACGAGCTGAAAGTCGTCGTCGCTCTGGCTGTCCTTGCCCGCCTTGATCCGGCCGCAGAACTCGTCCACGTCCGCCAGCGGCTGGTTCTCGCCGATGAAGGAGTTGGTCTTGGGGAACAGCTTGTCCTCGATGCAGACCCCGCCGATGCCGCGTTGGCAGAGCTTCCGCACCAGGCGGCGGACGTTGTTGAAGTTGCCGTAGCCGGTGTCGCCGTCCACCAGGATGGGGATCGTGGTGGCGTCGGCCATGAACTCCAGCATCTCCAGGACCTGGGTCCAGGAGGCCTCGTTGTTGTCGCGCACGCCGAGCGCTGCGGACATGGAGAGGCCCGAGGCCCAGATGCCCTCGAATCCGGCCTCTTCCACGATCTTCCCGGACAGCCCGTTATGCGCCTCCATGATGAAGGAGAGCGCAGGGGCCTGCAGCAGGGCGCGCAGACGCCCGGCCTTGGAGGCCGGCTCGCTCTGCGCCTCGGCGCTGCCGATGGGTAGTCTCGCCGCCATGAGAAATCGCCGGTTCGCCGCCCGTTCGTCCATGAACCTGCGGTATCACGATGATATAAAAGGGTAACGACAAGCCGGCGCCGATGCAATGCGGCGCCCTGAACCCTGCCCTCATTGGGAGTGCGACGAGCACCGGCGCACCGCCCACGATGCCGAGGCTGCGACCGCCGCGGCGTCTCCCGACACGACCGACAAAGACGGAGCCGCATGTCACCCGCCGATCACGACGCCAGCCGCGACCCTATCGCCTTTATCGACTTGGACGCACAGTACCGGCGCCTCAAGGCCGATATCGACGCCGCCATCGCGCGGGTGCTTGAGGACGGCCGTTTCATCCTGGGGCCGGCGGTGGCGAAGCTGGAGACGGCGCTCGCCACACGGGCCGGCGTTGCCCACGCGGTCACCTGCGCGAGCGGCACCGACGCCCTTCAGATCGCGTTGATGGCCGAAGGGATCGGGCCGGGCGATGCGGTCTTCGTCCCCGGTTTCACCTTTCCCGCGACGGCGGGCGTGGTGGCCCTGGTGGGGGCGACTCCGGTCTTCGCCGACGTGGCGGAAGAGAGCTGCATGATGGACCCCGCCGACCTCGCGGCGCGGGTCGACCGCGTGGCGGCGGACGGGCGGCTCACGCCGCGCGCGGTGATCGCGGCGGATCTGTTCGGCCAGGCGGCGGACTACGACGCGCTTGCGCCGCTCACCGCGGAGCGGGGCCTGCTGCTGATCGACGACGCGGCCCAGAGTTTTGGGGGAGCGAGCGGCGGCCGGCCGGTGGGGGCGCTGGCGCCGGTCACCACCACCAGCTTCTATCCGGCCAAGCCGCTCGGCGGCTACGGCGACGGCGGCGCGCTCTTCACCGACGATGCGGCGCGGGCGGCGCGCTGGCGCTCGATCCGCCAGCACGGCCAGGGCGAGGGCAAGTACGACATCGTCCGGGTCGGCCTCAACAGCCGCCTCGATACCCTTCAGGCGGCGATTCTGCTGGTCAAGCTCGCCGCCTTCGATGCCGAGATCGCCGCGCGGGAGCGGGTGGCGACGACCTACGATTCGGTGCTGGCCGGGGCGGTCGGGTTGCCGGGGCGGCTGCCGGGGCGACGCTCGACCTGGGCGCAGTACACCATCCGGCTGGACCGGCGCGATGCGGTTCAGGCGGCGCTGGCGGCGCAGGGGATCCCGACCGCGATCCACTACCCGGTGCCGATGCACCTGCAGCCGGCCTATCGCGATTACGGCGACGGCCCCGGCTCGCTGCCCGTCAGTGAGCGGCTGAGCCGGCAGGTGCTGTGCCTGCCGATGCACGCGGACCTCGACGAGGCGACGGCCGGGCGGATCGCGCGGGCCGTGCGGGACGCGGCGGCGGAGTGACCGCGCGGCGCCACATGCCATGAACCACGAGCCGGCGCCCACCCCGGTTACCCGATGGGACATCGTGCTGATGGCCCTGGGCGCCGGCATTCTCGCCGGCTTTCAGGTGGGCAAGGTGCCGCCCGCCTTGCCGGTGCTGCGCGAGAGCCTGGGGCTCGACCTCGTCACCGCAGGCTGGCTCACCTCGATCTACTATGCGATCGGCGCCGCCGTCGGCATCGCGGTCGGGCTGCTCTCCGACCGTGCCGGCCCGCGCCGGTTGATGCTGGCCGGTGTGGCCTTCCTCGGTGTGGGCAGCCTGATGGGCGGGCTGGTGAGCGGCAGCGCCTGGATCCTGGTCGCGCGCTTCATCGAGGGTTTTGGGTTCGTGGGCGTGACGGTGACCGCGCCCAAGCTGATCGCCTCGGCGGCGCGGCCCCGCGACTACGGCCTCGCCTTCGGCATCTGGGGCGCCTACATGCCGCTCGGCATGGCAATCGCCATGCTGATCGCGCCGGCGCTGCTGGATGCCATCGGCTGGCGCGGCTTCTGGCTGGTCAGCGCGGCGCTGGTTGCGCTCTTCATGGCGGCGCTGGGCTGGAGCCTGCATCCGAGACGTTGGCCGGTCGCTTTCGACGCTCAGGCGCTGGATTGGTCCGGCGTGCGCGAGACCCTGGTGCGCGCGGCGCTCTGGCTCTTCGGGCTCTCGTTCGCCTTCTACACGCTGCAGTGGTTTGCCATCACGGCTTGGCTGCCCACCTTCCTGATCGAGACGCAGGGGCGGAGCGCGGCCGGCGCGGCGATCTGGGGCGCGATGGTGGTGGCGGCCAACGCCCTCGGCAACTTTGCCGCCGCCTGGCTGATGCACAAGCGGGTGCCGCGCTGGGTGCTGATCGGGATCGCCTACTGCGCGATGGGCGGGTCGTCAGCCGGGATCTTCCTCGCCGGCACGCCGGGCGATCTCAAGATCGTGCTGGCCTTCGTGTTCAGTGGCGTCGGCGGCCTGCTGCCGGCGGCGGCGATCGCCGGTGCGGCCGCCCATGCGCCGCGCGCCGCCTTCGTCGCCATGGCGAGCGGCTTCGTGGTGCAGGGTGCTGCAATCGGCAGCCTGCTCGGCCCGCCGGTGATGGCCGCTGCGGTCGAGGGCCTCGGCAGTTGGGCCGCCTCCTGGTGGGTGATGCTCGCGGTCTCGGGCGCCGGTCTCGGTCTCGTGGCGGGGTTGATCGCAACCGACCGCCGCCCCCGCATCTGATGCCGTTCGGCTTTAGCGGGGCCTTCTGCTCGATGCGGCGGCGCGGGGCGGCCGTTGACAGACCCGTGTACCGCGTCCATTGATCATATCGACATTTGCCGCGACGACCCGACTGGATTTCAACATGCTGACCTTCACCGAAGAGATCCTGCTTCTGCTGCTGGACGACGACGACGGCACGTTCGTGCCGATCCCGAACGCCAACCTCGGGTGTGCCATTGGGGGCGCCGTGCTGATGGACCTGGCGTTCGCCTATCGCATCGACACCGACCCGAAGGCACTCGTGGTTAACGACCCGACGCCGACCGGCAACCCCATGCTCGACGGCACGCTCGCAAAGATCGCGGCACAGGGGAGCGAGTCGGACACGCGGACCTGGATCAGGGTGCTCTCGGTCGAAGATGCGCCCGCCATACGCGAGCAGGCGCTGGAGAGCCTCGTCGCACGCGGCATCGTGCAGGTGCGCGAAGAAAGGGTGATGTGGGCGTTCCGCACGCGCCGCTATCCCACGATCGACGGCAACGTGGAGCAGGAGGTCAAGCTGCGGATCGGGGAGGTGCTGTTCTCCGAAGATATTCCCGATCCCCGGGACGTCGCCCTGATCGGCCTGGTGGATGCCTGCGATATTCTGGACGAGATCTTCCCCAGCAAGGACATGGAGCAGTGCCGCCCGCGCATCGATCAGCTGCGCAAGATGGACCTGATCGGCCGCGAGCTGGCGAACGCGATCTCCGACATCGAGCATACTGTGGCGATGGCGCTCTCTGGCGCGCCTTACTGAGCAAAACAATGCGAGACACTGACGCCGGGGACGCTCGGCTCATGCGTCGACGGCCACTATTGCAACGTTATTCTATAGTGTTATAATATTTCATATCGATTGCCCTTCCTTCGAGCGACCCTAACCACCAGCGATGGAGTGGTGACATGCGCTACAAGATGCTCCTTGGCACGACTGCGATGACCGCTGCGGCCGCGGCGATGGCGGTCTCCCTGGCACCGCCTCCGGCACAGGCTCAGTCGGACGACGATACGCCGATGGCCGCCATCCTTGCCGTCGAGATCGCGACCTTGCGGGAGCAATACGAGGCGCGCATCAGGGCGCTGGAAGAGCAGGTCAGGGCGCTGCAGTCCGGCTCCGCCGGCGAGATGGCCGACCATGACGATCACGGCCACGACGACCACATGGACGACGACCACGGTCACGATGCGGGAATGGCTGAGCACGACGACCACGGGGCCATGCTCAGTCCCCAGGTCGGTGCGGTGCTCAGGGGCATGTTCACCTCCTACTCCGCCGAAGACTCGGAGATTGCAGGCTTCCAACTCGGCCACGAGAGCGAGCGCGCGCCGGAGGGCTTCTCGGTCGGTCATAGCGAGTTGAGCGTGTCGAGCGATGTCGGTTCTGCGGCTCGCGCCAGTCTCGTGCTCGGCATCGGCGCGCACCCCGGCGAGCCGACGGAGCTTGAGCTCGAGGAGGCCTACGTCCAGACCCTGCCGAGCTCGGACCTGCTCGAGGCAGTCACCGTGACGGCAGGCCGCAAGCTGTGGTCGTTCGGCTATCTCAACGAACGTCATGCGCACGAGGACGACTTCGCCGATCGCCCCTTGCCTTACCGGGCCTTTCTCGACAACGGCTTCAACGACGACGGCATCCAGTTTTCGCTCGCATTGCCCGGTGATGTCCGCACGGAGATTGGCGGCGGCCTCTTCCGCGGCGACGATCAGCCGTTCGGCGGGTCCGACAACGGGCGCCGGGCGCTCTCGGCCTATGCGCGGGTCGGCGGCGACATGGGCAGCGATTCGTCCTGGCGTATCGGCGCGTCCGTCTTGAGCGGAGAGGTCGTGGGCGGCGCCGGCGGCCACGCGCACGGCCACGACGACGAGCACGAAGACGATCACGCCGACGACGACCACGACGACGACCACGATGACGATCATGCCGACGACGACCACGACGACGAGCACGAAGACGATCATGACGACGAGCATGACCACGCCGACGAGGACTTCGCGCCGTCGGACTTCTTCTCCAGCGGCGTGTTCAGCGGTGACCGCGCGCTGTTTGGGACCGACTTCCGCTTTGCCTGGGCGCCGACCGGCAATGCGAGGCAGAGCGAGCTGATCTTCCAGGGCGAGTACCTCTGGCAGACGGACGACGGCGTCTACACGCTGGAGGACGATGCAATGGAGGAGCACGAGCTGACGACCGACGGCAGGAGCGCCGGCTGGTACGCGCAGGCGGTCTACAAGTTCGCGCCTCAGTGGCGGATCGGCGCGCGCTATGCGCGTCTCAGCCCGTCAAGCGCGGCGCACATCGATCACGACCCGAGCGCGCTCGCCGTCATGGGCGACTGGACCAGCGACCGGTTCGGGCAACTGCGCCTGCAATACAACCGGGAATCGCTGATGTCAGGCGCGGAGGACGATCAGGTGATCCTGCAGTACACGGTGAGTCTGGGCGGCCACGCCGGTCACGACCACTAGGAGGCACCGCGGCGCCGCGACGCTGGAGGGTAACACGAGCTTCGACTAGCATCCGGGCGGGGGCTGATCCCGTCGGGTGCTTGCCATGATCCTGCTGACTGGGGCGACTGGAACCACCGGCAGCCCGACCGTCGCGCGACTGCGTGCGACGGGCCGACCCTTCCGCATCATGAGCCGCGACGTGGCGCGGGCCAGGCGGCAGTTCGGTGACGACCTCGACTATGTCGAAGGCGACTTCGCCGAGCCCCGGACGCTCGACGCCGCGTTCGAGGGGATCGAGACCCTCTCGCTCCTCTGCGCCTTCTCCGAAGCGATGGTGGAGCTGGAGCTGAACGCGGTCGAGGCCGCCAGGCGCGCGGGCATCCGCCGCATCGTCAAGATGTCGGCGATCAAGGCGGCGCCCGATGCGCCCACCACCATCCGCCGCTGGCACGGGGAGATCGAGCGGCGCATCGACGAGAGCGGCATCCCGCGCACGCACCTCTGGCCCAACGCCTTCATGCAGAATTTCAGGCGCTTCGCCCCGCTCATCAGGGAGCGCGGCGAGTTCTATGCGCCGGTGGGGGACGCCCGGATCTCGTTGGTGGAGATCGACGACGTGGCGGCGGTGACGGTCGCGGCGCTGGTAGACGACGGGCACGAGGGCGAGACCTACGAGATCACCGGGCCGGAGGCGATCTCCTACGCCGAGTGCGCGGCCATCCTCTCGGAGGAGCTGGGCCGGGAGGTGCGCTACGTCTCGGTCAGCGACGAGGATGCGCGCGCCGCGCTGGTCGAGGCGGGCATCGGGCTCAAGGCGGCGCACGCGCTGGTCGAGATCGACGGCCTGTTCCGCACGGGCTTCGGCGCGCCGGTGACCGACGTGGTGGAGCGCGTGACCGGGCGCGCGCCTCGTGACTTCCGCACCTTCGCGCGCGAGAACCTGGCGCTCTTCCGATAGGGCGGCGAGGCCAATGACCGACTCCCCCTATCCACGCGACATGGTGGGCTACGGGCGCGACCGCCCGCATCCACGCTGGCCGGGCGAGGCGCGCATCGCCGTGCAGTTCGTCATCAACTACGAGGAGGGCGCGGAGAACAGCATCCTACACGGCGATGCGGGCTCGGAGACGCTGCTCACCGAGTTCGGCTTCGTCGAGCCCCGCATCGGCGAGCGCGCGCTGCCCATCGAATCCATGTACGAGTTCGGCAGCCGGGTCGGCTTCTGGCGCCTCCACCGGCTGTTCACCGAGCGGGGCGTACCGGTCACGATCTTCGGCGTCACCATGGCGCTCGCCCGCAACCCGGAGGCGGTGGCCGCCATGGTGGAGGCGGACTGGGAGATCGCGAGCCACGGCTATCGCTGGATCGACTATCACGCCGTGCCCGAGGCCGAGGAGCGCGCGCACATCGAGAAGGCGATCGCGATCCAGCAGGAGCTTACCGGCACGCGCCCGCTCGGCTACTTCCTCGGCCGCCGCAGCCCCAACACCGTGCGGCTGGTGGCGGAGGAGGGGGGCTTCCTCTACAGCCAGGATTCCTACGCCGACGAGCTGCCCTACTGGGTGGAGGAGGCGGGCCGACCGCTGCTGATGATCCCCTACACCGCGGACCACAACGACCACCGCTTCGCGACCGCGCCGGGCTTCGACTGGGGCGAGCCCTTCTTCGCCTACCTGCGCGATGCCTTCGACGTGCTCTACGAGGAGGGCGCCGAACGGCCCGGCATGATGAGCATCGGCCTGCACAGCCGGCTGGTGGGAAGGCCGGGGCGCTTTGCCGCGCTCAGGCGCTTCGTGGACCACGTGCTGGCTCACGACCGGGTGTGGCTCTGCCGCGGCATCGACATCGCCCGCCACTGGCACGCGAGGGGTGACGGGCCGTAGATCCATGTCGTCGCTAGTGTGCTGTTCGAGAAGTTTCAATCCATCTGCGCCGCACCCCCACACGTCATGGCCGGGCTTGTCCCGGCCATCCACGTGTTTTTCGTGCGGCAGGCGCAAAGAACGTGGATGCCCGGATCAAGTCCGATGGGGTGGACGCCCCCTCCCGACGGCATCGCAATGTGCCAAGGTTGTGTTT
>JAJDUK010000082.1 GCA_022826665.1 Alphaproteobacteria bacterium | reverse complement strand
GGCGGACGATACCCGCGCCGCCTGGCGGAAGGACGGGATCGGGCTCGGGACCGAGGCGCGCGCCATGCTGCGCCCGGACGGCGCGCACGCCCCCTGGGTCGCGGCGGCGGAGGGCGCGTCCGCGAGCATCGGGGAGGCGGCTGTCTCGGTGCGGGATACAATGGCTGCCGATCGCATCGCGGTCTTCAACCGGCTCGCCACGGAGACGAACCGGCTGGGGGAGGAGACCGGCGTCGAGCTCTTCCACCTGCCGCGCTACGGCGAGCTCGTCGCGGAGGCGCGCGGGCTGGCCCGGCTTCCGGTGCTGTCGGACTCCGGGAAGGAGGCGGTCGGGTCCTGGCTGGACTACGACAGGGAGAGCGCGCATCTCTGCGGGGAGATCCGCGACTGGCCGGGCAGGGCCGACGCGCTGCGGGAGGAGTGCCCGTCCTCCGACGCGGCGCTGGAGGAGTTGACCGGCTGGCGGGAGAAGGCCGAACCCATGCTCGCCGAGGCCCACGGCATGACGGCGGACGGCAGCTACCACGGGCCCCATCTCGACGCCATGGCGGACGAACGCAAGGCGCTCGGGGACGCAACGCGCCGCCTCGACGCGGCGATCGTCGAGGCGGAGTGTCGGGAGATGGGGCTGCTCATGGGCCAGGCCGCCGCCTTCGCGCGGGAGACCGGCGGGATCGCATACGACGCGCCCGACTACGGGCCGCTGATGGAACGCGCGCGTTCGCTCGACGCGGGGACCGGTCTGCCGCAAGACCGGCGGGAGACCGTGCGGCAGGTCGTCGCCGCCGACGAACGCTGGGCCGCCGAGCGGAAGCGGGTCGGCGCGTTCGTCGAGGCGGCGCGCGGGGTCGAGAGCGGACGCGGCAATCTGGACGCCGCCGCACGGGCGGGGAAGACGCCGGCGGAAGAATTGCCGGAATGGGAGGGCTGGCAGGAGAAGGCGCGCGCGGTCGCGGCCGAGGCCGGGGCGATCGGCAAGGAGATAACCCCCCTCCGGGTTGGCGCGCATCTCGCCTTCCTGGGCTTCGGGCGGGACGGGATCGCCGACCGGAAGAAGGAGATCGAGGAACGGATCGAGCGCGACGAACGCGCGCGCGAGCAGGCCGCGCGGCGGCAGCAGGAACAGGAGCGGAGCGCGGAGCAGGCGCGCATCGCCGCCCAGCGCGCCGCCGTGGAGCAGGCCGAGCGGGATGCCCGGCAGCGCAGGGAGAAGGAAATCGAGGCCGCGGCCGAGCGGGAAGCGCGCCACGAGGCGGAGACCCGGAGAATGCTGGACGATCTCCGTGCCACGATGGATGCCGCCCGGGAACGCCTGGACCTGTCGTGGGAGATTCGCGACTGTCTCGCGGAACGCGAGGCCGGCGAGAGGGAGCATTACGGGCTGTTCGTCCGCCGCGACGCTCACCGGGAGTGGATGTCCGGGGCGGAAGTCCTGATGGAGAAGGCGAACCGGCATCTGGAGGAGGCGGGGAAGCGCGTTCCCGACCGCGAGGAGGACGGGGTGACGAAGACCCTGCGGGAGCGCGCGGCGGAGCTCGAAAAGACGCTGCGCGAGGACGCCGAGAAGATCCAGCGCATCGAGAACGAACGCGCTCAGGAGCAAACCCGTCAGCAGGACCGGAGCCAGGGCCGCGGCTTCTCGATGTGATCCCGCCCGTCGCGTCCGGCCCCTCGGCGGTATCCTTCCACCATCCCGACAGCCGGCGGTGAAAATCAAAGCGTTATTTTTACACTTCCTGCTTATCCCTGAGATTCATCCAGCGATGAGATTTCGGTAGGGGATGGGCTGGGTACGGGCGGCGCTATGGACGAAGCGCGGGATCATGGTCTGGAGCTGGAAGCGCCGGTTGTACCGCCATGCGAAGCTGGCGAGGTATCGCTCGGCGTGATCGGGTCCGAGCTTTCGGTAGGTGCCGGTGATCGCGGACTTGATGTTGCCGAGCGAGGTGTTGACCCATTTGAACGGCGCGATGCGGGCGGCCTGGCGGCCCGAGCCGGTGCGGATCGCGCGATGGCTTCCGGCGATCCCGTCGAGCGCGTTCCAGCAGCGCAGCCCGTCGGTGACCGCCTCGGCGCCGGGCGCCAGCCAGCGTCTCGCGCCGCGCGCGATCTCGCGCTTTGTGAAGCCCTTGACCGGGGCCAGCTTGAGCTTGCGCGGCTGCCCCTCGGGGCCGGTCGAGACCGCCGCCACGAAGGGCGTCTTGCCGGCCGCGCCGCGGCCCCGCTTGCCGCCCGAACGCACCCCGCCGAGATAGGCGTCGTCCATCTCCACCCGGCCGTCGAGCGGGGTGTCCGCCTCGCGCCTCGCCATCACCGCCATGATCTTCTGCTTCATCGTCCAGGCGGTTGGCTGCTTGACCCCGAGACGGCGGCCGAGCTCGACCGACGAGATGCCGTTCTTCGCCGTCACGATCAGGTGGATGGCCGCGAACCAGATGGTCAGCGGCAGCTTGGTCGCGTGGAAAATCGTGCCCGCCGTCAGCGAGGTTTGCGTCTTGCAGCGGTTGCACTGATACAGCCGCCGGCGCGCCGGAACGCAATAGCCGCGATGGCCGCAGGCCGGGCAGACGAAGCCCTCCGGCCAGCGCAGCCGGAACAGGGCCGCGCGGCACTGCTCCTCCTCTCCGAACGCCTCGCGGAACGCCGCGTCGCTCAGCCCGCGCACCCGGGATGCCAGTTTCAAGCCCATTTCGTGACCTCCACCCGTGAGAACATATGCAGAACATACCTTCTCACGGGTGGAAGTTCAAGGATAAGCAGGAACCTCTTTGCCCACGCCGAGTTCGTTCGCCTTGAGGCAGAACCTCCTGACGGATGCAAGGATCTCGTCGGCGGACTTGACCCACTTGTAGGGCTTGGGCTTCTCGTTGTGCGCGTCGATAAAGGACAGGATGTCGGCGTTGAGTTCGGCCACCGAGCGATGGACGCCTCTCTGCAGCTTCTTCCTGGTCAGTTCCGCGAACCAGCGCTCGACCTGGTTGAGCCATGACGCCGAGGTCGGCGTGAAGTGGATCTGCCAGTGCCTGCGCCGCGCCAGCCATTGCCTGACCTTCTCGGTCTTGTGCGTTGCGTAGTTGTCCATCACGAGATGCACGTCCAGCCCTTCGGGCACCGCCGCCTCGACCTCCTTGAGGAAGGCAAGGAACTCCTTGGCACGGTGGCGCCGGTAGCACTTCCCGATCACCGCGCCGGTGGCGACGTCGAGCGCGGCGAAGAGCGTGGTCGTGCCGTGACGGGTGTAGTCGTGGGTTCTCCGCTCGGCCGCCCCCGGCGCCATCGGCAGGACCGGCTGCGTCCGGTCCAGCGCCTGGATCTGCGACTTCTCGTCGACGCACAGGACCACCGCGCGGTCCGGCGGAGCCATGTAGAGCCCCACGATATCCTGCACCTTGTCGACGAACAGCGGGTCCGTCGACAGCTTGAACGTCTCGCTCCGGTGCGGCTTCAGGCTGAACGCCGACCAGATCCGATGCACGGTCGTGTGCGACACGCCCGTCTTCTCGGCCATGCTCCGGACCGACCAGTGCGTCGCGTCCTTCGGCATCGTGTTCAGCGTCCGCTCGACCACCTCCGCAACCTTGTCATCCGTCACGGTGCGGGGCCGACCGGGCCGATATTCGTCCGAGAGGCCCTCAAGGCGTTTCTCGGCGAACCGCCGGCGCCATTTGCCGACCGTGTGCTCATGCACCCCGAGCCGCCCGGCAATCTCCCTGCTGGGAAGCCCCTCAGCGCAGAGCAGGATGATCCTGCAACGATCGGACAGAGACCTCGGCGCCTTGTGCTTGCGGACATGCGTCTCCAGGAACCCGCGCTCCTCGTCGCTCAGCACCACTTCCACCGCCTTGCCTCTCATCGAAACGCCTCCGGTCGCTGCCATCCTCC
>JAJDUK010000089.1 GCA_022826665.1 Alphaproteobacteria bacterium | reverse complement strand
GCGTTGACCCTGTCGACCACCTCGTCGTCGACGACCTGGCGGTAGATGACAGCGCCGTCCTCTTCCAGGATCGCCATCGCCTCGTCGGCCGACGCATGCCGGTCGATTGAACGCACCTCGTTCATGGTTGCCTCGCTTGTCTGGAGCGGCCGATGCTGATTGGAACCCCAAAGCGGTCGCGGCGGGCGCGCCACGCGCATGAGCGCATGGTGCGGCACCGCCGGGATGTGAGCCCCTCGCCTAGGCGGCGAGCTGCTCGGACTCGGGATCGTGAATGAAGAAGACCTTGCGGACGGTCTCCTCGATGACCCAGGTCACCTTCTCGCCTTTGTTCGTGTAGAAGATGTCGCCGGCAGTATAGGTGTGGGTGGTGCCGTCCTGCTCGGTCACGTGGATCTTACCCTGGAGCAGGGTGCAGATCTCGTCGCCGGGGTAGGTGTATTCGAAACTGCCCGGCGTGCACTGCCAGACACCGGCCATCGTGCGCATGCCGAAGCCGCCGAGGTCGAAACGCCCCTCGTGCACCGGGTTGCCGTCGAGCACGGTCACGAACGGCAGCTCCTCCAGCGGCGGCCACGGCTCGAGCCCGCCCTCGTCCTTCAGCGTCACATAGTCGAGCATCCTCTTTCTCCTCTCCCTGGTGACTCTCATCCTCTATCAGTCTACCCGACCCATCGGCTGAGTCATCGGGCGTCTTGGAGTGAGGCGGCGTACTTGCCCTCGCGCGGCCGCCGGTTGCAAGCTGAGCGCCCAACGCCCGCAGGGAGGAGGACGGCGCCATGGCGAACGCAGCATACGACGCGATCATCGTCGGCGCGGGCCATAACGGACTGGTCGCCGCTTTCTATCTCGCGCGTGCCGGGCGCAAGGTGCTGCTCTGCGAACGAAGGCCGTTCGTCGGTGGTGCGTGCGCGACCGAAGAGCTCTTCGAGGGCTACCGCGTCTCGTCCTGCTCCTACGTCATGTGGAAGCTCGAGCAGAAGGTACGCGACGACATGGGGCTCGACGCGCGCGGGTTGACCATGCACCTGATCGACCCGCCCGTGTTCCTGCCTTACGAAGACGGCTCGCACGCATTCCTTCATTACGACATGGAGCGCACGATCGATTCGATCGCGCGGCTGAACGCGCGCGATGCCGAGCGTTTTCCCGAGTGGGTGGACCTCTGGACCCGCGCGACCGGGCTGGTGCAGCCCTACATGCTGACCGACCCGCCCACGCTCTCCGACGTCTGGGAGCGTGCCAAGGCGAACGGTGACGAGGCTGTGCTGGAGCGCTTTCTGACCACCTCCCTCGTCGACCTCGCGGCCGACTATTTCGAGGACGAGCGCGTGCGCGCGATGATGCTCTACGTGCAGGACATGGCCGACCCCTACGCCAATGGCAGCGCCTGGGCAGAGGTTTTCTTTCAGTTCGGCGCCGCCGGCGGACACGGCTTCTACGTCGTGGAAGGCGGCATGGGCTCCATTACCCGCTTCATGGCCGAGGCGGTCGAAGAGCAGGGCGGCGAGATCCGCTGCGACGCCCCGGTCGAGCAGGTGCTGGTGGAGGACGGCGCGGCCACCGGCGTGCGTCTCGGCTCGGGCGAAGAGGTCCGCGCCGGGATGGTGCTCTCGAACGCCGATCCCAAGCGCACCTATCGAACCCTCTTCGCGCCCGAGGACCTGCCGGGCGATCTCCTGAAGCGCGTGGAACGGCTCAAGACTGAAACCGGCTACTTCAAGTTTCACTGCGTGATGGACGAGCCGCCAGACGTTTCTGGCTACCTCAACAGGTACGACGGCCCGCCCATCTCCTACATCCTGATCGCGCCGAGCCTGGATCACTACGCCCTGGCGGGTGCGGAAATGCGCGCAGGCGAGCCCTGCAGCGAGCCGATCTGCCACCTTCAGGTGCCGACCCTCCACGACGAGACTCTGACTGACCGGGACGGGCACATTTGCTCGATCTGGGGCCTCTATGCGCCGCCCCGTCTCGCCACAGGCACCTGGGAGGAGCGCCGCGAGGAGGTGGGCGAAGGGGTCATCGATTACGTGACGCGGTTCGTTCCCAACTTCCGCTCCGCCATCCGTGAATGGATGTTCATGAGCCCGTGGGACATCGAGCAGCGCACGGGGATCACCGACGGCGCGATCCGCCATCTCGACGTCGTGCCGAGCCAGTTCCTGAGCGGGCGGCTGGGCTACGATACCGAAATCCGCAACTTCTACCTCTGCGGAGGCGGCACGCACCCGGCCGGCGAGGTCACCGGCGCTCCCGGTCACAACGCGGCCCACCACATTCTGCGCGCCAACGCCTGACACCCCGGCCTCGCTTCGTGATCCGGACACCCCGCTGGTACACTCGCGCCCGCCAGACGCAGAGGGGGAGGTCCGGCAGCCGATGACCCAGGGGTTTCCCGACCAGGCGCGCGTCGTGATCATCGGCGGCGGAGCGATCGGCTGTGCCACCGCGTACCATCTGGCCAAACACGGCCGCGAGGACGTTGTCCTAGTCGAGAAGGCCAAGCTCACGTCGGGCTCGACTTGGCACGCCGCCGGCGCCTTCGCGCAGTTCCGCACCGACCCCAATGCCGGCCGGCTCATGGCCTACGGCGCGGACCTCTACGCCTCGCTGGAGGAGGAGACGGGGCAGGCCACCGGCTGGCACCGGACGGGCGGCATGCGGGTCGCCTCCAATCGCGACCGCCGGCGCGAGTACGAGCGGGCGATTACGACGGCGCGCTCCTTCGGTGTCGAGATGGAGCTGATATCGGCGAAGGAAGCGCAGGCGCTGTTCCCTTTCATGACCATCGATCACGTGGATTGCGCCCTCTACATCCCCACCGACGGCGCCTTGAGCCCGTCGGATACGTGCATGGCGCTCGCCAAGGGGGCGCGCCAGTACGGCGCCCGGCTCTTCGAGGATACGGCGGTCACCGGTTTCGAGATCGAGCAGGGCCGCGTCGCCGCCGTGGCGACGGAGCGCGGCACGATCCGCTGCGAGATCGCGGTGATCTGCTGCGGCATCTGGTCGCGCGAGATTGGGCGGCTCGCGGGTGTGAATATCCCGATCCAGCCCTCGCATCACTGCTACTTCATCACCGAGCCGATCGAGGGCGTCACCCGCGACCTGCCGACGACGCGAGACCCGGACCTCTGGCACTACATCCGGGAGGAGGTCGGCGGGTTGCTCGTCGGCCAGTACGATCCCGATCCGATCCCGTTCACTGATCCGATCCCGAAGAACCATGAGTTCAAGCTCATGCCCGAGAACCTCGACCACTTCATGCCGCGGCTCGAGGGCTTGCTCGACTGGATTCCCGTGCTCAAGACCGCCGGCATCAAGAGCTGGTTCAACGGCCTGGAATCCTTCACCGAGGATCAGAATCCGGTGATGGGCGAGGCGCCGGAGGTGCGCAACATCTTCGTGAGCGCGGGCTTCAACGCTTACGGGCTCACCGGCTGTGGCGGCGCCGGCATGGCGCTCGGCGAGTGGATTCTGAACGGCGAGCCGCCCTACGACATCTGGAGCTTCGATATCCGCCGCTTTGCCGGCTACCACCGCGCCGACAGCCAGGTCCTAGTTCGCTCGCTGGAGGGCCAGGGCCACCACTACACCATCGTCTGGCCCCGCGAGGAGATGAAGGCAGGGCGACCGCTCCGGCGCAGCGCGATCTATGATCGCCTCAGGGACAATCGCGCCTGCTTCGGCGCCAAGTTCGGCTGGGAGCGACCCAATTGGTTCGCGCCCGCGGGGGTGGAGCCGGTGGAGATCGACAGCTTCACGCGCCCCCACTGGCACGCGCACGTGGCCGTCGAGCACGCGGCCTGTCGGGATGCGGCCGCGCTCTTCGACCAGTCGTCCTTCGCCAAGTTCGCCCTGGTCGGGCGCGATGCGGAGGCCTGCCTGCAGCGCATCTGTGCCGCCGATGTCGGCAAGCCGCCGGGGCGTGTCACCTACACGCAAATGCTCAACCGCCACGGCGGGATCGAATGCGACCTGACCGTCGCCCGTATCGCAGAGGACTCCTTCTACATCGTCACCGGCACGGGCTTCGCGACCCACGACTTCGACCACATCGGCCGGAACATCGACCCCGACGCCCACGCCTCGCTGGTCGACATCACCTCGGCCTACGGGGTTCTCGCGCTGACGGGACCGCGCGCCCGCGAAATCCTCGCGTCCGTGGCGGAGGGCGATTTGGGGGCGGAAGCCTTCCCCTTCGGTGCAGTGCGGGAGATCTACGTGGCGGGTGCGCCTGTGCGCGCCATGCGCATCACCTTCGTGGGCGAGCTCGGTTGGGAGCTTCACGTCGCCACCGAGTACATGCTCACGGTCTACGATGCGCTCAAGAAGGCGGGCGCCCAACACGGCCTGCACGATGCGGGCTATCGCGCGATCGACAGCCTGCGGCTGGAAAAGGGCTACCGCGTCTGGGCGGCGGATATCGGTCCGGACTTCAATCCGCTGGAGGCGGGCCTCGGCTTCGCGGTCGCATTCGACAAGGCTACGCCTTTCATCGGCCAGGACGCCGTGCGCAAGCAGCGGGAACAGCCGCTGACCCGCCGGCTCGTGACCTTCACCATCGCGGACAATCCCGAGGTGCAGCTCTGGGGCCGCGAGACGATCATCCGAAACGGCGAGCGGGTGGGCTGGCTTTCCTCCGGCGGCTTCGGCCATACCGTCGGCCGGAGCATCGGCATGGGCTATGTGCGGAACCCGGCGGGTGTCAGCGACGATTACCTGGCCAGCGGCACGTACTCGCTGGAAGTCGCGACCCGCGAGGTGCCGGCCGAAATCCACCTGCGGCCGCTCTACGACCCCGGCAATGACCGGGTCAGGGTATGACCAAGACTCCCACCTCCGACGACGACGTCTACGATCTGATCGGCGGCTCCCGCGGCATGGAGGCGCGCAGTGGTGCCGCGATCGAACGCGCCCGCGCGCTGCCGATCTGGAGCGACCCGGTCGAGCCCGTCCTGCTGAGCGGAGGATTGAGCAACATCAACCTCACCGCAGACGACGCCGGTCAGCGCTACGTGATCCGCGTTGGCGAGGACGAGCCCTTCTTCGGCGTCTCCCGCGAAAATGAGCTCCGGGCCTTTCGCGCCGCCCATGCGGCGGGCGTCGCGCCGGAAGTGGTCTACGCCGAGCCCGGCCTGATGGTGATCCGCTTCATCGAAGGCCGCTCGCTCCTGCCGGCCGACGTGCACGAGCCGGCGCAGCTCGCCAAGGTGGCCCGCCTCTTTCGCCAGCTACATGGTGAGGCCCACAAACACCTGGACTCGACCGGCTTCATGTTCTGGCCGTTCCAGCATCATCGCGCGTACATCCGGCTATTGCGGAAGCGCTCGGACCGGCTCTACGAACGATGGCGCGACATGCTGCCGGGCCTCGCCGCAGCGAACGAGGCGCTGGAACGCGCGATGGGACCGGCGACCATCGTCTTCGGCCACAACGACCTCAACCCGCAGAACATCATGGACGACGGTGAGCGGGTCTGGTTCGTCGACTGGGAGTTCGGCGGGTTCACGGTGGATCTGTTCGATCTCGGGGTGCTGGCCATGAACATCGAGATCAGGCCGGACGAGATCGACCCTTATCTCGAGACCTATTTCGAGACGCCGGCCACCGACGAGCTGCGCCACCGCTTCGCGGCCGCGACGGTGGTCGCCGCCATCCGCGAGACGACCTGGAGCTTCGTCTCCGAGGTGATGGACAAGCCCATCGACTTCGACTTTCGCATCTACTCCACGATGAATGCGGAGCGCTACGAGCGCATGTACGCCGAGTATCGCGACACCTACGGCGCCTCGGGGTAGCGGAGGAACCGATCGATGAGCGAAGAGAGACAGCCTGACGAGACCTGCCGTGTCGCCGTCGACGGCGGCGAGGTGGCCGTCTACAGCTTCGGCACGGGCGAGCGCGTTCTGCTCGTTCTTCACGGCGGCCCCGGCCTGCCCTGCGACTACGTGCGGGACAGCCACTCGGTAATGGCGGACCACGGCTGGCGCGTGGTGGCCTACGACCAGCTCGGCTGCGGCCAGTCGGACAAGCCGGACGATACCTCGCTCTACAACGTGGCACGCTACGTCGACGAGGTCGAAGCGGTGCGGACCGCACTCGGGCTCGGCCGCGTCCACCTGCTCGGGCAATCCTGGGGAACCTGGCTGGGCACCGATTACTGCCTGAAATATCAGGAGAACGTGGCGTCATACGTGATCGCCAATGGCTCAGGCTGCGTGCCGCACACGGTCTCGGAGATGAAGCGCCTCCGCGCCGCCCTGGGGCCCGAGACGGTGGCCATGATGCAGCGCCACGAGGCCCAAGGAACCACCGACCACCCTACGTATGAGGCCGCCATCACGATCCTGTACCACCGGCACCTGTGCCGGCTCGACGCGTGGCCCGCGCCGCTGCAACGCTCGCTCGACGGCATCAACATGGACGTCTACGGCACCATGTGGGGCCCCAACGAGTTCTGCTGCGTCGGCACGCTCAAGGACTGGGATCGGCTCGCGGAGATGGGGCGCATCACCGTGCCCTGCCTGATCGTGAGCGGCCTCCACGACGAGCTCACGCCCGAAGGCGCCATGCTCATGCAGGACGTGCTGCCGAACGCGACGAGCGTGGTCTTTCCCAACAGCTCGCACACGCCGTTCTTCGAGGAGCCCGAAGCTTACTTCGCGGCGCTGCGCGACTTCCTCGATCGCCAGCCCGGCTGAGCCCCCAGCCGCTCCTCAGTGGATGCTGAGTCCTGCGCAGACGTTGATTGCCTGGCCGGTGACGTAACGGCCGGGTTCGCCGGCCAGATAGACGGCCATCTCGGCGATCGCAGTCGGCGGGATCAGGGCGCCCAGCATGTTGGTGCGCATGCTCTCGTCATAGACCTTCTCGTAAGGCTCGCCGAGATCGCGCGCCATGTCCTCATGCAGCGCCACCGCCATCTTGGTTTCGATCCAGCCGGGACAGATGGCGTTGACCCGGATGTCGTGCTCGCCCACCTCGGCGGCAAGACAGCGCACGAAGCCGACCAGGCCGTGCTTGGTAGTGTTGTAGGCGGTCCACTCCGCATCCGCCGTCTTGGCGTTGGTGGACGCGTTGAAGAGTTGCACGCCGCCCGTGCCCTGCTCGATCATCGCCGGCAGCGTGTGCTTGGAGACCAGGTACGGCGCCTTCAGGTTGACGGCCATGATCCAGTCCCACATGGCCTCGTCCATGTCGACGACCTTCTTGACGTCGGCGACCCCGGCGTTGTTCACGACCACGTCGATGCCGCCGAGCCTCTCGATGGCGGCCTTGCACATCGCCTCGATGGCCGCGGGGTCGGTGAGATCCGCCGGTGCGGCGAAGGCCTTGCCGCCGGCACCGGCGATGGCGTCGAGTGTCTCCGCCGCCCGTTCCTCGCTCCGCGCGTGAACCGCGACCGTCGCGCCCTCTGCCGCGTATGCCTCGGCGATCGCGCGCCCGATGCCGCTCGCGGCTCCCGTAACCAGTGTTCGCTTTCCCTCCAGTCCTACGTTCATGCCTCTCTCTCCAAGGCTGCCGACATCGCGACCAGCTTAGCCTAAGCGACGCCGAGATAGGTGTGTTGCACCTTGTCGCTCTCGCGCAGGTCGGACGCCGGGCCCTCGAGCACGATCCGCCCCGTCTCCATCACGTATCCCTTCTGGGCAAGCGCGAGGGCGAGGCGAGCGTTTTGCTCGACCAGCACGATCGTCCGCTTCTCGCTATGCAACGCACGGATGATGCGCGCGATTTCGCGGCACATGATGGGCGAGAGTCCGAGTGACGGCTCGTCCATCAGAATCACGTTCGGCTTCGACATCAGCGCACGTCCCATGGCGAGCATTTGCTGCTCGCCGCCGCTGAGCGTACCAGCGAGTTGGTTGGCGCGCTCCAGCAACCGGGGGAAGCGCCTGAACACGTCGTCGAAATCCGCGCGCAGGCCGTCGGCATCCTTGCGCAGGTAGGCGCCCATCTCCAAATTCTCGCGCACCGTCATCATGGGGAAGACGCGCCGTCCTTCGGGCACGTGGGCGATGCCAAGCCCGGCGATCTTCTCCGGCGAGGCGCCGTCGATGCGCTTGCCCTCAAGGCGGATTTCGCCGCCGCTCAGCCGTTCCAGGCCCGAGATCGCCCGCAATGTGGTGGACTTGCCCGCGCCGTTGGCACCGATCAGGGTGACGATCTCACCCTCCTCGACGCCGATGGTAATTCCCTTTACGGCCTCGATCTTGCGATAGCGGACCGATACGTCCTCGAGCTCAAGCAGCAAAGTCGTCGTCTCCCAAGATGTCCTCGGAGCCGAGATAGGCCTCGATCACCTCCGGGTTCGAAACGATCTCCGCCGGCACACCCTCTGCAAGCTTCTTTCCGAAGTTCAGGACCGTGATGTGCTCGCAGAGCCCCATCACGGTCTTCATGTCGTGCTCGACCAGAATGATCGTGATGTTCCACTCATCCCGCAGCTTGCGAATGATGCCGGTCATTCGTTCCGTCTCGGCAGGGTTCATGCCGGCGACCGGCTCGTCCAGCATGAGGATGTGCGGCTCGGTGGCAAGCGCCATTGCGACGCCGAGCGCTCTCTGATGGCCGTGAGAGAGGTTGGGCGCGAGTTCGTCCCTGAATGCGCTCAAGCCGATGAATTCGAGGATTTCCAGTGCCCGCGCCTCATTGGCCTTCTCCATGCTGCGCGCCGTGCCGACGATCGCGCCGAACAGACTCTCGCGCGCGTGCAGGTGCCGCGCGATCGACACGTTTTGCAGCACGGTGAAGTCGCTGAACATGGCGGAGCGCTGAAAGGTGCGCACCCCGCCCTTGCCGGCAATGCGGCTCGGGCGCAGGCCGGTGAGCTTGTCGCCGTTGAGAAAGACGTCGCCCGAGGTCGGCTTGTACGTGCCCGAGATGACATTGAAGAGCGTGGTCTTGCCCGCACCGTTGGGTCCGATGATCCCGCGGATTTCGCCTTCCTCGACTGTCATGTCGAGATCGGCAATGGCGAGCAGACCGCCGAAGCGCTTGCTCAGTTTCCTGACTTCGAGGAGCGACACGAGACCGGCCCCTACGTTCGCGAAGCGAAGGTCGTGAACCAGGTGCGCAGACGCTGGAATTGCTGCCCCGGCGGTGTGCGCAGTGCACTGCCGACCTTGGGAAAGAGGCTCTCCAGCCCACCCGGCAGAAAGATCAGGAAGAAGATGAGGACGGCACCGAACATCAGCGGGCGCCATTCGAGCAGTGGCCTGCTCCATTCGAAGGCGATGGTCACCACCACCAATCCCACGATCGGTCCCCAGAAGGTCGCCGTACCGCCGACCACCACCCAGATGATCAGATAGATCATCGTGGTCAGGTCGAAGTTGCGCGGATCGATTGAGCCCATTCTGTAGGCCAGCAGAGCGCCGGCGATGCCGGCGAAGAACGCACCTGTGATGAAGGCGAGGCTGCGGTACCGCGCAACGTCGATGCCGACGCACTCTGCGAGAAGATCGTCGCTGTGGATCGACTTCCAGGCGTTGCCGATCCGCGACTTGTCAAGCCTCCACATGATGAAGACGGCGGCGAGCATGACGATGAAGCAGGTGAAGTAGAACGGCACCGGCGGCGACAACCTGAGCCCCACGATTTCCGGCGACGGAATGTTGATGATGCCGCGCGTGCCGCCGAACGGAAACTGCACCTTTACCCAGATGAGCCGCACCAGCTCGCCCATGGCGAAGGAGGCGATGAAGAAGCCAAAGCCTGCCGTTCGCAGCAGCGGGATGATGAAAGCCGCGCCCACGATCGCGGCGGTGATCCCGGCCATCGGCACGACGACCCCGAAGGGCAGGCCGGCATGCTTTGCAATCAGCGCCGCGCCATAGGAACCGGCGCCCATCAGCACGACATGGGCGAAGCTCCAGTCCCCGGTCGTGGTGATGAGCCGATAGCTCGTCACCATGATGACGTTGATGAAGAAAACGATCGCGAGCTCGCGGTGGTAGGGCTTCAGCTCGAAGCCGAGGACACACAGGACGGCGAGCACCGCGGCGAGGAGGAGCAACGGCGCGAAGCGCCGCAGCGCGGTCGCGGATGCCAAGCTCGAATTGGCCGCTTCGTCAGGCGCGCTCACGGCCGAGCAGCCCCTGCGGGCGAACGATCAGAGTGAGCGCCATGAAGCCGACGCCAACCATCGTTGCGATCAGGTTGTCGGTCACCGTCGTGACGAAGGTGTGGATGAAGCCAAGAATCACCGCGGCCAGGATTGCGCCTTCGATGCTGGCCATGCCGCCTACGATCACGACCACGAAGGCGATCAGGATGACTCCATGGCCCATGTAGGGCGTGACGGAATGGATGGGCGCCATCAGCGCGCCGGCGAGCCCCGCCGAGGCGCCGGCGAGCGCCATCGCCAAAGCCGTCATGCGGTTGGTGCGGATACCCTGCAGCGCAGCGATTTCGGGATCCTGCGCACAGGCGCGCAACGCCTTGCCCAGCTTGACGCGGTAGAGGAAGAAGCGCAGCGCCAAGAGCATCGCGAACGCGCAAGGGATGACGATCAGGCGCTGCCAGCCGATCGTGGCGTCGCCCACGTCGGCGGCACCCATGTAGGGCGTGGGAATGCTCTTGGCGATGCCGACGCCCCAAATCTGTCCCGCGAGCACTTGCAGGATAAACGCGAGCCCTGCGGTGGCCATGAATCCGGCCAGGATGTTCTTTCGCGTCGGTCGGAAGATCAGGCGCTCCGCCACCAACCCGAACAGTGCCACGATCGGGATCGCAAGGATGACTGCGAGCGGGAACGGTAGACCGACGAGCGCGTAGAGAACGTAGACGCAGTAGGCGCCGACCATGAAGAACTCGCCATGGGCGAAGTTCGCCATCTTCATGACGCCGAACGCGAGCGCCAGCCCCACCGCCACCAGCGCATAGATCGACGACGCCACAACCGAGTTCAGCAGCGTCTGAATCAGGGTAACGGTGTCCATACGACCGGACTCTGAGCAGCGGTCTCCAGACTATCCGGAGACCGCTGGACCGTACACTATCGTGTCCGATACGGAAAAGCGGGGCGGGCGTTCATGTCGTTGATTCGCCCGCCCCTTTCACATGCTTACTGGCGCTGATCCCACATCTGACCGCGATCCCGCACGTGGGCGATGATCGACTCCTTGTGGGCGTCGAACCAGGGCTCGAAACGCATCATGGAGACGATGCGCTTGCAGTTGCAGTCAGCGTCGAAGACGTTGGTCGGGATCGGATGCGACATCATGTTCTTGATGCCCCACATGTCCTCACCCGAGATCAACGCCGGCCCCTCGATCGTCATGATGGCCTTCTCGGCGCGGATGGCCTCCAGCACCGCGTCGGGATCGAAGCTGCCAGCCTTCTCCAAACCGTGCAGGTAGACCTGAACGATCGGCATGTAGAGCCAATCGATGCCGGTCATCGGCGCGTTCACGTCTTCCGGCGCACCGTCGCCGAAGCGGGCCTGCCAATCGTCAACGAACTGGCTCTGCATCGAGGGGTTGCCCCACCAGGGGTCGTCCATGGTGGGATAGCTGTCGTAGCCGCCAACCTTCGCGGCCCATTCCGGTGGCACTTTCTGCAGCACCGATTCCCATTCGATGTAGTTCGCGTTGATAGGCCCTTCAAAGCCCTGCAGATAGAGCTGCTCCATCACCAGCGGAATAAAATCGGGCCAGGTGATGTTGAGCGCCACCGCGTCCGGCTTGGCCGCAAGTAGTGCGGTCACGACGGGCGCGAAATCTGTGGTCTCGGGCGAGAAGTGCTCGTCGTAGACGATCTCCCAACCCGCCGCCTTGGCCGCGCCGACTTCCCAGGCCTGACCGACAAACGTCACCGCGTCCTCCTGCGCGATCACCCCGTAGGTCTTGAGCTCCGGATAGACGTTCTTGATGTAGAGCGGACGCATCATTTCGCCGCGTGGGAACGAGTCCTCGCCGGCGATCACGTAGGGGCGGTTGGGGTTGATGTCGGTGGACGCAAGCGGCGCATAGAACACGCCGTTGTCCATCAGGAACGGGATCTGGGAGTCCCCGGTCGTGCCGCCGACACCCAGCACCATCTTGACCTCGTTCTCGAAGACAAGCTGCTTCGCGCCCTGCAGAGCCTTGCTCGGCACATACTCGTTGTCGAACTGGTGGATCTCGATCATATGGCGCGTGTCACCGACCAGGAGCCCGCCTTCCGAGTTGATCCAGTCGGCCAGGATCTTCAGGCCGGTGAGCCCAGGCAGACCCCAGCCCGCGACCGGGCCGGACAGCGGTGCATTGAAGCCGATGCCGATGGGATCGCCGACGTTGTCTTCCGCCTTCGCCGCTGACAGCGTGCCGAACGCGAGAGCGCCGGCAATCGCGAGTATTCCAGCCGATCGAAGGGTCGTCCTTGCTATTGAATTCATGGTGCCTCCCTTTCTTCTGCCGAATTTTGTTCACTAATTTGCCACTCGACAACTCATAGGAAGCTTAGCCGCGCCAGACTCACGCTTCAAGCTGCCCGCCGGGCGGCTTTCGTTGAAGCGGGGGTTTGTAGGCCCGGTCTCAGCTCCAGGTGGTGCTCGGATCGGCGTCCGCCGGCTCGCTCAGGGCGGCGGCAATGTCCATCAGGCTCGCGATGTTGTGGACCGGCCGGAACTCGTCGATGTGCGGCAGGATGGTGCGCACACCGCCGGCCTCGGGCTTGAAGCCCTCGTAGCGGAGCAGCGGGTTGAGCCAGATCAGGCGGCGGCAGGACTTGTGCAGCCGCTCCACCTCGGCCTGCAGAATGACGAGATCGTCGCGGTCGAGCCCGTCGGTGATCAGCAGCACCAACGCGCCCTGGGCCAGCACGCGGCGCGACCAGTAATGGTTGAAGTCCTTGAGGCAGGGGCCGATCCGGGTGCCGCCGGACCAGTCGCGCACGGCGCGGCTCGCGCGGCTCATGGCGACGTCCACGTCGCGGTGCCGGAGGTGGCGCGTGATGTTGGTGAGCCGGGTGCCGAAGAGGAAGCTGTGCACCCGGTCGCGGTCGTTGGTCACGGCGTGGACGAAGTGCAGGAACATGCGCGAGTAGCGGCTCATGGAGCCCGACACGTCGCAGAGTACCACCAGCGCCGGCAGCCGCTCGGCGCGGGAGCGGCGCTTGAGCGGCATCATGTCGCCGCTGGAACGCAGGCTCGCGCGGAGGGTGGCGCGCATGTCGATGCGCCGGCCGAGCGGGTCGGGCCGGAAGCGACGCGTCGGCACCGGCTTGATCGGCAGCCGAAGCGCCGCGATCGCCCGCTTCGCCTCTGCCAGCTCGTCCGCCGACATGTCCTCGAAGTCCATCTCCTGCAGCACTTCCTGGGGGGAGAAGGTGAGCACGGCGTCGAGCTCGATCTCGACGTTCTCCTCTTTTTCCTCCTCTTCCGGCAGGCGGGGCGCGATGGCCTCGCTGGCCCGCCGGCTTGCCGGCGGAGCCTCCGGCTGGGGCAGTCTGTCGGTCCCCATGACCGGCCCCTGGACCGCGCTCTCCATCCGGATTTCGCGCCAGAACAGCCGGAACGCCTGGTCGAAGAGGTCGTGCTGATCGCGCCGCTCGACCAGCACCGCGTGGAGCGCCCAGTAGAGATCGCTGCGCCGGATGGGGTCGACCGCCTCGACGGCGCGCACCGCCTCGATGGTCTTGCCCGGCCCTGCCGGCAGGCCGGCGCCGCGCAAGCCCCGCACGAAATGCATGACGTTATAGGCGAGCGTGCCGCCCGCCTCGGTCTCGAACGTCTGTTGCCAGGTCGTCACGGCCGCTGCCCGGGCCGGGGCGGCGCTGCCGGGGCGCGGCCGCTGGCCTCCGCGAGGCCCCGTTGATAGGCGAGCAAGCGCTCGAGGTTGGCCTGGATGGTCTCGGGGTCGAGCTCGATTTGGTCGAGCTGGACCACGGCGCTCGACCACGCGATCACCTCGCCCAGCCCCGGCACCGTGGAGAGGTCGGCCTTCTGCATGCGCTCGATGAAGGCGGCGATGTTGTCGCTCAGCCGCTGCTCGACCCCCGGCAGGCGCGCGCGCAGGATGGCCTTCTCCCGCGCGGCGTCGGGATAGTCGGCCCAGTGGTAGAGGCAACGGCGCTTGAGCGCGTCGTGCACCTCGCGCGTGCGGTTGGAGGTGATGACGACGATGGGGCGCTCGGCGGCCGTCACCGTGCCGACCTCGGGCACGCTCACCTGGAATTCGGAGAGCACCTCCAGCAAGTAGGCCTCGAAGGGCGCATCGGCCCGGTCGATCTCGTCGATCAGCAGGACCGGCGGGCCGAGGGGATCGGGCTCCAGCGCCGTGAGCAGCGGGCGCTTGACCAGGAAGCGCTCGCCGAAGATGTCCTCGGCCAGGGCGTCGCGCCCGGTGCCGCCGCGCTCGGCCAGGCGAATCGCGAGCATCTGGGCGGCGTAGTTCCACTCGTAGACGGCTGCGGCCGAGTCGAGGCCCTCGTGGCACTGCAGGCGCAGCAGCCGGCGGCCCAGGGTCTCGGCCAGCGTCGCGGCGAGCTGGGTCTTGCCGCAGCCGGCCTCGCCCTCCAGCAGCAGCGGGCGGCCGAGGGCAAAGCTCAGGTAGAGGGTCTTGACCAGCGCATCGTCCGCCACATAGCGCCCCTCCTCGAGGAGCGCCCGCGTCTCGGCTTCGCTGCCCGGCAGCGCCCGCACTCGGTCCGCCATGCGCCGCTTCTTACCCGCATCGAGCCGGGATCGAAAGGCGGCGCGGCTGCAGTCATGCCGCCCTGATTCTACGGACAATGGTCCCCTTGCCCCGCCGGGCGTTGTCCGGTTGCATGTGCGCCCACGCGACAACGGCTCAGGACGGGGAACGAGATGACAGAACGATACGCAAAGGGCTTCCCGGTTTCGTGGGATCAGCTACATCGGGACGCGCGCGCGCTCGCCTGGCGGCTGGCGGAGCTCGGCCCCTGGCGCAGCATCGTCGCGGTCACCCGCGGCGGCCTGGTGCCGGCGACCGTTGTCGCGCGCGAGCTGGACATTCGTATGATCGACACCGTCTGCATTTCTTCCTACGACCACCAGGACCAGCGCTCCGCGCAAGTCCTCAAGCCGGTGTCGGGCGACGGCGAGGGCGTCCTGATCGTCGACGATCTGGCCGATACCGGGGCCACCGCCCGCATCGTCCGCGAGATGCTGCCGAAGGCCCACTTCGCCTGCGTCTATACCAAGCCGGCCGGCCGGGGCGAGGCGCACACCTTCGTGACCGAGGTCAGCCAGGACACCTGGATCTTCTTTCCCTGGGACACCGACCTGCAATTCGTGCCGCCGATTGCCGAGCGCGAGGCGGCCGGCAGGGAGCGGGGCGCGGCGTGACCGCAACGCGGCTACCGCTGCCCGGCGTCGAAGAGCTGACGGCGGAGCAACGCCGCGTCTGCGACGCGATCCAGAGCGGGCCGCGCGGCACGGTGCCCGACCTCTTCATGGTGCTCCTGCACAACGCCGAGCTCGCAGACCGCGTGCAGGCGCTGGGCGCCCTGTTGCGCTACCAGACCAGCCTGGAGCCGCGGCTGAGCGAGCTTGCGATCCTCGCGGTCGCCCGCCACTGGTCGTGCCAGTACGAATGGCACTGGCACGCGGCCGAGGCGGCGCGCGCGGGCCTGCCGAATGCGGTGATCGAGGCGATCAAGCACCGGCGCCCGCCGCCGCTCTCGGCCGAGGACGAGGTGACGGTCTACGACTTCACCTGCGAGCTGCAGATCAACCGCGCGGTCAGCGACGAGACCTACGACAAAACGCTCGCGCTGTTCGGCCCCGCCGGGGTGGTCGAGCTGACGGCGCTCAACGGCTACTACGCGATGATCGCGATGACGTTGAACGAGCATCGCGTTCCCTTGCCCGACGGCGCCGCGCCGCAGCTTCCGATTTAGCCCGCCGGTACCTTCGGGACCCCAAGACGCAACATTTTGGGATTTTCTATCTCGCCATCCCATCTTATTGTAGTTAGCGTCATATGTGGTAGGCAGCAACGCCTGCCGCGTGTGTTGGCACTACGACGGGGCGATGAGATGGCGGTGTCGCTTGTGGAACCGGAGCGCCTGTCCAGCGACACGCTCGATGCGGTCGAGCGGGTGATGATGGCGAGCCGGCTCTCGTTCGAGCGCATGGGCGAAGAGGACCTTACCGGCTCGCTGACGGGCAGCTGGTGCGAATACCAGCTCTGGTTCGCCTACCGCGCCGATCTCGACGTGCTGCATTTCGCCAGCGGCTTCGACATGGGCGTGCCCGATGAGCGCAGGCCGGCGGTTTGCGCCCTGGTCAACCTGATCAACGAGAGCCTGTGGGTCGGCCACTTCGACCTCTGGGCCGAGGAGGGCCGGCCGACCTGGCGCCACGCGCTCCTGCTGCGCGGCACCCAGGGCGTGGAGGACTCGCAGATCGTCGAGGTGGTGACCGTGGGCGTCGCCGAGTGCGAGCGCTTCTATCCGGCCTTCCAGCAGGTGATCCAGGCGGGCCTCGCGCCCGAAGAGGCGTTCGAGGCGGCGCTCATGGAACCGCGCGGGAGGGCCTGATGACGGCTCCCGGCCCCATCGTCCTGGTCGGCGGCGGCAGGATGGGCGGCGCGCTCGCGGTCGGGTGGCTGCGCGGGCCGCTGGAGGCCGCGCAGCTCAGAATCGTCGAGCCGGACGACGGCGTGGCCGAACGTCTCGCCCCGCTCGGGGTGGCGCGCGTGCGCGAGCCCGCAGCCTTGCCCGTCACGCTCAATCCCTCGGCGATCGTCTTCGCGGTCAAGCCGCAGGTAATGGCGGAGGTCGTGCCCCAATACGCGGGCTTCGGCGCCCCGGATTGCGTGCACCTCTCCATCGCCGCCGGCTGGCCCTCCGCCCTGCTGGAGCGTGACCTCGGCGACGTGCCCATCGTCCGCGCCATGCCCAACACGCCGGCCGCCATCGGCGAGGGCATGACCGTCGCCTGGGCCAATGCGGCCGCAAGCGGGGATCAGAAGGCACTCTGCGAGGGGCTGCTGGGGGCGGTGGGGGCCGTCTCCTGGATCGACGACGAGTCCCACATGGATGCGGTGACGGCGGTCTCCGGCAGCGGCCCGGCCTACGTCTTCCTGCTCGCGGAATGCCTGGCAGAGGCCGCCGTCGATGCCGGACTGCCCGAGGACCTCGCCCGCCTGCTGGCCGAGCGCACGGTGAGCGGCGCCGGCGCCCTGCTGGCGCAGGCGGAAGACGACGCCGCCCAGCTTCGCCGCAACGTGACCAGCCCCGGCGGCACCACGGAGGCCGCGCTCTCGGTCCTGATGGCGGCGGACGGGCTCAGCCCGCTCATGACCCGCGCGGTGCGCGCCGCCGCCGAGCGTAGCCGCGCCCTCGCCCCATCGTAGTCGCTCCACCGCGGACGCGTTGACCGCCGGATTTACAGCGGCCTACACTTCAGGCTCTGGCGGCGGCGAGGTGCAGGACCATGCCAAGGAAGACTGCAGCAGGGGCCGGCAAGCGCAAGGACGTGCCCCAGACCATCATCGAAGGTGCGCTGACACTGGCCGCGAGCAGCGGCTGGGCGCGGGTCAGCCTCGGCGACATCGCCGAGGCCGCCGGAGTCTCCCTCGCGGAGCTGCGCGCGGAGTTTTCCTCCAAGAGCGCCATCGTCGCGGCCTACTCTGCCAGCGTCGACCGCGAGGTGTTGGCCGCACGGGACCCCGAGATGGCCGGGCGCCCAGCCACCGAGCGCCTGTTCGACGTGCTGATGAAGCGCTTCGATCTGCTGAATACTCGCAGGGAAGGGGTCGTCGCGATCGTGCGGAGCGCCCCATCGAACCCGGAAGGCGTGCTGTGCGGGTCGCTCACGATGCGGCGCTCGATGCGCTGGATGCTCGAAGCGGCCGACTTGAGCAGCGCCGGTCTGCGCGGCGAGCTTCGGGTGAACGCGCTGTGCACGCTCTATCTCACCATGCTCCGGGTCTGGATCCATGACGACAGCGAGGACATGGCGCGCACCATGGCCGTGCTCGACCGTCGGCTCAAGCGCCTCGACCGAATGACGCGCTCGCTCTGCCGCCTCGCGCCGCGCCGCGGCTGGCGCGACGCCCAGGCCGCCGAAGCCGGGTAAGCTTCCGACCTAAACCGGTAGGCGAAGCTCGGCGCGCAAGCCGCCGAGCGAGCCGCCGCTCATGCGGATGTCGCCGCCATGCCCGCGCGCGACATCGCGCGCGATCGCGAGCCCGAGACCGGCACCGCCGGTGCGCGGGTTGCGCGCGTCGTCGAGCCGGAAGAACGGCTTGAACACCTCTTCCCGCTGGTCTTCGGGAATGCCCGGCCCGTCGTCCTCGATCGCCACCGAGACGATGTCGTCCCGGCGAACGGCACTGATCGCGACCTGTGCGCCGTGATGTACGGCATTCTCCACCAGGTTGGTTAGGCAGCGGCGGATGGCGTTCGGCCGGAGCGCCATGACCAGGGGGCGCTCGACCTCGAGCGTGATCGGGCTGCCCTTGTCGCGGGCGTCCGCCGTGACATCGTCGATGATCTCGGCAAGGTCGGTGCTGACCGGCGCCTCCCCGCCCTGGCCGCGGGCGAAGGCCATGTACTCGTCGATCATGTGCTCCATGAGCAGCAGGTCCTGCTCGGATTCGCCGATTTCGGCCCGCGAATCGGGGTGCGCATCGGCCAGCATGGCGAGCTGCAGCCGCACCCGGGTCAGCGGGGTCCGAAGATCGTGAGAGACCCCGGCGAGCATTTCGGTGCGCTGCGTGATCTGACGCTGGATCCGCCCTTGCATCTCCAGGAAGGCGGCGCCCGCGAGACGAACCTCGGACGCGCCTGCGGGCTTGAGGTCGGTCACGGGCCGGCCCTTGCCCAGCGCGTCGGCGGCAGCCGCCAGCCGCCTGATCGGGCGAACCTGGTTACGCAGAAACAGGACGGCGATTGTCGTCACCACGAGCGCCATCCCTGCCATCCACAGGAAGGGTAGGACGGTGGTCGATTCCCGCAAGCGCCTGGTCGTCGTCAGCAGGGTCAACACGCCGTCCGGCCGCTGGACCCGAATTGTCATTCCCTTGTCGGGCAGAGTGCTATCGAGATGGTAGGGGGCCCCGATGCGCTGGTCGAGCTGCCGGTGCAGCATTTCGTAAGAGATGCCACCGCTCTGCCGCGGAGCCTCGTCGGGCAGCACCGCGCCATCCTCGAAGACGACCCCGAACTGCATCTCCCGCCGGGCGATCTCGTCGATCCGGGCACGCTCCGCGGGGTCGGTCACGCCTTCCGACATACGCATGATGGAGAGGACATCGCCGCTGACATCCAATGCCAGCTGGTTGCTCACCGTATCCCAGTGTCGCTCGAAGAAGATGTAGACCACCGTCGCCTGAACCAGAATCAGCGGGATGAGCATGATCAGGAACGCCCGCCAGAAAAGGCCGCGCGGCATGAATGTCCGTAGCAGGTTCACGGCGAACGCTCCCTCTGCGGACGCCGCGACTCAATCGGATCGCAACACATAGCCCCGGCCCCAGACGGTCTGCAGGTAACGCGGATTCTGGGGTTCTGGCTCGATCTTGCGCCTCAACCGGGCGATTTGCACGTCGATCGCGCGGCGCGAGGCGCCGCCGCCGAGACGCTCGCTCAGCGCGTGCCGGCTCATCGTTTCTCCCGGATTGGCAGCGAAGGCCCGGAGGAGGTCGGCCTCGGCCGTGGTCAGCCGTACCGGCTCGTCGCGCCGCAGGAGCTGATCCCGCGCCGGAAAATAGCGGACCTCCCCCATTACGACGCAGGTCTCGGGTGTCGCAGGGGGCGCAGCCGCCGTGCGTCGCAGGATGGTGGCGACGCGCAGCAGCAGCTCACGTGGCTCGAAGGGCTTGGTCAGATAGTCATCGGCGCCGCTTTCCAGCCCCGCGATGCGGTCTTCCGGCTCGGTCATGGCCGTGAGCAGCAAGACCGGAACCGCGTCCAAACGACGCAGCCCGCGCGTGAACTCGACTCCCGATTCGCCCGGCATCATCACGTCGAGCACGATGAGGTCGAAGGTCATGCCGTCGAGCTTGGCCCGCGCCTCGGCGGCCGTGCTCGCGGTGGAAACGAGGTATCCGTTATCCCGCAGATAGCGGCCGAGCAGCTTGCGCAGGCGGTCGTCGTCGTCCACCACCAGGATGTGCTCCGCCTCGGCCGGCGGCGCCTCCCGGTGGGCGACGCTGGTCGCTGCGCTCTCGTCGTTCATCGACGCATTGTCCCTCGCCGGATGGGCCGATCCGACACGCCAGCCTCAGGGCCGGTGGAAGCGGCGCCGGTCAGCCTCGTCGATGATTCCCATCAACACCTCCCGATATCCCTCCACGGCGACGCCGCCCGCGCTGCGGTAAGCCTTGGCAATGCGGGCCCGCTGGGTCGCGGACAGGCGGCTCTCCAGACTCCGGCCTTTCGCCGTGAGGGCGAGCAACCGGCGGCGTCCGTCGGCGGGGTCCTGCCGGGTCGTCACGAATCCCTCGCTCACCAGCCGGCCGAGCACCCGCGACAGGCTTTGCTTGGTGATCCTCAGGATTTCCAGCAGCGATGTGACCGAGATGTCCGGATTGCGGCCGACGAAATAGACGACCCGGTGATGTGCGCGCCCGAAGCCGTGGGACGCGAGGATTGCATCGCATTCGGTCGTAAAATCCCGATAGGCGAAGAACAGCAGCTCCATCGCCTCGTGAAGCTGGTCTTCACGCAGATAGAGCGGATTGGGCCCGGCCTTTACGTCAGTCACGTTGACTTATATGCAGGCCGATGATAGGGAGCGCAACAGCTTTCTGACCACCCACCGACCATCCGTGAGCGCCATGGCCGACCTCATTCCCTACGACGATCGCGACGGAGACATCTGGTACAACGGCGCGCTGGTGCCGTGGCGCGACGCGAAGCTGCACGTGCTGAGCCACGGCCTGCACTATGCGAGCTGCGTGTTCGAAGGCGAACGGGTCTACGACGGCCGCATCTTCAAGGTGGAGGAACACACCCAGCGGCTGCTGGATTCCGCCGACGCGCTGGGCTTCGAGATCCCCTACAGCCGCGAGACGCTGGTGGAGGCCTCAAAGCTCGTCGTCGACAGGCTCGGCATCGGCGACGGCTATGTGCGGCCGGTGGCCTGGCGCGGCGCCGAGATGATGGGCGTTTCGGCGCAGCACAACACGATACACGTGGCGATCGCCGCCTGGGCGTGGCCGGCCTATTTCGGCGAGGACGCGGTCACGCGAGGCATTAAGCTGAAGACCGCGCGCTGGCGCCGGCCGGCGCCGGATACGGCACCGGTGAAGGCGAAATGCGCCGGGCTCTACATGATCTGCACCCTCAGCAAGCACGAAGCCGAGCGGGAGGGTTGTCACGACGCACTGATGCTCGACTGGCGCGGACAGGTCTCCGAAGCGACCGGCGCCAACATCTTCCTCGTCCAGGACGGCGTCATTCACACACCGTCGCCGGATTGCTTCCTGGACGGGATTACTCGGCGCACGGTCATCGAGCTCGCAGAAGAGCGCGGTTACGAGGTGATCGAGCGCGCGATCATGCCCGACGAAATCCCGAAGAGCGACGAGATCTTCCTCACCGGCACCGCTGCTGAGGTCACGCCGGTCGGCGCGATCGACGAGCACAACTTCCAGGTCGGGCCAGTCACCCGCACACTGATGGCGGACTACGCGACGACGGTGCGCGCACGGGATTAGGCCGGCGCGTCTGCATTGTCTGCGGGCGCGGGTTTCCCGCGACTTTCCTGACACGTCATTCCGGCCTGGAGGTTGGGGCCCTCACCTCAACTGTTTTCCATCGCGTTCTTGGGCTCGCTTGGTTCCGCGGTGAGAGAAATCATAAGGGCTGCGGAAACGACCAGGGCGAGCCACCAGTTTTGCCAAGCGCCATGCGAAACGGAGCCTATGGCCATTGTGGCGACGAATTGGGCCTGCCCGAACACCCGTGTGTGGTCGGATACCCGGTCTAAACGCATCACGACGAGCCACAGTAACGCGAGCGCGACAACGGCGCCGACGGCGCCGAGTTCGAGCATGACTTCCAGCGGCGCGCTATGGGGGTGCAAGGCCGCGACGTCGCGACCGGTGTCGCTAGGTGCAGGGAACAACGATCCCATGTGACGAGAACCGTCGAAGCCCCACCCGAATACGGGTTTCTCGGCGATACGCTGGACGGTGAAGTCCCAAATCTCGACGCGGTGCTGGGCCGATGCGGGCAGCCAGTCCGCCCGGTGCCACCCACGATTGTGCAATTCCAGAGCTACGAAAGGCATTGCGACGAACGCCAAAAGGGTTGCCGCAATGGTGATCGTCCGGCCGGCCTTGCGATGAATGACGGCCAACAGTACGACCGCGACGCCCGCGGCGAAGCCGAGCGTCGCTGACTCACTTTCCAGAAATAGTGAAGCGGTTCCGAGAAAAACGGGAACAAAGAGGGCCTTCCAGCCAAGCCTTCCCTTCCAGAGATGGACGGTCACCGGCCAGACAATCATCGCCATCGCAACAGCGCCACGATTGAACCAGACCGCCTCTTTTCCGGGTTCCGCCGTCTTGAACAATCGAAGCACCGGATAGTCGAGCCCCGTCTCCACGGCCACGAAAGCAAGGCTCAGGCCTAACCCGACGACGAGCCATCGGCCGATCTCTCTCCTCACGGCTCCGTCCAATGCGGCCGCGACAGGGAACAGCACCATGCCGCCCGCGAGGATCACGGCAATGCGGAGCGCGAGCCCAAGAGAGCGTGCGGCGTCGACATTCCAGGTGGAGGCGATCGCACACCACGCGACGAATAGCGCAAGGGCGATCGCAATCCTCAAATCGGGAATCGGGATTCGCCTGTTCGCCCACCAATAGGTCGGAACGGCGAGGGCCGCCGCGAGCAGCAGAAGCACCACGGTGCCTTTGGGCGCTGCGACGCTGACGATCGGCAGCAACAGGGCAAACGCGCGAAAGATGCCGTTCAGGAGCGTTCCTGACCCAGCTCTGGTTCTAGGGTGTTCTTCGCCGCTGCTCAAAGTGGACGGGGTCATTTCGCGACTCATGGTCTGTCAGGCGCGCGCCGCAATCCGCTCGGCCGCGGCGATGACTTCGGCGACAGGCAGGCTCGCCAGCGGCACGCGACGCAGGACCTCTACCGCCTCTCCGCGCGGCCCGTATTGGATGGGGTCAGAGCCGGCGCCGAATAGCGCAACGGTGGGGCAACCGACCGTGGCAGCGATATGGATGGGACCCGTGTCGTTGCCCACGGCGCACATCGCGCGTCGCGCTAGGGCGGCGACCTGACCCAGGCTGGTGCGACCGCCCAAATTAGTTGCTCTTGGCACGTGTCCCGCGATGTCATCGAGTACCGACGCCTCGGCCTCCGCGCCGATCAGGACGGGGATCATGCCGCGTGCGGACAAGAGCCGGGCGAGGTCGGCAAACCGCCGGGACGGCCAGCGCTTTTCCGGCCGGTGTGCCGATCCCCCCGGCACGATGAGCGCGAAGGCGCCGGGTGGTGCCAACGCGTCGATATCGGCATCCAGCCACTCGAGAGTGGGTGCCGGCACGTCCCCAATGCCGGCGATGCCGAGTTGTTCCGCCAGACGCTCTAGCGTGTGCATGAACGGCCGTTGGGGATTGCGATGCGGGTGCGAGCAGCCGGAGGCGGTCCCCGACCATTCGGGGCGGCAGCGGCGCGGCAGCATACGAAAGTAATGCCCGGTGCGGCTCGATGTCTGGAGGTCATAGACGCGCAGGAATTCACCTTCGATCAGGCGCCTGCGTAACCTGATCCACGCCAGGGGATCGGCCAGAATGCTCGGACGTTCGTCCGTCCAAACCTCGTCGAACCAGCCGCAACGCCCGCCCAATTCGGCAAAGGCGGGCGTCGTCAGCAGGGTGATGCGTGCAGACGGATGATGGCGGCGGATCGCCGCGAAGCATCCCGTGGCGAGGACCCAATCCCCGAGCGCGCCATGCTTGATAACCAGAATTCGCTCAACAACCGACATGAGAACTGGGGGTGCTAACTGTGACGAGCAGGTGTTTCGTTGTTTGAAGGTTCGGTAGTCAGATTATGACCCGCTGTGCCAGCGCTCGGCGGCGCGGTCGTCCGCGTCGCGCGCCGCGACCCAGCGGTCACCCTCGGCGGTCTCCTCGCGCTTCCAGAACGGCGCTTTGGTCTTGAGCCAGTCGATGAGGAAGGCGCAGGCATCGAGCGCGGCGCGGCGGTGCGCCGCGGCAGTCACCACGAGCACGATGCGGTCGCCGGGCTCCAGCCGGCCATAACGGTGGACGATCAGCGACGCGGTGAGCTCCCAGCGCCGGCACGCCTCGGCCTCGATGTCCGCGAGCTGCTTCTCGGTCATCGCCGGGTAGTGCTCCAGCGTCATCGCGGTCACCGCGTCGCCGGCGGCGGCGCCCGCATCGGCGCGGGTGATGCCGACGAACGACGCGACGGCACCGATCTGATCGTTGCCGCCCGTCAGCGCCTCGATCTCGGCGCCGATGTCGAAGTCCTCGCGCTGGACCCGGATCACGGCCGGGCTCCGCCCGTCACCGGCGGGAAGAGCGCGATTTCGTCGCCGTCGGCCACCGCGTGATCCGGCCCGGCGAACTCCTGATTGACTGCGACACGAATCACCGACAAGTCTTCGAGCGCCTGGGCATAGCCGCCGCCGCGGCTGCGCAGCCAGTCGAGCAATGCCGCCACCGTCTGCACATCGGCGGGAAGCGCGATCTCCTCTGAATCACGGCCGATCCGTTCCCGGACCCAGGCAAAGTAAAGCAATGTCATCGGTACATCTCGTTGAACGGGAGAAAGTCCACCATCGTGCCTACGCTGAGCGAGGTGAGGTCTTCAGGCAGCTCGATCAACCCGTCGGCGAAGACCGCGGATGTGAGGATTCCGGCGCCGTCGCGGGCGAATTTCTCCGCCCCGAGGGTGCCGTCCGGCCGCGCCGAGAGCCGCGCCCGCAGCCATTCGCGTCGCCCCCGCTTCTTCTTGTAGTCGAAGGCCGCCGGCACCCGATAGTGCGCGGGCTCCACTTCGGTGCAGCCGCCGAGGCGCAGGATCAGCGGGCGCGCGAAGCGCAGGAAGGTGACCATGACGGCCACCGGGTTGCCTGGGAGCCCGATGAAGGGCACGCGACCGACCTGGCCGAGAGCGATGGGGCGCCCCGGCCGGATGGCGAGGCGCCAGAAATGCAGGTGGCCGAGCGCCTCCACCGCTGCCTTGACGTGATCCTCGTCGCCGGTCGACATGCCGCCGGAGGTGAGCAGCAGGTCGTGATCGCGGCTGCGCTCGGCCAGCGCGCCCACGATCGCGTCGAGCCTGTCCGGCAGGATGCCCATGTCGGTGAGGGCGCAGCCGAGCCGCTCCGCGAGGCCGGCGATGACGTAGCGGTTGGAGTCGTAGATGCCGCCCTCGCCGAGCGCCACGCCCGGCTCGTAGACCTCGTCGCCGGTGGAGAAGATCGCCACCCTGAGCCGCCGGAAGACCAGGAGCTCGGTGCGTCCGATGGAGGCGGCGAGGCCGACATCCTGCGGGCGCAAGGCCCGGCCGGCGGTGAGGATGGTGGTGCCGGGCGCGATGTCCTCGCCTGCGTTCCGACGGTTGGCGCCGCGCTTGATCCCGGGCGGCACGACGACGGCGTCGCCGTCGACCCGGCAATCCTCCTGCATCAGCACGGTATCGGGCCCCGCAGGCATCGGCGCGCCGGTGAAGACGCGGATCGCCTCGCCCCGCTCGGCGGACCGCCCGAGGGGGTGCCCGGCGGCAGCGCGTCCGGTGCAGGGCAGGCGCGTGTCGTCTGCCGCGTTGAGGTCGTCGAAGTAGACCGCGTAGCCGTCGACGGCGGCGTTGTCGTGCGGCGGCACCGCGCGTTCCGAGACGACGGTCTCCGCCAGGATGCGCCCATTGGCCGCGCGCAGGTCGACGGTCTCGGTCTCGGCGATGGGATGGACGATGCTCTCCAGCTGTGCCAGCGCCTCCGCCGCCGGAGTCAGCGCGCCGCCGAAGGCGAAGCAGTCGTCGCTAAGCTGTGCCATGGGCCAACATCGGCTCGTCGCTCTCCGCAACGCCGCAGTGCGCCACCACGAACGAGGCGATCCCATCCACGTCGTCGATATCGAAGACCGGCACCCGGCGCCCGAGCGCAGCCGCCGCCGGCACCGGCCGGTCGCTCGCGATGGCGACGACGGTGGGGTCCGCCGCAGCGAGAAGCGGCGCCCCGCTCGCGCCGCGCCGCACCTCGATCTTGTCGTGGCCGCCCCGCTTGTAGCCCTCGATCAGCACGAGGTCGGCCGGCTCCAGGCGTTCGAGCAGGCGGTCCAGCGGCGGCTCGCCGTCATCGCCAGTCTCGCGCAGGTGGGCGAGGCGATCCGAGCCTGCCAGCACGATGTCGCGGGCGCCGGCAGCCCGCCACGTGTGGGCGGGATGGCCCTCGGGCAGCAGGTCGAAGCCGTGGTGGGCATGCTTCACCGTGGCGACGCGCAAGCCCCGCGCGCGCAGCCGCGGCAGCAGCCGGCAAACCAGCGTGGTCTTGCCGCTGTCGCTCAGCCCCGTGACCCCGAACCGCCGCACCTACTCCTCCCGTTCTGGCCGTGCCGCCCGCAGGCCGCGCACGGCGCCCCGAACATAGCCGATCGCGCTGGCCCAGGTCAGCACTGCCGCGAGCCAGAGCAGCCCTTCGCCGGCGGTCGCGAGCCCTGCGCCTGTGGCTTCGGTCAGCCAGGGCGCGATGGCCGGGGCCAGCAGCAGCAGCGCGATGGCGACCATCTGCGCCGCGGTCTTCCACTTGGCGAGCGGCTGAACCGGGAGCGCCACCTTGCCGGCGAGCGCCTCTCGCAGCCCGGCAATCAGGAATTCACGGGCGAGAATCGCCACCACGGCGATCACCGGCGCGCGCCCTTCGGTCGCCAGCATCACCAGCGCCGCCGCGACCAGGAGCTTGTCGGCGATGGGATCGAGAATCCGTCCCAGCAGCGAATGTTGATCGAGCCTGCGCGCCAGCCAGCCGTCGAAGAAGTCGCTGAGCGCTGCCGCCGCGAAGACCGCGAAGCCGAGCCAGAGTCCGCTCGCACCGGCGACGAAGAACGAGCCGACGAGCACGGGTACCATGACGATGCGGAGCCCGGTGACCGCGTTGGGCCAGCTCGCGACACGAAGCGGGTCGGCCTCCGTCACGGACTCCGAGACCTCGGCGCCCCTAATGATCGGCGCGGAAGTGGTCATGGATCGCGCGCGCGACCGTGCTCGATATGCCGTCCACGGTCTCCAGATCGGCGAGGCCCGCCTGGCTCACCCCTCGCGCCGAGCCGAAGCGGTGCAGCAGCGCCTTCTTGCGGCGGGGGCCGACGCCCGGAATCTCGTCCAGCGCCGAGCGGGCGCGGGCCTTGGCGCGCTTGGCCCGGTGGGTGCCGATGGCGAAGCGATGCGCCTCGTCCCGCAGGCGCTGCAGGAAGTAGAGCAGCGGCTCGCGCGCGCCGAGCGAGACCGGCGGCCTGTCGGGCAGGAAGATGCGCTCGCGGCCGGCGTTGCGCTCCGGCCCCTTGGCGATCGCGGCGACCGCGAGGTCGGCGATGCCGAGGTCGGCGAACACCCGGCGCGCCTCGCCCAGCTGGCCGGCGCCCCCGTCGATCAGCACCAGGTCCGGCCACGATTCGCCCGCGCGGCCGGGGTCCTCCTTGATCAGGCGGGAGAAGCGCCGGGCCAGCACCTCGCGCATCATGGCGTAGTCGTCGCCGGGCGCGGCAGGGTCCTCCGCCGCTGCCACGGACCGGATCGTGAACTTGCGGTAGGCGTTCTTGATGAAGCCGTCCGGCCCCGCGACGATCAGGCTACCGACCGCATCGGTGCCCGATATGTGGCTGTTGTCGTAGACCTCGATCCGCTCCGGCGCGCTCTCCAGCCCGAACTTCTGGGCCAGGCTCTCCAGCAGGCGCCGCTGGGCCGTGCTCTCGCCGAGTCTGCGGGCGAGCGCTTCGCGGGCGTTGCGCTCGGCGTCCTCCACCAGCTTGCGCTTCTCGCCGCGCTGCGGGCGATGCAGCCTGACCCGCCGCCCGGCCCGGACCGTCAGCGCCTCGGCGAGCAGCGGGGCCTCCACCAGCGACCGGTTGACCAGGACCAGCGGCGGCGCTTCCCGCGCGCTGTAGAACTGCCCGATGAAGGCGCGGAGGATCGCCTCGGCCGTCTCGTCCGCCCCGTGACGCGGGAAGAACGCCCGGTTGCCATAGTTCTGGCCGGAGCGGAAGAAGAAGACCTGCACGCAGGCCTGGCCGGCCTCGTCGTGTATCGCGACGACATCGGCATCGTCCATGGTGGGCAGGTTGATGCCCTGGCGCATCTGGATGTGGGCGAGCGCCTTGATGCGGTCGCGGTAGGCGGCGGCGGTCTCGAATTCCAGCGCGTCGCTCGCCGCGGTCATCCGCTCGGTCAGCCGGCTCTGGACCTGCCTGCTGCGCCCGGCGAGGAAGGACCGCGCCTCCTCCACCAGCACGTCGTAGTCGGCCTTGCTGATGCGGCCGACGCAGGGCGCGGTGCAGCGCTTGATCTGGTACTGCAGGCAGGGCCGGGTGCGGCTCTCCAGCACCGAATCGGAGCAGGACCGCAGCGGGAACGCCCGCTGCAGCGCGTTGATCGTGAGGTTCACCGCGCCCGCCGAGGCGAACGGGCCGAAGTAGTCGCCCTCTGCGCTCTTGGCGCCGCGGTACTTGGTGATCTGCGGCCAGGTGTGGCCCCGGCGAAGCAAGATGTAGGGGAACGACTTGTCGTCCCGGAGCAGGATGTTGTAGTGCGGCTTGAGCCGCTTGATCAGGTTGCTTTCGAGCAGCAGCGCCTCGACCTCACCCTCGGTCGTGATCACCTCGACCGACGTCGTGGCTGCGATCATGCGCTGCAGGCGGACCGGCAGCGTGCGGACGTTGACGTAGGTCGCGACGCGCTTGCGCAGGCTCTTGGCCTTGCCGACGTAGAGCGGCTTCTCGTGCCGGTCGCGCATGCAGTAGACGCCAGCGCCTGCCGGCATCGTCCCCAGCGCCGCGCGCAGCGTCGCGACGCCGCGTTCCAGCGAGACGCCCGACTCGGCGAGCGCCGCCGCATCGTCCGTGACGGACGTGGTCGGCCGCTCGATCTGCACGTCCACCATCGCGTCATCCGCCTGATGCGCCGCTTGGGCTGAGAGATAGTCCCTGCCCCGCGGCCCGTCAACGCGCGAACCAAGGCAACTGCAGATCACGAGACATGACTCGATTAGCCAATCCGTTCGAAACACCGGTCAAAGCACGCTATGATTTGCGAACCGGTCGGCGCACCGCGCCATCGCTGGGGCGTGCGGCCGCGACCCTCGGACAGGGAGCACGAATCATGAGAAGGAAAGGTTGGGTTGCATTTGTCGCGGCTGCCGCTGCGCTTTGTCTTGGGCTGGCGCCGGACGCCAAGGCTGACGGCCACGAGGTGAAGGTCGGGGTCATTCTCGGCTTCACCGGCCCGATCGAGTCGCTGACGCCCCCCATGGGGGATTCGGCTGAGCTGGCCATGAAGGAGGTGTCGGATTCAGGCGCCTTCCTCGGCGGCAAGATGATGGTCCCGGTCAGGGGCGATTCGACCTGCATCGACGCCGCCGCCGCAACCGCTGCGGCGGAGCGTCTGGTCACTGCCGAGGGCGTCGCCGCGATCTTCGGTGCCGACTGCTCGGGCGTCACCATCGCCATCACCAACAACGTCGCGGTGCCGAATGGCGTGGTCATCATCTCGCCGTCGGCGACCTCGCCGGCGCTGACCACGATCGAAGACAACGGCCTGTTCTTCCGCACCGCGCCGTCGGATGCGCGGCAGGGGCAGGTGCTCGCCGAGGTTCTGATCGAGCGGGGCATCAGCAGCGTTGCCGTCACCTACACCAACAACGACTATGGCAAGGGCCTCGACGGCAGCTTCGGCGCGGCGTTCGCCGCCCTCGGCGGCACAGTCGAGATCTCGGCGGCGCACGAGGACGGCAAAGGCGACTACTCGGCCGAAGTGGGCGCGCTCGCAGCCTCGGGCGCGGAGCACCTTGTGGTCTTCGGCTATATCGATCAGGGCGGCAAGGGGATCATCCAGGGGGCCGTCGACACTGGCGCCTTCGAGAACTTCATCGTTGGCGACGGCATGATCGGGGACTCGTTGATCGAGGCGATCGGCGACGCGCTGACCGGCACGATCGGCACCGCGCCGGGCTCGGCCTCCGAGGGCGCTGCGGCATTTGTCGAGCTTGCGGCAGCCAACGGCGTGGACGGCGACGGCCCGTTCCGCGGTGAGTCTTACGACGCCGCGGCGCTGATCGCGCTCTCCATGCAGGCGGCGGGCACGGCCGATCGCGGCGCGTCCGCGTCCAAGGTGCTGGAGGTCGCCAACGCGCCGGGCGAGCAGATCGGACCGGGTGAGCTCGGCAAGGCTCTGCAAATCCTCGCCGACGGCGGCGAGATCGACTATCAGGGTGCGACCAACGTCGAGCTCACCGATGTGGGCGAGGCCGCTGGCTCCTATGCGGTGATGGAGGTCGAGGGCGGCGCCTTCATGACCAAGGAAATCCGCTAGATCGCGCAATGACGGACGGCGGCTCGGGCAGCGATGACCGGGCCGCCGGCCGCATCCCCTGCCCCGGAAGGCAGCGCGAACGGCGCGCCTGCCATGATCCGGGTCGAGAACCTGCATCTGCATTTCGGCGGCATCCGCGCCGTCGACGGCGTCAGTGTGGAGATTGAGGAGGGGTCGATCACCGGGCTGATCGGCCCCAACGGCGCCGGAAAGACAACCCTCTTCAACGTCATCGCCGGCGTGTATCCGCCCTCCGAAGGCCGGGTGTTCCTGCAAGAGCAGGAGATCACCGGCCTGAAGCCGCACCAGCTCTTTCACAGGGGCGTTCTGCGCACCTTTCAGATCGCGCACGAGTTCTCGAGCCTCACGGTCCTGGAGAACCTGACGACGGTGCCGGGTGGTCAGGCCGGCGAGGCGCTGGTCAACGCCTGGTTCCGCCGCGACAAGGTTCGTGCCGAGGAAGCGGAGATACGCGACCGGGCTTGGGACGTCGTCACGTTTCTCGGCCTGGAACGGGTGGCCACCGAGCGCGCAGGCGCGCTTTCCGGCGGGCAGAAGAAGCTCCTGGAGCTCGGCCGGACGATGATGGCCGAGCCCCGGATCGTGTTCCTCGACGAGGTCGGCGCCGGCGTTAACCGCACGCTGCTGCGGAGCATCGGCGACGCCATCCTCCGCCTCAACCGGGAGCGCGGTTACACCTTCTGCATGATCGAGCACGACATCGACTTCATCTCGCGCCTGTGCCAGCCGGTGATCGTCATGGCTGAGGGCAAGGTGCTGACCCAGGGCTCGCCGGCCGAGGTCAAGTCGGACCAACGGGTGATCGATTCCTACCTCGGGCGCGGGCGGCGGCGCGGCGCGGGCGCATCATGAGCTTTCTCGCCGGCGAAGGCATGACCGGCGGCTATGGCGGCGCGGACATCATCCGCGATTGCACCATCGAGGCCGAGCAGGGTGAGGTCGCCGTCATCGTGGGGCCCAACGGCGCGGGCAAGTCGACCGCGATGAAGGCAGTCTTCGGCATGATCGTGCTGCGGGAGGGCGCGGTCCGGCTCGACGGCGAGGACATCACCCGGCTCAGCCCGCAGGAGCGCGTGCGCAAGGGCATGGGCTTTGTGCCGCAGGAGCGTAACGTCTTCACCACCATGACGGTTCAGGAAAACCTGGAGATGGGCGCCTACATCCGCTCCGAGGGCGTCGCCGACACCATGGCGCGGGTCTTCGATCTCTTCCCGATCCTGAAGGAGAGGCGGCGCCAGCCCGCCGGCGAGCTCTCGGGCGGCCAGCGCCAGCAGGTGGCCATCGGCCGGGCGCTGATGACCGAGCCCCGGCTGCTCATGCTGGACGAGCCCACCGCCGGCGTGTCCCCGGTGGTTATGGACGATCTCTTCGACCGCATCCTGGAGATCCGCGCGACCGGCATCGCCATCCTGATGGTCGAGCAGAACGCCGCCCAGGCGCTCACCATCGCCGATCGGGGCTATGTGCTCGTCACCGGCCAGAACCGCCACACGGACACCGGCGAAGCACTCCTCGCCGACCCCGAAGTCCGGCGTTCGTTCCTCGGCGGGTAGCCCATGACCGACGTCGCGAACGCGATCGTCCTGCTGCTGAATTTCGTCATCGTGCCGGGCGTCGCCTACGGCTCCCAGCTTGCCCTCGGCGCCCTCGGGGTCACGCTGATCTTCGGCATCCTGCGCTTCGCCAACTTCGCCCACGGCGACGTGATGGCGTTCGGCACCATGGTCGTGCTGCTGACCACGTGGTGGTTCCAGGGCATGGGCGTCGGCATCGCGCCGCTGCCGACGGCGCTCATCGCCTTGCCTTTCGGGATCGTGGGCGCGGCCGCCTTCAACCTGGCTGCGGACCGCGTCGTCTTCCGCTTCTACCGGCGGCGCAAGAGCCCGCCGGTGATCCTGCTGATCGCCTCGGTCGGCGTGATGTTCGCGCTGCAGGGCATCGTCCGCTTCATCATCGGCCCCGACGACCGGCGCCTCGCCGACGGCGCGCGCTTCATCATCAAGGCCTCCGAATTCAAGGCCGCGACCGGGCTGAAGGAAGGCCTCGCGATCAAGCTCTCGCAAGGGCTGACACTCGCTGTCGCCGCGATCGCGGTGGCTGCACTCTTCTGGTTCCTGCACCGGACGCGGGCCGGCAAGGCGATGCGCGCCTATTCGGACAACGAGGACCTGGCGCTGCTCTCGGGCGTGAGTCCCGACCGCGTGGTGTTCTACGCGTGGCTGATCGCCGCCACCCTGGCTGCGGTGGCCGGCACAATGTACGGCATCGACAAGAGCTATAAGCCCTTCACCTACTTCCAGCTGCTCCTGCCCATCTTCGCTTCGGCGATCCTGGGCGGGATCGGCCACCCCATCGGCGCGGTCGCCGGCGGCTTCATCGTGGCGCTTTCAGAGACCGCGGTGACTTACGCCTACAAGAAGTTCCTGCGCTACCTGGTGCCCGAGAGCTGGGAGCCGAGCGGGCTCATGCAGCTGCTATCGACCGACTACAAGCTCGCAATCTCCTTCGTCATCCTGGTGGTCGTGCTGCTGGTGCGCCCGACCGGGATCTTCCGCGGGCGGGTGCTGTCATGAGGACGAAGCTCTCTAGGCCCGTCCTTTGGACGCCCAGGCTTCGCACGCCTCTGCTCTTCGTCGGCATGGCGGCGCTGTTGATCGCGGTCGGGGTCGGCCAGTCCTGGGTGGTCAGCCTCTCGATCCTCAACCTCTGCCTGATCTCCGCGATCATGGCGCTCGGCCTCAACATGCAGTGGGGCTACGCCGGCCTGCTCAACGTCGGCGTGATGGGCTTCGCCGCGCTCGGCGGCCTGGCCGGTGTGCTCATCTCGCAGTCGCCGGTGGCGGACGCATGGTCGGCGGGCGGCGCGGGTCTCGGCATCGCGCTCGCGGTGGTGGTGGCGGCCGCTCTGCTGATCGTTCTGCTGCGCCGTTTCGTGCGGAGAAAACCGCTGCGCACGGCGGGGACGGCGGTCGTCCTCGTCGCCGGCTTCTTCATCGCCCGCATCTTCTTCGACCCGGCGGTGGACGAGATCGAACGCATCGACAGCGCCACGACCGGATATCTGGGCGGCGCCGGCCTGCCGATCATCCTCTCTTGGATTGTCGGCGGTCTGCTCGCCGCCGGCGCGGCGTGGCTCATCGGCAAGGTCGCGCTCGGCCTGCGCTCGGACTACTTCGCCATCGCCACGCTCGGCATCGCCGAGATCGTCATCACCGTCATCAAGAACGAGGACTGGCTCAGCCGCGGCGTGAAGAACGTCACGGGCCTCGACCGGCCGGTGCCCTACGAAATCGACCTGCAACAGAGTTCCTGGTTCCTCGACCTGGTTCACTGGCTCGGCGCGGACCCGATCACGGGCTCCAGCATCTTCGTGAAGCTCTGCTACGCGGTGCTGTTCGCGCTGGTCCTGATCGCAATCGTCTGGCTCGCCGAGCGCGCGCTGAACTCGCCCTGGGGGCGCATGATGCGCGCCATTCGCGACAACGAGGACGCGGCGGCGGCGATGGGCAAGGACGTGACCCGGCGCCACATGCAGATCTTCGTGCTGGGCGCGGCGGTGACGGGGATTGCGGGCGCCATGCTGACCACGCTCGACGGGCAGTTCACGCCGGGCAGCTATCAGCCGCTCCGCTTCACCTTCCTGGTCTGGGTGATGGTGATCGTCGGCGGCTCGGGCAACAACTGGGGCGCCGTGTTCGGCGGGTTCCTGGTCTGGTTCGTGTGGGTCGAGGCCGAGCCCGCCGGCTTCTGGCTGATGGACGCGATCACCGCTGGCCTTCCCGAAGACAAACCGCTCCGCGCCCACCTGCTCGACAGCGCGGCCTACATGCGCCTGATCGTGATGGGGCTGATCCTGCTCCTCGTCATGCGCTTCAGCCCGCGCGGCATCATCCCGGAACGGCGCGGCCGCTGAGGCGACACGTGCCAATGGCCCGCGAGACGCGCAAAGCAACTTTTTTTCCGGGATTCACCGGGATTAAGTTGGATAAGTGGGAAAAGTGGGATGTCGCGCGCGCCAGAGTCGCCTGCTACCGAAGGGTGACGGGCGCAAGAGCACGTTCGCGCACGGCGGAATCGTCGCTGCATTGCCCGATCCTGGCTCGAACGACGCACGGCTTGCATCGCACCATGTTCCAGGGAGTCGGACCGCAGGCCGGGACGGTAGACAGTCAACGACCCTGTCGAAAGCTGTGGGCTAAATTCGGAGCCGTTCTCGCGAGATCTGGATGAGGCGTGCCATGCCGTGCGGCTCGAGGATCAGGATCACGATGATGAGGCCGCCGAAGATGATGACCTCGATATGCTTGGCGAGGTCCACGGCCAAGTCGATGCCGAGGATCGGGTTCAGGTTGGTCAGGAAGATCGGCAGGATGGTGATGAAAGCGGCACCGATAATCGAGCCCGTGATCGACCCGAGGCCGCCCACGATGATCATGAAGAGCACCAGGAATGAGACGTTGACGTCGAAGGCAATTGTCTCGGCGCTGCCCAGATAAAGGAAGACGAAGAGCGCGCCAGCGACGCCGCAGAGATAGGAGCTTACGCCGAAGGCAAGCAGCTTGGTGCGCAGTAGCGGGATGCCGACGATCTCGGCGGCCACGTCCATGTCGCGCACCGCCATCCAGGCGCGGCCGAAGCGGCTCCGCATCAGATTCCAGGAGAAGAAGACGAAGACCGCCAGCAAGACGAGCGCCACCAGATAGCGCACCTCTGCGGCGGCCTCGGGCCCGGTGACCATGACGCCTGCGAAGGTGCGTGGCGGCGCCGTGATCGTGCCCGACGGGTTGTCGTTGTAGAACCACGGCACCCGGTTGAAGAGCCAGATCAGGAAGAACTGCGCGGCGAGCGTCGCCACCGCCAGATAGAAGCCCTTGATGCGCAGGCTTGGCAGCCCGAACAGGATGCCGACGCCGGCGGCGAAGAAGCCCGAGATGAAGAAGATGGCGATAATGTCCAACTCGGGCCACGCGGTCGTCATCTTGAAGGCTGAATAGGCACCGACCGCCATGAAGCCGCCGGTGCCGAGGGAGAGCTGACCGGCGAAGCCGGTGAGCAGGTTGAGACCAAGTGCCGCGAGCGCGAAGATCAGAAACGGAATCAGAATTGCCTGCAGCCAGTATTCGTTCGCCAACGTCGGAACGGCGAAGAGCGCGAGCAACGAGATCACGGTCACGAAGACCGTGTTGATCGTGCGCGAACGGGTCGCGAAGAAGGTGCTGTAGAGGTCGTTGAAATAGCTGAGCACGGTCACACCCGCTCGATGATCTTCTCGCCGAACAGGCCCTGGGGCCGGAACATGAGAACAAGCATCGCCAGCATGTAGGCGAACCAGTTCTCGATCGCGCCGCCGATCACCGGGCCCCAATAGACCTCGGCGACTTTCTCACCGAGGCCGATGATGAGCCCGCCGACGATGGCGCCGGGAACGGACGTCAGCCCGCCCAGGATGAGCACGGGCAGCGCCTTCAGCGCGATCAGCGACAGGCTGAACTGCACGCCGCTCTTCGCCCCCCACATGATGCCCGCGACGATGGCGACGACCCCCGCCACCGACCACACGATGATCCAGATGGTCCGGAGCGAGATGCCGAGGGAGAGCGCGGCCTGCGGGTCGTCGGCCACCGCCCTGAGCGCGCGGCCCATGGGCGTGTGCTGGAAGATCAGCGCCAGCGCCGCCACGAGCACCGCCGCCACCAAAGCGGCAATGAGGTCGAACTCGTTCAGCAGCATGCCACCGACATCGACCGGGGAATTCGGGATGCCGAGGTCGAGCGCCTTCACGTTCGAGCCCCAGACCCATTCGCCGGCGCCCTCGAGCAGGAAGCTCAGTCCGATAGTCGCCATGAAGAGCGTGATCGGCGGCTGATTGATCAGCGGGCGCAGCATCCCGCGCTCAATCGCGAAGGCAAGCGCGACCATGACGATCGCCGTGACCGGCAGCGCGCCCCAGACCGGCACGCCGTGCTCCATCAATCCCACCAGAGTGAGCGCGGCGAACAGCACCATCGCGCCCTGTGCGAAGTTGAACACCTGGGAGGCCTTGAAGATGAGCACGAAGCCGAGTGCCACCAGCGAGTACATGACGCCGGTGAGCAGACCGGAGACCGCGACCTCGGCCAGGAATATCGGGAACTCGATCATGTCGATGAAGGGCGCGACGAAGAAGTCCCAGAGAAACTCCATCACGCGTCGTCCTCGGTCGCGACGCCCAGATAGGCGTCGATCACGGTCTGGTCGGTGCGCACCTCCTCGGGCGTACCGTCGGCAATCTTGCGGCCGTAGTCGAGCACGACGATGTGGTCGGAAAGCTCCATGACTACGCTCATGTCGTGCTCGATCAGGGCCATGGTCGTGCCGAAGCGCGCCTTGGTCTCCAGGATGAAGCGGCTCATCTCGGCCTTCTCACCCCGGTTCATTCCGGCCATGGGCTCGTCGAGCAGGAGCAGATCGGGCTCGGCCGCGAGCGCGCGGGCGAGCTCCACTCGCTTCTGCAGGCCGTAAGGCAGCCGGCCCACCGGCACGTTGCGGATGTCCTCGATCTCGAGGAAGCTGATGACCTCATCAGCGTGGGCGCGGTGGCGCGCTTCCTCCGCCCGCGACGGTCCTACCGGCAGCAGGCAGGCAACGAAGTTGCTGTGCATCTTGAGGTTGCGGCCGGCCATCACGTTGTCGAGCGTGCTCATACCCTTGAACAGCGCGACGTTCTGGAATGTGCGGGCCATGCCCTCCAGGGCGGCGACGCGTGGGTGCATCTTGCGGCGCGTGCGACCCTTGAAGGTGATCGTGCCCTCGCTCGGCTGATAAGCGCCGTTCAGCACGTTGAGCATGGAGGTCTTGCCGGCGCCGTTGGGCCCGATGATGGCGCAAATCTCGCCGGCATAAATCGTGAACTCGACACCGGCCAACGCCTGGACGCCGCCAAAGCGGAGCGCGATGCCCTCCACGCTGAGCATCGGCTCGCCCGGCGCCGGGTGGCCGTTCTTCGGATCAGCCGGCATGGCCGCCTTCATCCGAGGCAGCGTCGGCGGCGTGCGAGAGGCCGAGATAGTGCTCTCTCACCGCCGGATTTCCGTGGAGCTCCTCAGCAGTGCCTTCCAGAGCGATCTGGCCGCTGTCCATGATGTAGCCGTAATCGGCCACGCCGAGGGCCACGTTGGCGTTCTGCTCGGCAAGCAGGAAGGTGACCCCTTCCTCCCGGTTGAGGAGGCGGACTTCCGAGAAAATCCGAGCCACCACCTGCGGCGCGAGGCCCATGGATGGCTCGTCGAGAAGGACCATGGTGGGCCGCGACATCAGCGCGCGGCCGATGGCGAGCATCTGTTGCTCTCCGCCCGAGATGAAGCCCGCGAGAATGCGACGCCGCTCGGCGAGGGCGGGGAAGTGCGCGTAGACCCGCTCGAGGTCGGCGCTTACCGCCGCCTTGCCGTCCTTCCTGGTATAGGAGCCGGTCAGCAGGTTCTCGTGCACCGTGAGATGGGGGAAGCAGCGCCTCCCCTCCATGACCTGGATGATGCCGCGGCGCACAAGATCGCCCGGCGCGAGCTTGTCGATGCGCTCGCCCCGGAAGTGGATTTGGCCCCCGGTGATGTCACCCCGCTCCACGCGCAGCAGGTTGGAGACCGCCTTGAGCGTGGTGGACTTGCCGGCGCCGTTCGGCCCCAGCAGGGCGACGATCCCCCCTTCGGGGACGGCGATGCTGACGCCCTGCAGGACCGAGATCACATGGTCGTAGACGACCTCGACCGCGTCGAGACGCAGCAGGGCCTCAGGGGTGGCAGCGGTTTCCTCGCCGCCACCCCCGGCCACACTCTCCGATTGTAGCGTCACATCTCCTGCGAGCAGTCGCGCGGGGTGATGTTGTTCTCCTCCGCGTACTGGGCCGCAGCAGCCTCGATCATCGGGCGCACGACATCCTGCATGGGCTCAATCCAGTCGCTGACGATGTTCCAGGCCGAACCGTCCCACTGCTGGATGATCACAGGGCCGTTGCCCTCATGGTCCTCGCAGGTGATCTTCACCGGCGGAGTGAAGCCGGCAAGGCCGAGCTCGGCCAGCCGCTCCTCGGTCAGGTCGAGGTTCTCCAGACCCCAGCGCACCTCTTCACCGGTGAGCGGCCGGTTGCCGTACTTGGCCTGGGCGGTGCGGATCGCCTCGGTCGTGTAGACCGAGCTCAGGAGCCCGCGATTGTAGAGAACCTCGCCGAAGTTCTTCTCCGCCGCAGCCGCCGCGTCGCCGCCATAGAGGGTTTGCAGGATCTCGTCGTGGAGCGCGAAGCCCGAGCCTGGCGAGTGGAACGAGCCGCCCCGATAGCCGATGGCATCGTCGCCGGCCGGCACGACGTCCGACTCGCTGGAAGACCACCACACGCCGATCAGACGCTCCATGTCATAGGCGATGGCTGCCGCTTCCTTGAGCGCCACCTGGTTCATCACGCCCCAGCCCCACAGGAAGGTCCAGTCGGGCCTGATCTTGCGAATCTGCAGCCAGGTCGCTCTCTGCTCCTGCCCCGGATGGTCGACCGGAAGCAGTTCGAGCGTGTAGCCGAACTTCTCCGCCAGCACCTGCAGTGTCGGGATCGGCTCCTTGCCGTAGGGGCTGTTGTGGTAGACCAGCACGATCGTCTTGCCGGCCAGATTCTCCATGCCGCCTTCCTCGGCGCCGACGAACTTGATGAAGGCCGAGGCCTGGCTCCAGTACGTGGTGGGGAAGGTGAAGGTCCACGGGAAGACGCGCCCGTCGGAGGCCGCAGTCTGCCCGTAGCCCATCGAGTGCACCGGAATCTGGTCCACCGGCGCCCTCGGGTTGAGCTGATAGGTCACGCCGGTGGACAGCGGCATGACGATCGACGCTCCCGTCGGCCCTTGGTTCTTGAGGCGCTCGTAGCACTCGACGCCGAGCTTCGTGTCATAGCGGTACTCGCACTCCTCGAAGGCGAGCGCGACGCCGTTGACCCCGCCGTCGCGCTCATTGATCAGCGAGTAATAGTCAAGCGCGCCGTTTGCGGCCGGAATGCCGTTAGGCGCATAAGGCCCGGTCCGGTAGACGAGCAGGGGAATGAACTGCTCGTCCTGCGCCTGAGCCTCACCGCTCGTGAAAGTCGTCGTGGCCGCCACCGAAAGCCCGCCGGCAACCACTGCCGCAGCCAGCACTCCGCTCATGCCGCGACGCAATCCGTTCCTCAATGCCATTTCCATCCTCCCGCGTCAGGACCAGGCGCGCCCGGAGGGCGCGCCGCTCGGTCCGCGCGCACGTTAGCACGGAGAAACGCCTGCGACCATTTCTACGCAGAGAATTTTCCTGCCCTACGTAGTGGTACGAATGCACCGCCAACGCGCTCGAAGAGGGCGGCGCGAATAGCAAAGGGGCGCGAGCCCTTTGGCCCGCGCCCCGCTCACTTCACCTGGATCGCAGGGCGATCCGGCGGTCTGGACCGATCAGGAGGCCTTGCGGTCGAGCCGCTTCTGGCCGCCGGTCTCGATGGCGATCTTGCGCGCCTTGAGCGCTTCGGGGAGCTCGCGCACCAAGTCGATGTGAAGCAGGCCCTTGTCGAGCGCCGCACCCGTCACCTGGATGTGATCGGCGAGGTTGAAGCGCCGCTCGAACGCGCGGGTGGCGATGCCACGGTGGAGATAGCTCTCGTTCGCGCCATTCTCCTTGGCAAGCTTGCCCGCGACGGTGAGCAGGTTCTCCTTCACCTCGATGCTGATCTCGTCATCGCCGAAGCCGGCGACGGCCAGCGTCACGCGATAGGCGTTCTCGTCCATCTTCTGGATGTTGTAGGGCGGATAGGTCGGCGCCGTCTCGCTCGGCACCTGCTCGAGCAGCCGGGCCATCCGGTCGAAACCGACCGTGGTGCTGAAGAGCGGGGAAAGATCGAATGCACGCATGGTGTGACTCCTTTCTCAAGCAAGTCAGTCAGTGGTCCGCCGTTATGGCCGAACCGGTTCCATGCCCTGTTGGGAGCCCAATCTGTGGCACCCCCTTGGGCACCAATCACGTGGTGATGCGCCAGCCGGATTTCAAGGTCCAGCACGCGTGTCCCGCGCTGGACCTGCGCGCGACCCTGCGCCACGGTGGCGCGCCATGACCGAGTCCCAGCCCTCGCGCGGCGTCTCCACGCCCGGCGTTCACGCCGGGGTGTTCGTCGCCATGTTCCTCATATCGTTCAGTTATCCGGTGGGCGAGGCCATCGCCAACGAGTTGAACACCGGTGCGCTTCTGTTCATCCGCTTCGGTCTGGCGATGGCGATCTTCGCGCCGCTGGTCGCCTGGCGCCACGGCATCGCCTGGCCGGGCTGGCGCACGCTTGCGGGCTACGCGGCGATCAGCACCTCGCTGGTCGCATTCTTCTGGTGCATGTTCTACGGCCTGCGGACCACCAGCGCGCTCAACACCGGCGCGATCTCGACCCTGATCCCCGGCCTCACGGCGATCGCGGGCGCGATCCTCGTCGGCGAGCGTCTGGGCTGGCATCGTCTCGCGGCGCTCGGCATTGGCCTGATCGGCGCGCTATGGGTGGTCTTCCGCGGCGACTGGGACCGCTTCGTCGCACTCGACCTCAACGAGGGCGACCTGATCTATTTCGCAGGCTGCGTCGCGATGGGCTTCTACAGCCCGCTGGTCAAGCTTTTCCACCGGGGCGAGCCGGTGTTGGTCATGACCTTCTGGATCGCGACCATCAACGCTGTGCTGTTCCTGCTCATCGCGAACGAAGCGCTATGGACCACGGCGTGGATGGATGTGCCACTCTTCGCCTACGGTGGGGTCGTCTTCGTCGCGATCTGTTCGACGGTGATCGCCTCGTTTCTGATGCAGTGGGGCACCATCAGGATCGGCCCGACCCGCGTCCAGTCTTACAGCTACCTGCTGCCGGCCCTCGTCATCGCGATCGACTGGGCGCTGGGCAAGGGCCTGCCGAGCATGCTCACTATCCCCGGTGTCGTCATCGTGCTGGCGGCCAGCCTCGTGATCCAGCGCGGCGAAATCTTCGCCGGCCGCTCGGTCGGACCCGCACGCTCCTAGCCCACATTTTTCATCAGGATCACGCGCTGCGTCGCTCGATCCCGAACAGGCCTGCGGTGATGGCGAGGCCGATGGCCGGGCAGACCAGCATGCACCACCAGGCGGCCTCCCAGCTGCCGAGGCCGCCGACCACGACCGCCATCAGCGGCGGCCCGAGTAGCATGCCGATCGCCGCCCCCTGGGCCATGAAGCCGTTGGCCATCGTTACGAGATCCGGTTTCGGCGCATGCCTCGCCGCGCCGGCATACGCGGCCGCAGGCAGGATGCCGCTGCCGCCGCTGAAGATGATTGCGAGCGGGATCTTGGCGTCGTCCGGCACGAAGCCCGCAAGGATCAACGCACCGGTGACAGCCATGATGACGTTCGCCGACCCCACCAAGACGAAGCGCGGCACCCCCTGGTGCATCAGCCAGCCGCCGATCATGTTGCCGGTGACGTTCATCCCCACCACCAGCGCCGAGAAGAGCGCGGCGCCGATGGGCCCGCGGCCCTGCGTCTCGGTCAGGAAGGTCGGGAGCCACGCGGCGATCGCGAACCATTGGATCGTGAAGAGCAGGAAGGCGCCGCCGTAGAGCCAGAGTGCGCCAACTGGTAGCGTCGCCCGCACGCCGGCCCAGTCGAAGCCGGCGTCTGCGTCGCGGCGCGGCTGCTCGGGCCAGCGCCGGCGCGCGGTGCCCACCACCGCGAGCACCGTCGCAATCAGCGCCGCTCCGGCCATGAGCCACCAAAGACTGCGCCAGCCCAGCGGTTCGGCGAGGAAGGGCGCCACGATCATGGCAAGCGCCATCCCGCCCGGCATGTAGCCGCTCCAGATACCGAGTGTGAGGTTCCGGTCCTCGAGCCGCGAGGCGTCGACAGTGATCTTGGGGGCCGAGGCCACGATGGCGGCGAAGCTGATCCCCTCGAAGACGCGGACCGCGAGCAGCATGGCAGCACTGGTCGCGAGAGCGCCGGCGATACCGCTCAGGACGAGAACGAGAATGCCCGTGAGCAGGAGCGCGCGAGCGCCGACGCGCGACCCGGTCATCCCCGTCAGCACGCCGAAGCCCGCACCGTAGGCGAAGAAGATGGAGGCGAGCCAACCGGCAGTAACCCGGTCCAGCCCGAACTCGTCGGAGACCAGCCCGATGGTCGGCGGCACCTTGCCGACGGCATAGCCGACGACGACGCTTACAAAGATTGCGATCGCGACGACGCCCCAGCGAGTTCGAGTCACGGGGGCGGGCGCCGCGCCGTCCCCTACTGCGCCGTTCGCCTCGGTTTCGTCCACGCCGGCCAAGCGGCTGGTCGCCTAGCGCCAGGGGCCGCAGGCGGAGAGCGCCTGCGTGTCCTCGTAGGCGTCCCAGACGGCGATCCTGCCGTCCCGCACGGTGAAGACCCAGCACCACTTCGCGCGGTAATGCTTGCCGCTGATCTTGGACGAGCCGGCCTCTTCGCCGTTGACGGAGACGGTGTCGCCGTCGACGACCCAGGTCTTGATGACGTGCTCGTGCATGGCGAGCGCCGCCGGCATGACCTGGAAGTAGTCCTCGATCGCCGCGCGGCCCTGCCAGCGCCCCGCCCAGGGCAGGTCGTCGCCGCCCGGCATGTCGATCACCGCGTCGTCGGTGAACATGGCCACGATAGCGGCGGCATCCCCGCCCGCGAGCTGACCGAGAAAGCCCTCCACGACGCTTCTTGCAGACATCGACATTGCTCCTTAGTCACGGGCGCATGGAAACCCGCACGTGGGCGGTCTCGTATGTGTCTTAGCACCCTGGATGCCTCTTTGCGATGGATCGCGCCCGAGCCGCCGGCGCGGATGCGCGGCCGCCGTCTCCGGAAGCGGGTCCCGTGACCGAGCCGGGCCGTCCTCGCCATCCGGCGCTTCTGGCACTGGCCGGCCTGCTCTCGTTGGCGGTCGGCATCGGCATCGGACGCTTCGCCTACACGCCGATCCTGCCCTACATGAGCGCCGGCCTGGACCTCGCCAAGTCGGAGGCGGGCCTGATCGCATCGGCCAACTACCTGGGCTACCTCCTGGGCGCGCTCGCGGCGGCATGGCGGGCGGTGCCGGGCGATGCACGCTTCTGGCTGCTGGGCGCGCTCGCCGTGAGCGGGCTCAGCACCGGTGCCATGACGTTCACGACGAGCCTGGGCACGTTCCTGTTCCTGCGCTTCGTGGGCGGCGCCGCCGGCGCCCTGGTGATGGTGCTCGCGTCCTCCCTGGTGATGGACCGGCTGGCTGCCGCCGGCCGCGACGGCTGGGCGGCGGTGATGTACGCAGGCGTCGGCAGCGGCATCGCGATCTCCTCCCTGGCGGTGCCGGCCGCGGCATCGGGAGACGGCGACTGGCAGGCCCCGTGGTTCTTCTGCGGCGCGCTCTGCCTCGCCCTCTCGATTCCGGTCGTGATGCTGCTGCCGAGACCACGCGCGCCAGCGCAGGCAGCGCAGGCAGCGCAGGCAGCGCGGAGCGCCCGAACCGACGCAGGCGACGGCGGCCTGCTTCGGTTGATCCTCGCCTACGGCCTAGTCGGCTTCGGCTACGTTATCACCGCCACGTTCGTCGCAGACATGGTGCGTGCCGATCCCGTACTCCAACCGGCGGAGCAATGGGTTTGGCTTTGCGTGGGACTGACGGCGGCGCCCTCAGTGGCGCTCTGGGGCTGGGCCGGGCGGCGCTGGGGCAACGAGCGCGCCTTCGCAATCGGCTGCCTGGTCGAGGCGGTGGGCGTCGCGCTCAGCGTGCTGGGCGGCGGCATCTGGCTGATTCTGCTGGCGTCCGGGCTGCTCGGCGGAACCTTCGTCGGCCTGACCGCGATCGGGTTAATCGAGGCCCGGCACCGCTCGGGCGGCGATCCGCGCCGCAACCTGGCTCTGATGACCGCAGCGTGGGGGCTGGGCCAGATGGTGGGCCCGACGCTCGCGGGCGTGCTCTTCGATTCCCTCGGCAGCTACGTGGTGCCGTCGCTGCTGGCTACGGCAGCGCTTGCCGTCGCCGCTGCGCTCGCCGCGAGCCTCGCGTGGCGCCCGCGCGCGGCGTGAGGGCGTCCGCCGGCCGGCCCGAAACGGCTGGACGGATCGCCCAAATGCTGGCTTGCTTCGCACCGGCAGCTCCCGACGACGAAGAGGACGAACCTGTGGCCCTGAGTGACGCGCGTGGCGTGCCGACATCGGCGACCAATCCCGAGAGCCTGGAAATCCTGGAGACGGCGATACGCCAGTTCCAGTGCTACCGGGGCGATGCGGTCGAGACCATCGACCGGGCGCTGGCGGACGATCCGGACTTCGTGGCGGGGCATATCTTCCGCGCCGAGATGCACGCCATGCTCTGGGAGCAGAGCGTGCTGCCCGACGTCAAGGCGATGCTCGGCCGCCTCGCCGCGCTCGCTGGCACGGCGACGGAGCGCGAGCGCGCCCACATCGCCGCGCTCGCCGATTGGGCCGCCGGCGACTGGGACGGGATGTCGGCTCGGCTCGACCGGGTCGTCGCCAACGAGCCGCGCGACGTGGTGGCGCTCCAGGTCGGCCATCTCTCCGACTTCTTCCTCGGCAACCGGGACAACCTGCGCGGCCGGGTGGCCCGCGCGCTCCCGGCCTACACCCGAGACGACCCCGGATACGGCTTCCTGCTCGGCATGGCGGCCTTCGGCCTGGAAGAGTGCGGGGACTATGGCGCGGCGGAGGACGCCGGCCGGCAGGCCATCGAGCTGGAGCCGGACGACTGCTGGGCGCAGCACGCGGTCTGCCACATCATGGAGATGCAGGCCCGGCAGGAGGAAGGCATCGCCTTCATGGAGGGGCGCAAGGCCCACTGGGCGCAGGACGACAACGGCTTCGCCTTCCACAACTGGTGGCACGTTGCGCTCTTCAATCTCGACAACGACCGCTTCGACCGGGTGCTGGAGATTTATGACGGCGCGCTGCGGCCCGAGTCCTCGGAAATCCAGCTCGAGATGCTGGATGCCGCCGCGCTGCTCTGGCGCCTCCGCCTGCGCGGGGTCGATACCGGCGGACGCTACGAAGAGCTGGCCGCGACCTACGAGGCGCTTGGCGAGCACGGCTTCTACGCGTTCAACGACATGCACGCGATGATGGCCTACGTCGCGACCGGCCGGAACCAGGCCGCCGACGCGTTGGAGCGGGCGGCGGCGGAGACCGCGGAGGGGTCGGGCACCAACGCCCGCATGACTCGCGAGGTGGGGCTGCCCATCCTGCGCGGCGTCCGCGCCTTCGGCGCCGAGCGTTACGGCGAGACTGTGGACCTGCTGATGCCAGTGCGCTACCGGGCCCAGACTTTTGGCGGCAGCCACGCCCAGCGCGACATCGTCCACCGCACGCTGATCGAGGCGGCAATGCGCGACGGCCAGCACGGCCTCGCGCGAGCGCTCGCGAACGAACGCGTATCTCTGAAGCCGGACTGCCCGTTCAGCCGCTCGCTCGCCGACCGCGCCAAGGGGATGCCGAACTGACGGCTTGGTGGGATTAGGGCCGCACCGGGAAGCTGGTCGGCCCTTTGAGGCGAGGCAGCAGCGGCTGCACGCGGGCGATCCAGTCGCAGAGCACCGGGCGGGTCTCGCGTGGATCGATCAGCTCGTGGAACGAAAAGCTCTCCGCGCGCGGCACCGGCGATTGCCGCGCCAGCATCTCTTCCTCCAGGCGCTCACGCTCTGCGATGGGGTCGTCGGCCTTGGCGATCTGGCGGCCGAAGGCCACCGCCACGCCGCCCTCGACCGGGAGCGCGCCCATCTCGGCCGACGGCCAGGCGACGACGAAGCCGTCCGGGCCGAAGTGCGCGGCCACGGCGACGCCGTGGGCCTTGCGCACGATCACCGACGCCCAGGGCACCACCGAGCTTGCGGCCGCCAGCACGGCGGCGGCGCCGACGCGGATCGTGCCGGCCTTCTCCGCCTCCGTCCCCAGCATGAAGCCGGGCTCGTCGACCAGGCTCACGATGGGCAGGTGGAAGGTGTCGCAGAGCTCGATGAAGCGGCGCGCCTTCTGGGAGCCCGCTGCGGTCATGGCGCCGGCCAGATGCCAGCAGTCGTTGGCGAGCACGCCGACCGGCTGGCCCGCGAGCCGGGCGAGGCCGGTAATCGTGCCTTGCCCGTAGAGGCGCCCGATCTCGAAGAACGAGCCCTCGTCCAGCACCAGCGCGATCACGCGCCGCATGTCGTAGAGCTTGCGCCGGTTGCGCGGCACGATCTCGATCAGCTCCTCGGCGCGGCGTTCCGCCGGGTCGTCGGCCGCCGTGCAGGGCGGGAGCTCCCAGACGTTCGGCGGCAAGTAGCTGAGAAAGCGCCGAATCTCGGCAAAGGCCGCAGGCTCGTCCGCCACCAGGTTGTCGACCACGCCGTTCCGGGCATGGACCGCCGCGCCGCCGAGCGCCTCCTTGCTCGGGCGCCGGCCGAGCGCGCGCTCGACCACGGCGGGGCCTGCGACCAGGACCTGCGACGCCTCGGTCATCACCGAGAAGTGCGAGGCCACCAGGCGCGCCGCAGGCAGGCCCGCGACCGCGCCGAGCGCCGCCGAGGCGACCGGCACGGTGGCCATCGCCCTGGCCACGGAGGCGAAGCGCGGCGCGGCGTTGACCGGCGTGCCCACCGTCTTCGAGCCGGAGCCAGCGACGCTGCCGCCTGCGCCCTGGTGCAGGCGCACCAGAGGCACGCGGTAGGTGCAGGCGAGCTCCTCGGCATAGACGCTCTTGCGCAATCCGGCCTCGTTGGGCGAGCCGCCCTGGAGGGTGAAGTCTTCGCCGCCGATGACGCAGCGGCGCCCGTCCACCGTGCCGAAGCCGAGCACGAAGTTGGCCGGCGAGAAGTCTGTGAGCTGCCCCTGGCCGTCGCGAGTGGCATCGCCCGAGGCGCCGCCCAGCTCTTGAAAGGAGCCGTCGTCGAGCATGGCGTCGATCCGCTCGCGGATCGTGAGCAGCCCCCTCGCGTGCTGACGGGCGACGCCCTCCTCCCCGCCCTGGGCCTGGGCGAGCGCCCGCTTGCGCGCGAGCTCGTCGACCTCCTTCTCCCAGCTCATGGAGACCGTAGGGGTCTCAGGCGACGACGCCGGCGTCGTGCAGCGCGGCGATCTCGCCGGCGGAAAGCTCGGCCTCGGCGAGCAGCTCGTCCGTGTGCTCGCCGAGCAGAGGCGCGCCCCGGCGGATCGCGCTGGGCGTCGCCTCGAAGCGGGCCGCCGGCCGCGCCTGCCGCATCCTGCCGGCGATGGGATGGTCGGCCTCGACGAGCGTGCCGGCGGCGGCGACCTGCGGGTGCTCGACCAGCGCGGTCCGGGTCAGCACCGGCGCGCAGGGCACGCCTTCGGCCTCCAGCCGCTCCATCCACTCTTCGGTGGTCCGGCTGCGCAGCACCTCCTGGGTGAGCGAGAGGCGATCGTCGATATTCTCGTCGCGAAGCGCCGGCGTCTTGAAACGCGCGTCCTCCAGCCACTCGGGCCGCTCCAGCGCGCGGGTGAGGCCGACCCATTCCTGATCGCTCATCACGGCGACGCTCATGTGGCCGTCCTTCGTCTCGTAGATGAGATCGATGAAGCTCGCGGCACGCTGCTCCGTCGGCGCCTGTTCGAGGAAGGTCTGACCGCCCATGTCCGACGCCCAGAGGAACGAGACCACGGCATCGAGCATGGAGAGGCGCACGTGCTGGCCCTCGCCCGTGCGCTCGCGGGCGAGCAGCGCGGCGGTGACCGCCTGCGCCGCAGTCACGCCGGTGAGCTTGTCGGGCAGGATCGTGCGCACCAGGCGGGGGCGCGCATCGTCCGAGCCGCCCTGGACCGAGGCCAGGCCCGACGCGGCCTGGATGATCGGGTCGTAGACCCGTTTGTGCGCGTAGGGGCCGGTTTCGCCGAACCCGTTGATCGAGACGTAGACGATGCGCTCGTTCACGGCCCGAATCTCGGGCTCGCCGACCCCCAGCCGCTCGACCACGCCCGGCCGGAAGTTCTGGATGAAGACGTCGGCGCCCTTCGCGAGCCGGATCACGGCGTCGCGCCCGCGCGGGTCCTTCAGGTTGACGGCGATCGAGCGCTTGTTGCGGTTGACGTTGAGAAAGCCCGAGGCGAGCCCGTTGGAGCGGTTGCTGCCCGTGCGCGTGTGATCGCCCTGGCCGATGGTCTCCACCTTGATCACTTCGGCACCCTGGTCGCCCAGCATCATGGTGGCGAAGGGACCCGAGACCATCGACGTGAGGTCGATGACGCGGTAGCCGTCGAGCGGTCCTGGCACTTGTCGTCTCCTCGCTGCGCCGAGTGGCGCAATCCTGTCGGGGCGGCGCCGGCGCCTGCTCGATCAGGTGGCCGGTGTCCGCTTCTTCAGTTCGGTGGGCTGGCCGTGGGGGGTGTGGATCGTCGCCTCGGTCCAGTCATGCTTGAGGCTGGCAAGCTCCGCCTCCGAACCGAGGCCCTTGTCGATCACGAGCTTCTCGAGCGCGCTCAGCCAGTGCTCATAGTAGCGATCGCCCAGATCGGGATCGCCTCTCCGCTTCGCCGCCGCGATCTCCGCCGAGAGGTAATCGACCCACTCCGACCAGGTGAACTTGCCGGCTTCCGACAGCCGCACCGCCATGGCGAAGGCGGTCGCCTCCCACGGCTCCTTGAAGACCGGCCCGTCTTCAGCCTCCCAGGGAAGCTTTGGCAGGTCGTCGGCCGATTGCGCGTCGCTCATGCGCTATCGAGATAGTCGTCGAAGAGATCGATGTAGACGCAGGCGTTCGCGTTCGCGTGGTTGCCCCAGAGCTCGCTCCCCTCGAAGCGGACACTGTAGACGTGCTGCGGGTCGCAGTGAGTGCCCGATGCGGCCGACGTGTCCGGAAACGCGAAGACGCCGTGATCGCGCGCGATCCGTCCGGTCCTGCCGCGGATGTAGCGCGGCAGCCGTGTGTGGGACACGGGGTTGATGTCGCGGGCCTTGACCGTGTCGCCGACCTTGAACTTAGGCGCCACGTCCACATCCATCCGGCAGGACGCGCCGCCGGCGACCAGGCCTGGGACCATCTCAGGCGTCAGGGTTGGCATCACGATCCCCCTTCTTCGCGAAGGCTCTCGATCTTATCGTCGATCTCGGCCTGGGTCAGGATGCCCCGTTCCACCAGCACGGTCTCGTAGACGTGCAGCCAGTGCTCGTAATACGAGGTCTCCAGATACTCGGCCGGGCCCATCCGCTCGATGGCGTGGCGGAACATGTCCACGTTGAAGTGGCCTTCGGCGAAGTTGGTGAAGAACATGCCGAAGACCCGGCCTTCCCACTCCTCGTGGAACTGGGGCTCGTTCTCCTCGCGGACGATCGGGCCCATGCACTGCATGCCGCCCATGTCATGGATGCCGTTCATCGCTGTGCTCCCTTCGGAACCGGCCGGTCAGCTTGCGGGCGCTTCGACCAGCGCCGTGCCGATCATGGAATCGCGGGTCACCAGCGCCGCCAGCTCGTCCTCGCTCAGGCCTTCCGTCCCGGCCGGCCGCTGCGGCAGCACCAGGTAGCGGAGCTCGGCGCTGCTGTCCCACACCCGCACCTCGATATCGTCGGAGAGCTCGACGCCGAATTCCTCGAGCACCCCGCGCGGGTCGATGACCGAGCGAGCCCGGTAGGGCGCGCTCTTGAACCAGATGGGCGGCAGCCCGAGTGTCGGCCACGGATAGCAGGAGCAGAGCGTGCAGGTGACCAGGTTGTGCACGTCGTCGGTGTTCTCGACGACCACCATGTCCTCGCCCTGCACGCCGCTGAAGCCGAGCTCGGCGATCGCCGCGCTCCCGTCTTCGAGCAGCCTCTGCTTGTAGTCCGGGTCGGTCCACGCCCGCGCCACCACCTTGGCGCCGTTGCGCGGGCCGATCTTGGTCTCGTAGGTCTCCACCAGGGCGTCAATGGCGGCGGGGTCGAGCAGGCCCTTCTCGGTGAGAAGCGTCTCCAGGGCCTTGACGCGCATTGCCGTCTCGGATGGCGGAGCGTTGTGGGCGTGATCGTGTGCCATGACCGAACCTCTCCCTTCTCAGCCCTGCCCCGATGGTATCCGCAGGCCGGGGGCCGTTCAATCGCGTTCGCGTCAGGGAAGAGGCCCGTCGCGCAGGAAGCCGTCGATCACGTTTCGGGTGATGCGGGAGACGTTGTTGTCGTAGCCGTTGTGGGAGAGCGAGCCGCACCAGGCCATCGAGCCCACGGAGAAGACCGCGCCCTCCTGCGGCGTCTTGAAATAGACCATGTCCGCCCGGATCTTCGGGTTGGTCTCGCCGGTGCCGGTGAGAAGCTGGCCGCGCGATGAGTAGGTGATCTCCTCGGTCACCGGCACGAAGATGTCGGAATGGCCTTCCGAATGGGCCAGCAGGAAGGCGCGGTGCGGCGTGCCGAGCTCGAGATCGGCGCGGTCGAGCTCCAGGCCCGCAGCACCGCCGCCGATCAGGCCGAAATCGCCGATCGGCTCGTCGCGGCCCACGCCCTCGAAGATCCAGGTGCATTCGTCGCGCTCGCTGTCCGGCGCACGGCGGTAGTAGGAAGATTGGGTCAGTCCGAACGAGGTGAAGCTCACGCCCAGCAGGTTCGCCATCGGCCGCCCACGGATACGCCAGGCGCCGCCGTGTTTGCCGTCGAAGGCGTTGCAGTATTCGCCGGGCATGCCGGTCCAGGCGCGCGAGCCCTGATCGCCCTTCCGCACCTCCACGAGGTTGGGATTGTCCGGATGGAATTCGGTCACCCAGTAGAAGCCGTTGGCCGCGAGGTAGAGCCAGCGCCCGCCCCTGAGCTGGTATTCCTGGTAGGCGTCCATGATCCGCTCGGAGACGTATTCCGGATGGTGGGCGGTCAGCACCACACGGTACTGGCCGAGCAGGCCGACGCCCTCCCGATGCACGTCCTCCTCGGTATGGATATCGACCGCGTAGCCCATCGCCTCCAGCCAATCGACCAGGTGAAGGTCGGCGTTGAACTGCCAGACCGAGGGCGAGAAGAGGTGCGAGTATTTCGGCCGCATGTTGAGGATCGGGCGGAGCGCCGAGGAGACGGTGACGCCCCAGCCATCCCGATAGGTGGAATAGGTGCCGAGGCCGTAGGCCTCCTTCTTGTTCAGCAGCAGATCGCTCGGCTGCAGCATCGGCGCGCGGGCGGTGAGCAACTGGGCCACCGGAGAGGTCACGCCCAGATTGTCGTTGGCGTAGGCGAGGTAGCTCACCGTCGACATCACCAGCGCGATGCGCGCGGTGGGTCCGCTCGCCGGCGGGCGGACGAAGAAGGGCAGATAGTCCTCGGTCTCGGCCGATTCGACGCCGCCGATCCGCAGTCGCGCCGCGTAGACGCCGCTCTTCAGGTCGTCCGGCACCGTGAAGGTGAAGGCGGGCTGCCAGCGCGCGTCGTCCACGGATTCGTCGTGGAAGTGGATGGCGCCGTATTCCTCCCTGCCGTGGCGGTAGCTCATGTAGTCCGAGGTCCAGTTGAACCCCGGCATGGCGCGGACTGGCATGTTGACGCCGCGGCCGTGGAGCGCGAAGGGGCCCGTGTCGACGATCTCGGTGGAGGCCGCGTTGTCCCGGATATTGGCGGTGAAATCCCAGGCGGCGACAACCGGGTCGCGGGCGGCGAGCGGCAGGTACTCGACGCCTGCACCGGCGAGGAGGGCGTCGATCTCCGCCTGCGTTAGCGCGCGGTTCGCGAGCTTGGGACGATCCAGCCTGCCGTTGAACTTGTGGGTGTGGATCGGGATCGGCCAGGGCTCGGCGAGCCCGGCGAAATGGCCGCCGAAGATGGAGCGGCCCGAGTCCGGCTCGGCCACGCTCGCCGCCATCAGGAAGGGACACGCGTTGGGCGCCGGCGCGCCGGGACTGACGCGGGCTTCGATCTCGGCGGTCGTGTCCTCCAGCGGGTGGATCAGGCTCATGCCGAAGCCGCCGTTGGCCTGCGTCACCCAAGGCCGCTGGACCAATCGGACGCGCCCGCTTTCCGCATCGTAGGCCGCGCTCACCTGATACCAGACGTTGCGGAAGAGCGGCCGGCCGGACGAGACCCGTTCCTCGGCGCCGGGGTCCCGGCCGATCCGCAGGCAGAGCGTGGCGTTTTCGTCGATGAAGAGGCCGTATCCCGTGCCGTCCGCCTCGTTCCACTTGGTGAGCAGGCCCTGCATCCCGAGCGCCGGCAGCGTGGGGTAGACGTAGGCGCAAAGCGTGAAGCTCTCGACCGCGAGCCGCGCGTCGTGCGGCACGATGATGTAGCTGCCGGCGTCGATCCGCTGATGCGTGCCGGGATACGCGCGGTTCACGGCCGCCTCCACCGGCTCCTCCTTGAAGCCGGGCCCCTCCGCGCTGGTGTCACCGTGAATCAGGCGCACGGTCTGCGCCTCGTAGGCCTCGTTCTCCTCGGAATGGACGTAGAAGGTGATGGCCTCGCCCGGCCGGACCGAGAGGCGGTCCGAGTAGCCGGTGATGCGGAGCATGCGGTCCTGCCTGTCGCTCATCGGATCGCGCCCCTACATCTCGATGCCGTAGGAAGCGAGGAGCGCCTTCAGCCGCTTGAGGAAGATCGCGTGGTCGGCCTCGCCCCTGGTCGCGTAGGTCTCCTCGGTGAGCACGACGGTCTCGCCGCGCGTCGCGGGCAGCAGCGCGATGGTGTACTCGCGGCCGGGCTCGGTCTCCACAATGATGTGCTTGCCCGCCGTCTGCACCACGCGGAGCTTGTCGATCAGGCGGACCAGGACCTGGCTGTAAATCGGCGCGGGTTCCCCCGGCCGGGTCGGGCTGTAGAGCGGGTCGGCCTTGTGCTCGGCGATGACCCTGGCGCGGCTTTCCGGATCGACCAGGTGCGGCAGGATGTACATGCGGACGTTGTAGTCATCGACCGCCTTGAAGGCGTAGTCCTGCCGAAGCGCGGTAAGCGGAATTCCGTGCGCGTCAGTCTCGTGGTCCATGACTCCCTCGCGGCGGGACGGCGGGCAAACGGTCTGATCGGCGGTGGCGGGCGGGCGCCGTCGGTTGGGCCTTCGCCCCCTACCCTGCGCTGTCGGGGTCCGGCTGCTGGCCGTAGGTCTTCAACATCTCCAGCACCTCGCCCATCTTGCGCTGTGAGATGATCTTCGGGTCATTGCCAGTGGCAGCGCCGATGGCCAGCGCGCGGCAATAGAGCTCCGCCAGATACTCGACCTCGATGAGCAGATTGACGCAGTCATCCGGCGTTTCACCCAGGACGATGGCGCCGTGATTCTGCAACAAGCAGGCGCGCCGGTCCTTGAGCGCCTCGACGGCGACGTCGGAGAGTGCCTGGGTCGTGGGCGTGCGATAGGGCGCGCAGCGGATGCTAGTGCCTCCCGCGGTTCCTACCATGTAGTGAACCGCCGGAATCTCCATGCCGTGCACGGCGATCGCGGTGCAATGAACCGAATGACTGTGGAGGATCGCGTTCACATCCGGCCGCGAGGCGAAGATATCGCGGTGGAAGCGCCATTCGCTGGTGGGGATTCGTGCACCCCACTGGCGGCCCTCAAAATCCATCTCGACGATGTCGGCGGGCGTCATCGTGTCGTAATGGAGGCCAGAGGGCGTGACCAGAAACCGTTCGCCCACCCGGAATCCGATGTTGCCCGCGGTCCCGTGATTGAGGCCGATTGCGTCGGTCTTGAGGGCGGCATCAATGATCGCGCGCCGCGCTTTCAAATGCGTCAGTCTCTTGCGGGGCATGGCAACGGCAGCGCCGGGCGCGAGCAGCAGCCCGCGCCGCGCCTCAGTCCTGAAGAGCGGCGACGATGGCCGCCGTGATGGTGTCTATACCGCCGGAGCCATCGACCCGGGCGAAGCGGCCGCCGGCCTCGTAGTGCGGGATGATCGGCGCCGTCTGCTCGTGGTAGGCGGCGAGGCGCGCGATCATGGTCTCGCGGTTGTCGTCCGCCCGGCGCGTGAAGTTCCTGCTGCCGCACTGGTCGCAGACGCCCTCCTGCCTCGGCCGTTTGAACTGGTCGTGGTAGCCGGCGCCGCAGTCTGCGCACGAGAAGCGGCCGACGATGCGTTCGATCAGCGCCTCCTCGTCGACCTCGATGGCGACCACCCTGTCGAGCGCGAGCCCGCGGTCGGCCAGCATGCGATCCAGCGCGTCGGCCTGTGCCACGGTGCGCGGGAAGCCGTCGAGGATGAAGCCGTTGGCGCAGTCCGGCTCATCGATGCGCTCCGCGATCAGCGCGACCATGAGCGCGTCCGGCACCAGCTCGCCGGCCTCCATGATCACCTTGGCCTGGGTGCCGAGCGCCGTGCCGGCTTTCACCGCCGCGCGCAGCATGTCGCCCGTGGAAAGCTGGACGATGCCGAAACGCTCGACCAGTCTTTGCGCCTGCGTGCCCTTGCCCGCCCCCGGTGGGCCGAGAAGGATCAGGTTCAACGCCGGCTCCCTCGGAGCTTCGCTTTCTTGATCAGCCCTTCGTACTGATGGGCGAGGAGGTGGGACTGGATCTGCCCCACCGTATCCATGGTCACGGTGACGACGATAAGCAGACTCGTCCCGCCGAAGTAGAACGGCACCGCGTATTGCGAGATGAGGAGCTCAGGCAGCAGGCTGACCGACGCAAGATAGAGCGCGCCCCAGAAGGTCAGCCGGGTCAGCACGTAGTCGAGATATTCCGCGGTGTTCTTGCCTGGACGGACTCCGGGTATGAAACCGCCGTTCTTCTTCAAATTGTCGGCCGTGTCCTCGGGATTGAAGACGACCGAGGTGTAGAAGTACGTGAAGAAGATGATCGCCGCCGCGTAGATGATCATGTAGATCGGCTGGCCGCGCCCGAGGTAGCTGGTCAGCGCCGTCAGCCACTCCGGCCCCGAGCCAGCGTTGATGCTGAGCGCGGTGATCGGCAGCAGCAGGATCGAGCTTGCGAAGATCGGCGGGATCACGCCGGCGGTGTTGACCTTCAACGGCAGATGGGTCTGCTCGCCGCCGAACATTCGGCGGCCCACTTGTCGTTTGGGGTACTGAACCACGATGCGACGCTGCGCCCGCTCGATGAACACGATGAAGCCGATGACGGCGATCGCCATGATGAAGAGCGCGATGAGCACGACCGCAGAGAGCGCACCGGTTCGGCCGAGCTCCAGCGTGCTCGCGAGCGCGCCCGGCAATTCCGCCACAATGCCGGCGAAGATGATCAGCGATATGCCGTTGCCGACCCCTCTGGCGGTGATCTGCTCGCCCAGCCACATCAGGAAGATGGTGCCGCCGGTCAGCGTCACCACCGTGGTCAGGCGGAAGAATCCGCCTGGATCCAGCACCAGGTCGCCGCTTTGACCGCTGTAGCCCTCGAGGCCCGATGAGATGCCGAAGGCCTGCAGCGCGGCCAGGAAGACAGTGCCGTAGCGGGTGTACTGGTTGATCTTCTTGCGCCCGGCCTCGCCCTCCTTCTTGAGCTGGGCGAGATGCGGCGAGACCGTCGTCATCAGCTGGATGATGATGGCCGCCGAGATGTACGGCATGATGTTGAGCGCGAAGATGGTCATGCGCCCGAGCGCGCCGCCGGCGAACATGTTGAACATGCCGAGGATGCCGCCGGCCTGCTGCTGGAACACCTCGTCCAGCACCACCGGGTCGATGCCGGGGATGGGTATGTAGGTGCCCAGCCTGTAGATGATCAGGGCGCCGAGCGTGAACAGCAGGCGCTTCTGAAGCTCTTTCGCCTTGGCGAAGGCCCCGAAGTTGAGGTTCGCAGCGAGTTGTTCGGCCGCCGAAGCCACGTTCGTTAGGCGTCCTCTGCCGTTTCCTCGGCCGCTTTCTCGGCCTCAACCGCCCCGCTCAGGGTCACCGAGCCGCCGGCGGCTTCCACCGCGGCGATGGCCGCCTTCGATGCACCGGTGACCTCGACGGCAACCGCGCTTTCGATCCGGCCCTTGGCGAGCAGACGCACGCCGTGCCGCCCGCGCGCGAGCCCGGCCGCAGCCAGCGCAGCCTCGGTCACGGGAGCGCCCGCGTCGATCCGCCCGCTCTCGATCGCCTCCTGCAGGCGTCCGATGTTGACGGTCTCGAAGGTCTTGCGAAAGCGCGCGTTGGTGAAGCCCCGCTTGGGCAGACGCCGGTAGAGCGGCATCTGGCCGCCCTCGAAGCCCTTGAGGGCGACGCCGGCCCGCGACTTCTGGCCCTTGTGGCCGCGTCCCGAGGTCTTGCCACGGCCTGAGCCGATGCCGCGCCCGAGCCTGCGCCCCTTCTTTGACGCGCCGGCACGGTCAGCGAGTTCGTTCAGCCTCATCACTCAGCCTCCGCCGCGTCCACCGGCTCGGCCCGCACGAGGTGCGGAATCTTGTCGATCATGCCACGCACCGCGGGCGTGTCTTCCAGCACGCGGCTCCGGTGCATCTTGTTCAGGCCGAGGCCCACCAGGGTCGCGCGCTGGTTCGCCGGCCGGCCGATGGGGCTGCCGATCTGGGTCACCCGCACCTTGGGCGCCGCCGCGGCCTTTTTGCTCCGTGCCATGGCCTACGCCTGCTCCTTCTGCTCCTTGGCGGAGTCGCTCTGGCCGAAGATCTGGCCCACCGTGCGGTTGCGCTTGGCGGCCACGGCGCGCGGCGAGTGGCAGCGCCCGAGCGCGTCGAAGGTCGCCTTGACCATGTTCTGCGGGTTCGACGTGCCCACCGACTTGGCGACCACGTCTTTCACGCCTAGCATCTCGAACACGGCGCGCATCGGCCCGCCGGCGATGATGCCGGTGCCGGGCGGTGCCGCGCGGATGATCACCTTGCCCGCGCCGAAGCGGCCCTGGACATCGTGATGCAGCGTGCGTCCCTCGCGAAGCGGCACGCGGACCATGCGGCGCCGGGCCTGCTCGGTGGCCTTGCGGATGGCCTCCGGTACCTCCCGCGCCTTGCCCGAGCCACCGCCCACGCGCCCGCGCTGGTCGCCGACCACGACGAGCGCCGAGAAGCCGAAGCGCCGGCCGCCCTTCACCACCTTCGCGACACGATTGATGCTGACCAGCTTGTCCAGAAGCTCGGGCTCTTCGCGGTCACGTCCGCGACCGCCGCGATCCCGATCTCGATCCCGCTCCATGCCTGGTCGTGCCATACTTGGCCCTTCCCCCTAGAAAGAGAGGCCGCCTTCGCGGGCTGCCTCGGCGAGCGCCTTGACGCGCCCGTGATACTGGTATCCGCCGCGGTCGAACACGACCTCCTTGTGCCCGGCAGCGAGTGCGCGCTCGGCGATGAGTGCGCCGACACGGCCCGCGGCCTCGCGGTCCGCCCCATTCTGGCTGCGCAGCGCACCTTCCATCGTCGATGCGGCAGCCACGGTCCTGCCCTCTCCATCGTCGATGAGTTGGGCGTAAATGTGGCGGTTGGAGCGGAAGACCGAGAGTCGCGGCCTGCCGCCGGCGGCTGCCTGCAGCCTGAACCGCACACGTTGCTTGCGCTTATCGAAGTCGGTCCTGCTCATGGCTACTTCTTCTTGCCCTCCTTGCGCCGGACGTATTCGCCGACGTAGCGGATGCCCTTGCCCTTGTAGGGCTCGGGCTTGCGGAAGGCACGTATCTCGGCGGCGACCTGGCCGACCGCCTGGCGGTCATAGCCGGTGACCCTGATCGCTGTCGGCCGTTCGCACGCGATCTCGATGCCGTCTGGAATGGGATAGCGGATCCGGTGGCTGTAGCCGAGATCGAGCGTCAGAGTGCGGCCTTCGACCGCGGCTCGGTAGCCGACGCCCTCGATCTGCAGGTCCCTGTGGAAGCCCTGGCTCACGCCCACGACCATGTTGTTGATGATGCTCCGGGTGAGCCCCCACAGCTGGCGCGAGCGCTTGTCGTCCCCGCGCGGCGTGACCGAGACCTGGCCGCCTTCGAGCACGGCGCTCACTTCGGACGCGATGGTGGCCTCCAAGCGGCCCAGCTTGCCGCTCACCGCGACCGCCGCGCCGTCGATCGTCACCTCGACGCCGTCGGGCACAGGGACCGGGTTCTTGCCGACGCGGGACATCTCAGAACACCCGGCAGAGCACTTCGCCGCCGACGTTCTGCTGGCGCGCCTCGTTGTCCGAAAGCACGCCGCGCGGCGTCGACAGAATGGAGATTCCGAGGCCGCCGTAGTATCGCGGCAGGTCCTTGATGCCCGAATAGACCCGCCGTCCGGGCTTCGACACCCGATGGAGCTCGGCGATCACCGGGCGGCCTTCCTGGTACTTGAGCTCGATCGAGAACGCCGGCTTGCCGGTGTCCGACTCCGCCGCCGAATAGCCGCGGATGTAGCCTTCCCGCTGAAGCACATCGAGCACGCCAGCGCGCAGCTTGGACGCCGGCGACAGAACGGCGGACTTGCGTGCCTGCTGCCCGTTCCGAATACGGGTCAGCATGTCCGCCAGGGGGTCGGTCATCATGGCCTGCGCCTCACCAGCTCGATTTGACCATGCCGGGCACCTGGCCCGCCGAGGCGAGTTCCCTCAGAGCGATGCGCGAGAGCCCGAACTTGCGGTAGGTGCCGCGCGGCCGGCCGGTCAGCCCGCAGCGGTTCCGCACCCGCACCTGCGCGCCGTTGCGCGGCAGCTTCGCGAGCTTGAGCTGCGCGGCGAAGCGCTCCTCCGCCGGCAGCGAACGGTCGCGCACGATGGCGCGCAGGTCCGCCCGCTTGGCCGCATCCCGCTTCGCCATCCGCTGGCGCCGCTTGTTCTTCTCGATCGTGCTCTTCTTCGCCATCTTTCAGCCTGGCCCTTTGCCCTTACTGGCCGACGAACGGCATCTGAAAGCCGGCGAGCAGCGCCCGGCCCTCGTCATCGGTCCTCGCCGTCGTGCAAATGACGACATTCAACCCACGCACCTGATCGACCTTGTCGTAGTCGATCTCGGGAAAGATGATCTGCTCCTTGAGGCCTAATGCGTAGTTGCCACGGCCGTCGAAGGCGCGGGCCGAAAGCCCGCGAAAATCGCGCACCCTTGGCAGTGCAATCGTCACCAGCCGGTCGAGGAACTCGTACATCCGCTCGCGCCGAAGCGTGGTCTTGCAGCCGACCTGCATGCCGGTGCGCACCTTGAATGCGGCGACCGACTTGCGCGCCCTGGTGACGATCGGCTTCTGGCCCGCGATCAGCGTCATGTCCTGAACCGCGGCATCGATCTTCTTGTTGTCCGTGGCCCCTTCGCCGACGCCCATATTGATCACGATCTTGTCCAGCTTCGGCGCCTGCATGATGTTGGTGTAACCGAACTGCTGCATCAGACCGGGCCTGATTTCGCTCTCGTAGAGCAATTTCAGCCGGCTCGGGCCCTTCGCCTCGCCGTTCACCTGGCCGCCGTTCTGGCCGTTCGCTTCAGACATCGATCACTTCCCCCGAGCGGGCGGCGACGCGCACCTTGCGCCCGTCCTCGAGATTCTTGTAGCGCACCCGGGTCGGCCGATCGCTCTCGGGATCGACCAGCGCCACGTTCGATATATGGATCGGCGCCTCGCGTTCGACAATACCGCCCTGCGGATCGCCCTGAGTCGGCTTGACGTGGCGCTTGGTCACGTTGACGCCCTCGACGAGCACGCGGTCGGTCTTGGTGATGATCCGAAGCACGGCGCCGCGCTTACCCTTGTCTCGTCCGGTGAGGACGATGACCTCGTCATCCTTGCGTATCTTTCGCTTGCGCATGGCGGCCTACAGCACTTCGGGCGCGAGTGAGATGATCTTCATGTACCGGCGCTGACGGAGCTCGCGGGTCACCGGCCCGAAGATGCGGGTTCCGATTGGCTCCCCCTGGGCGGTGATGAGGACGGCCGCATTGCGGTCGAAGCGGATCGCGCTCCCGTCCGGGCGCCGGATTTCCTTCGCGGTGCGCACGATGACGGCACGGTGAAGCTCACCCTTGCGCACCTTGCCACGCGGGATCGCTTCCTTGACCGTGACCACGATGGTATCGCCCACCGAGGCGGTCTTGCGCTTCGACCCGCCCAGCACCTTCACGCATTGCACGCGCCGCGCACCGGAATTGTCGGCGACATCCAGATTCGTCTGCATCTGAATCATGTCACTCGACCCTTCCGCTCTCTACCGCGCCGTTCAGCCCTGCTCGGCGCCAGCATCGTCGAGCACGATCCAGCGCTTGCGCTTGGAGATAGGGGCGCACTCGCGAATTTGCACGATGTCGCCGACCTTGTGACTGTTGCCGTCGTCATGCGCGGTGTAGCGCTTGGAGCGGCGCACGACCTTCTTGTAGAGCGGGTGCATGACGCGGCGGTCGACGCGGACGACGACGGTCTTGTCCGCCTTGTCGCCGACCACGGTTCCCCGCATTACACGGCGCGGCATGCCAGCTCTCCTTCACCCATCTCCCAGATCCTCAGGCTTCGCCGCCGGCAGCGCGCTTGCGCTCGGCGACGATCGTCTTGATGCGGGCTACGTCGCGCCTCACGGCGCGCATACGCGCGGTGTTCTCGAGCTGGCCGGAGGCCCGCTGGAAGCGCAGGTTGAACGCCTCCTTCTTCAACGCGAGCAGCATCGTCTTGAGCTCGTCGTCGGTCTTGAGGCGGACTTCGACACCGTTCATCAGGACGCCCCTTCGCCGAGCCGGGTCACCACCCTGGTCTGCACCCTGAACTTCGCGGACGCGCGGCGGAACGCCTCTTCCGCCACCGCGCGCGGCACGCCGTCCACCTCGAACATGATGCGCCCGGGCTTCACCTTGGCGACCCAGTATTCCGGCGTGCCCTTGCCCTTGCCCATGCGCACCTCGGCGGGCTTGGTCGAGACCGGCACGTCCGGGAAGATGCGGATCCAGATCTTGCCGGCACGTTTCATGTGCCTCGTGATGGTGCGCCGGCCGGCCTCGATCTCGCGTGCCGTGATGCGGCCGGGCGTGATCGCCTTGAGCCCGTAGGCGCCGAAATTGAGCTGCGAGCCGCCCTTGGCCTTGCCGTGGATGCGGCCCTTGTGGGCCTTGCGGTACTTGGTGGATTTCGGCTGTTGCATGATCCGGTCCCCGGTCCCCGTCCGGCCCTAGCGGGGCGTGGCCTGCTCCATGGCGCGCTTGTCCTGCGCCATGGGGTCGTGCGCCATGATCTCGCCCTTGAACACCCAGACCTTGACACCGCAGGTGCCGTAGGCTGTGCGCGCCGTGGCGAGCCCGAAGTCCACATCGGCCCGGAGCGTGTGGAGCGGCACCCGGCCCTCGCGGTACCACTCGGTCCGCGCGATCTCGGCCCCGCCGAGCCTGCCGCCACAGTTGATCCGGATGCCCTGCGCGCCAAGCCTGATCGCGGACTGTACCGCCCGCTTCATGGCCCGGCGGAACGCCACGCGTCGCACGAGCTGCTGAGCGATGTTCTCGGCCACCAGCTTGGCCTCGATCTCGGGCTTGCGGATTTCGACGATGTTCAGATGAACGTCGCTCCCCGTCATCTTGGTGATGTCGGTGCGCAGCCGCTCGATGTCGGCGCCCTTCTTGCCGATCACGACGCCCGGCCGGGCTGTATGGATGGTGATCCGCGCCTTCTTGGCGGGGCGCTCGATGACGATGCGCCCGATACCCGCCTGGTTCAGCCGATCGAACAGGAAATTGCGGATCTGCAGGTCCTCGTGCAGTAGCTGGGCATAGTCGTCATCGGCATACCAGCGCGAATCCCAGGTACGGTTGATGCCGAGACGCAGCCCGACGGGATTGACCTTCTGACCCATCAGGCCCCCTTGGCGCGTTCGCGCACCACGATGGTGAGATGGCTGAACGGCTTCATCACGCGCCCGACCCGGCCGCGTGCACGGGGCCGCCAGCGCTTCATCACCAAACCTTTGCCGACCGTCGCTTCGGCGACGACGAGCCGGTCCACATCCAGCTCGTGATTGTTCTCCGCGTTCGCGATCGCCGACTGCAGGCATTTGCGCACGTCGCCGGCGATGCGGCGGCGCGAATGCGCCAGCGTGATCAGCGCCTCGCCCACCGGACGCCCGCGGATGGTCTCGGTGACAAGGCCGAGCTTCTGCGGGCTGATCCGGAGGTTCCGGATCACCGCCTGGGCCTCGGTTTCGCCGAGCCGCCGGGATCGCGCAGTCTTGCCCATGATCAGCCCCGCCGTGCCCTCTTGTCGCCGGCATGACCGTGGAAGACCCGCGTCGGCGAGAACTCGCCGAACTTGTGGCCGACCATGTTCTCGTTGACCAGCACAGGCAGGAATTTGCGCCCGTTGTAGACGCCGAAGGTGAGGCCCACGAACTGCGGCAGGATGGTCGAGCGCCGCGACCAGGTGCGGATGATGTCCTTGCGGCCTGTCGCCCGCGCCTCTTCGGCCTTCTTGAGAAGATAGCCGTCGACGAAGGGGCCTTTCCATACGGAACGCGCCATCGACTGTCCCCCGCCCTACTTCTTGCCCCGACGCCGCATGATGAAGCGGTCGGTTCTCTTGTTGCTGCGCGTGCGCTTGCCCTTTGTGGGCACGCCCCAGGGAGTGACCGGATGCCGCCCGCCCGAGGACTTGCCCTCGCCGCCACCGTGGGGATGGTCCACCGGGTTCATGGCGACGCCGCGCACCTTGGGGCGCCGGCCTTGCCAGCGCATGCGGCCGGCTTTGCCCTGGTTGGTGTTCTGGTTGTCCGGGTTGGAGACTGCGCCGATGGTGGCCATACATCGGCCATGGACGATACGCTGCTCGCCCGACGGCAGCCTGAGCTGCGCGTAGCCCTGATCCTTGCCGACCAGCTGTACGTAGTTGCCGGCCGAGCGTGCGATCTGGCCACCCTTGCCCGGCTTCATCTCGACATTGTGGATGATCGTGCCGACGGGAATGTTGCTCATCGGCATCGCGTTGCCGGGCCTGATGTCGCAGCGGTCGCCGGAAACCACCTTGTCGCCCGGCGAGACCCGCTGCGGGGCGAGGATGTAGGCCTGCTCACCGTCTTCGTAGCGGATCAGCGCGATGAAGGCCGAGCGGTTGGGGTCGTACTCGAGCCGCTCCACGGTCGCCGGCACATCGAATTTGCGCCGCTTGAAGTCGATCTTACGGTAGCGGCGCTTATGCCCGCCCCCGCGATGGCGCATGGTAATTCGGCCGTCGCTGTTGCGCCCGCCCTTCTGGCTCAATCCTTCGGTCAGATTCTTGACCGGCTTCCCCTTCCAGAGGTCGGAGCGATCCACCAGGATGAGCTGGCGGCGCCCCGGCGTGGTCGGCTTGTAGTTCTTGAGTGCCATCGCCTAGAGCCCGGTCATCACGTCGATGGTATCGCCTTCGCCGAGCGAAACCGTCGCTTTCTTCCAATCCGAACGCTTGCCCAGCCGGCCGCGAGGGCCGCGCTTGACCTTGCCCTTGACCATGCTGGTGTTGACCTTCCTCACCTTGACCTCAAACAGCCCTTCCACGGCTTCCTTGATCTGAGGCTTGGTCGCGTCGGTGCGCACCTTGAAGGTGACCTGGTTGTACATCGAGCCCTGAGTCGACTTCTCGGTCACGACTGGACCGAGAATCGTGTCGTACCAGCGCTCTTTGGGCTCGACGCTCATGCGAGCCTCGCCTGCAAGCTTTCCACCGCGCTCCGGGTCAGCACCAGGTGGTCGCGGCGGAGGATGTCGTAGACGTTGGCGCCCAGCTGCGGGAGCACCTGAATCTCAGTCAGGTTGCCCGCGGCCCTGGCGAAGCCGGCATCGACCTCGTCGCCGTCGATAACCAGCGCAGACGACCAGCCGAGGCGCGCGATGCGATTGGCCAGCACCCTGGTCTTGGCCGAGCCGAGGTCGAGGGATTCCACGATCGAGAGCTTGCCGTCCGCCTGCTTGCTGGAGAGCGCAGACTTAAGCGCGAGCTTGCGCACCTTCTTGGGCAGCTTGTGCGCGTGGTCGCGCAGCACGGGACCGAAGATCGCCACGCCGCCCCGATGGTGCGCTGCGCGGCGAGAGCCTGCGCGGGCGCGGCCCGTACCCTTCTGCTTGAAGGGCTTGCGCGTCGACCCGCGTATCTCCGCCACCGACTTGGTCTTGTGCGTGCCGGCGCGGCGCTTGGCGAGCTGCCAGCGCACGGTGCGTTGCATCAGGTCGGGCCGCACGGCCACGCCGAACACCTCGTCCGCGAGCTCGATCTCGCCAACGCGCTTGGCCTTGAAGTCGATGACGTCGACCTTCACGAGGACTCCTCCTCGTCACCGTCGGCGGCGCCCTCTGTGGTCTCCTCGGCGGCAGGCTCGCCGCCGTCCTCCTCCTGCGCCTCGGCGGGCTCGCCGCTGTCGTCGTCAACGGTCTCGTCCTCAGCCTCGGCGGCGGGAGCGTCATCCTCAAGCTCAGGGTCTGCCGCCTCCGGTTCCGGCTGTACGAAGAGCCCCGCAGGGAACGGCACATCGTCTGGCAGGCTGCGCTTCTTCGCGTCCGACAGCAGCACGACGCCGCCCTTCGGGCCGGGGACGCCGCCCTTGACCATGATCAGGCCCCGCGATGCATCCGTCGCCACAACCTCGAGGTTCTGCACGGTCGCGCGTGCGTTCCCGAGCTGGCCCGCCATCTTCTTGCCCTTGAAGACCTTGCCGGGGTCCTGGCATTGGCCGGTCGAGCCGTGGGAGCGGTGCGAGACGGAGACGCCGTGGCTCGCGCGCAGGCCCGAGAAATTGTGCCGCTTCATGCCGCCGGCGAAGCCCTTGCCGATGGAGGTGCCGACCGCATCGACGAACTGACCCGCGGCGAAGTGGTCGGCGCCGAGCGTGGCGCCGACATCCACCAAAGCGTCCTCGCTCACCCGAAACTCGGCCACGTGGCGCTTGGGCTCGACCTTTGCCTTGGCGAAATGCCCGCGCAGCGCACGCGGGGTGTTCTTGACCTTGACCCGGCCGGCGCCGAGCTGGAGCGCGACATAGCCGCCCGCGTCGCGGGTCCGCTGGGCGATAACCTGGCAACCGTCCACGCGCAGCACGGTCACCGGCACATGCTCGCCGGCGTCGTTGAAGACGCGGGACATGCCGAGCTTCTCGGTGATCACGCCCGTGCGCCTGCGCGCTGCCGCCTGGCCGGCCATGACGCCCTCCTACAACCTGATCTCAACGTCGACGCCGGCCGCGAGATCGAGCTTCATCAGCGCATCGACGGTCTGCGGCGTGGGATCGACGATATCGAGAAGCCGCTTGTGGGTGCGGATCTCGAACTGCTCGCGCGACTTCTTGTCGATATGGGGCGAGCGCAACACCGTGTACTTCTCGATCCGGGTCGGCAGCGGAATTGGGCCACGCACCTGCGCACCGGTGCGCTTGGCCGTGTTCACGATCTCGCTCGTGGACGCGTCGAGCACCCGGTGATCGAACGCCTTGAGGCGGATCCTGATATTTTGGCTATCGATGGCCATCGTGCGTGCCCGGCCTCTTGTCCGCCTCGGTTTGGGTCTACTCGACGATTTTTGCGACGACGCCGGCGCCGACGGTGCGCCCGCCCTCGCGGATGGCAAAGCGCAAGCCCTCGTCCATCGCAATCGGCGCAATCAGATCAACCTGCATCGTCACGTTGTCGCCCGGCATCACCATCTCCGTCCCGTCCGGCAAC
>JAJDUK010000086.1 GCA_022826665.1 Alphaproteobacteria bacterium | reverse complement strand
CTCCCCCTGTCCCCCTCCCCCCAAAGGGCGGAGGGGGGACGCAGGCGGCGACGCCTCTTCTCCCTCTCCGCCCCTGGGGGCGGAGAGGGCCGGGGTGAGGTGGGGGTTTTCGAGCGGCAATGCATGTGCGACAGGCGCCGCTCGGCAACCAGGGCCGATCCCGCACGCTCGGAACGTGCTCTAGCGACGCCGTGTACACGACGACCGTCGTGGTCGGGGCCGGTCATGCCGGCCTCGCCGTGAGCCATTGCCTCGCCGCGCGCGGCATCGATCACGTGGTGATCGAGCGCGGCGAGGTGGCTCACACGTGGCGGACGGAGCGCTGGGAGTCTCTCCGCCTGCTGACGCCCAACTGGCAGACGCACGTGCCCGGCCTCGCCTACGACGGCGACGATCCCGACGGCTTCATGACCATGGCCGAGGTGGTGGCGTTCATCGAGCGCTACGCCCGGCTCGTGGACCCGCCGCTCGAGACCGGCACCACCGTTGAGTCGCTGACGAAGAACGGCGACGGCTACGAGGTCGCCACGGACCGGGGCGTCTGGCGCTGCGCATGCGCGGTGCTCGCCTCCGGCGGCTTCAACGTGCCGAAGATTCCAGCGGTCGGGGCGGCGCTCCCCGGCACCATCGAATCCGTGACGCCGATGGACTACACGCGGCCCTCGGACTTGCCGGAGGGCGGCGTGCTGGTGGTCGGCGCGTCCGCCACCGGTGTCCAGATCGCGGACGAGGTGCACCGCTCGGGCCGCCCCGTGACGATCGCGGTGGGCGAGCACGTGCGCATGCCGCGCACCTATCGCGGCAGGGACATCCTGTGGTGGATGGATCGCACCGGGCTGCACGACGAGCGCTACGACGAGGTGGACGACATCGTTCGCGCGCGCCGGGTGCCCTCACCGCAGCTCGTGGGCACGCCGGAGCGCTCCACGCTCAATCTCAACGACCTCACCGGTCGGGAGGTGCGCCTGGTGGGCTTGCTGGCCGGGTTCTCGGACGGCAAGGCGCAGTTCTCGGGCTCGCTCCGCAACAAGTGCAACCTGGCGGACCTGAAGCAGGGCCGGCTGCTCGACACCATCGACGAATGGGTCGACGAGAACGGCTGCAACGACGCGTTCGAACCGCCGCATCGCTTCGAGCCGACGCGGGTGGAGGACTCGCCGCCGCTCACCCTCGACCTCGCCCGCGAAGGGATTCGAACCGCGATCTGGGCGACCGGGTACGAGCCCGATCACTCCTGGGTCGATCTTCCCGTGTTCGACCGCAAGGGCCGGCTGCGCCACGACGGCGGCGTCGTGACCGAGGCGCCGGGCGTCTACCGCATCGGCCTCAACTTCCTGCGCCGGCGCAAGTCGAGCTTCATCCACGGCACCGCCGACGATGCCCGCGATCTCACCGACCATTTGGCCACTCACATCGGCGCGGACGCGGCCCGCTCGTGATCTGATCGCGAAGTGTGGCGATCACGTGCTGCCCCGGCCCTGACGCAGCAGCTCCAGAGCTTTGCGAGCGGTCACAACGGGAATGCCATCAACCTCCCGGAGCACAAGCATGTGCTTCTTGTCTCCGGAGACGATCAGATCGACGCCTCCAGCGATAGCGGTCGCCAAGAACTGGTTATCCATGGGATCGGGAGAGCGAGACACGTTCGGGAGCTCACCGAGGACGACAGCGCGGGTTCCGATGTTCTCGACGATGGCCGCAGCCTCATCGGCGTCGAGAAACTTTTGGAGACGCTCTCTGGCGAGGACATCGGTCAGCTCGCGGATCTGTGCGACAGATGTCACAAGCTCGATCTCGCCGCGAAGCCACGCCTGATACAAGCTGTCCGGTGGAGTGCCCTTGGTGATCAGGGCGCCGATCAAGATGTTGGCATCAAGAACGACCCGCACGCGCTGCGCTCACCTCGTCGTCGATCAGGCCGAGAATCTCCCGTTGGTCCAATCCGGCATTGCGCTCCTTGAGCTGGCTGACGGTAAGATCGAAAACGCGGCGGCGCACAGATTCGTCGACGAATCGGGATAGATCGCCCTTCTTGCCGCCGTTGCGGGCAAGGAACATGCGAATCGTCCGGTCGGTCTCTTCCGAGATGGAGAGATTCCATCGGGTCATGGCGACACTCCCGCACATAAGCGCATAACCATCTATGCGCTTAACCTACTCTTCGGGACTCAGACCGTCAATCCAGGGCCACGGCCTGCGTCACGCCGGGGCTTGCATGACCTAACGATTGGCCGCGTTCGTGCGCTCCAGGTGCTTGAGCGCCTCGCGCCGGCTCAGGTCCGAAAGTTCGGGATGAGCTTTGACGAAGGCGCGCACCCACGCCGGATCGGTCTTGGAGTACTCGCGCAACGCCCAGCCAATGCCCTTGCGCAGGAAGAACTCCGACTCGCCGATGGACGGCCGGATCGCGTCGGCCAGCAGCGTCGTGTCCGTTGCCCGCTTGGCCCGGAGCTGGGCGAGAATCGCAGTCCGCCGCTTCCAGATGTTGTCGTCCTTCGCCCATTCTCGCAGTACGGCCTTCATCGGGCGCGGGTGGGCGGCGAGCATGGTCCCGACCCCACGGCCGGCGATCGCGTCCACGTAGTCCCACCAGGCGCCGGTGACCACCAGCTCCTCGATCAACGGAACTCTCGCCGGCTCCAGCCAACTCGAATAGCGCCCGAAGAGCAGCAGCTCGATCGCTGCGTAGCGCTCCTCGCGGTGGGCGGCGTTGCGCCACAGGTCGAGAATCGCCGTCTCCCAGGCGCGAGCGTCGGGTAGCGGGTGCGCCCTGAAAACGGCACTGGCAATGCGTCGGCATTGCGGCACGCCCACGCCGAAATAGGGCATGTCCGACTTCATGTATGCCTGTTGCTGCAGGGCTCTCGCCGGGTCGGCGGCGTCGCGCAAGGCGGCAATGACAGACTCTCGAATACTCATCGTGCGACCCTACTGATTCGGGGCGATTGTCGCTGTTCGGCGCCATCATGCCTCCGGCATCGCTCGCCCGACAGGCCCGAGGACCTGGCTCGAAGACCGCCATCGGCAGGCATAAGATATCAGCGTCGGTCGCGCCCCAGCGGCCGCAGGCACGACGACAGGCGGTGACATCGGCGCCGCTTGGAGGATGCACGGCGTCGCGCGCACGTGGTATATAGTAGGGTACGGCGACAAACAGGTTCGATGGCACGGACCGCTCAATCGGAAGGAGCAAGGGAGGCTTCAATGGGGATCAGGATCACGCGACGGCAGGCGCTGAAGACCGGCGCCGCAGGCCTAGTGCTCACCTCGCCGATCGGCATCGCACCCAAGTACATCCGTCCCGCGCGGGCGGCGGGCTTGGCGCCTGGGATGACCGGCGGCCCCACGGGCTTCCCGGGGGCCGAGCGCTATCAGTACAACGAGGACATGCCCGAAGGGCGGGCCATCGAAGGCATCAAGAAGCTCAAGGCAGAGGGCAAGGCGCCTGAGAAGTTGAGCTTCCTGCTCTTCTCGGGAGCGATCGGCCAGTTCACCAAGCCCTTCCCGGAGGGCGCGCCGACCGTCCACGACGTCTGGAAGGAAGAGACCGGGATCGAGGTCGAGTTCAGCGGCTCCGGCGAAGTGGAGATGGTGACCAAGGTCCTGCAGGACATCACCACCCAGGCCGGCGTCTACGACATCTACTCCGCGCTGTGGAGCAATGTCGGCGACCTCGTCGCCACCGGCGGCATCGTCAATCTGGACCCGTACGTCGAGCAGTATAAGCCCGACTGGAACGACCCCGAGCGCGGGGCGCCGACTGCGGAGATCGCCGATCTTCTCTACAAGTATGCGGGCTCCTATTACACGATCTCCTTCGACGGGGACTTCCAGACCTGGGTCTACCGCAAGGACCTGTTCGAGGATCCCGAGAACGTGAAGGAGTTCAGCGACCGCTACGGCTGGGAGCTGGGCAAGCCGCAGACCTGGGAACACGCTGACAATATCGCCGAGTTCTTCGCCGAGAAGGGCATGAACGGGACCGTCAATCTGTTCAGCCCGTTCTGGGGTCTGGGCACCTACTTCATGCGCTACGTGGGGCAGGACAATCCCAACTTCCAGTACTTCGACGACGACGGAAACCCGCTGCTCGAGACGGAGCTCGGCATCAAGACCGCCGAGGAGCACGTGAGAAGCCGGCAGTGGGCCAACAAGGATGCGCTCAGCTGGACCTGGTCCGAGGCTTACGGGAGCATGGCCCAAGGCACCGGCGTGATGATGAGCACATACACCAACCTGCGGAAGTTCAACGACCGGATGAACGCCGACGGAACGCCCGCCACGCCTGCGTCGGGCAAGCTCGGCTCGTTCCTCCCGGTGGGCAACTGGTTCGGAGACGACCTGATCCGCCGCAGCGTGCTCTACCTCAACATCAACGCCGAGGTCTCGGCGCAGAGCGAGTATCCGGAGGCCGCTTACCTCTTCCTCCAGTGGGCAAGCTGCTCGCGCATCTTCAGCTGGATGTCGGGCAACCCGGCCGGCTACTTCGATCCGTTCCAGAAGGCCAACTTCGATGATCCGTTGGTGCAGCAGACCTACCACAAGGATCACGTGGAGGTGATTCAGGAGACCATCAAGCGCTCCGCACCGACGATCAACTTCGCCGGCCAGTCCGCATTCGACAACGGCCTGGACGAGGAGTTGCAGCGCGCGCTGATCGGCGACATCACGCCCGAAGAGGCCATGAAGAACGCCTCCAAGAAATGGCGCAAGATCATCAAGAAGAAGGGCGAAGACAAGATGATCGAGGCCATCCGCGCGAGCAACAAGGCAGCCTGGCCGACCATCGTCGACAAGGCTTAGGGCAGACGGGCGACGGGCGGGCGCGCGCCGCCCGTCGCCCCTTTCTCCGAATCAGCGCGCGGCTTTTCCGCTCCGCCGGATCGCGGCCCAAATCCGATCCGGGCGGAGCGGCAGTTCGTCGATCTCCACACCGAAGGGCTGAAGCGCGTCCGAGACAGCGTTGGCGAGCGCCGCGGGCACCGGCCCGGGCAGCCCCTCGCCCGCGCCGCGCGCACCGAACGGGGTATAGGGGCAGGGAACGCCCGCGTGGGTCACGGTGATGGGCGGCACGTCGGGCGCGCGTGCGATCTGGTAGGTCTCCAGGCTCGTGCTGAGCTGCTGCCCGTTCTCGTCGTAGACGAACTGCTCGAACATCGTGTTCGAGAGCCCCTGCACGACGGCGCCCTGCACCTGGCCCTCGATGATCTTGGGATTGATCACGACGCCGAAATCCTCTGAGGTCACGTAGCGCTCGATGGTGAACTGGCCGGTCTCCGGATCGACCTCGACGATGGCGCCGTGGCAGGAGAAGCAAATCAGCGGCTTTTCCGCCTCGAAGAACGCCGTGTGCTCGAGGCCTCCGCTCTCGCCGGGCGGCAGGTCAATGGGGCGCATGATGATCCGCTGCGTCATCTCCACAAATGAGCGCCGAATGTTGTCGTCCCTGGCGTAGACCACCTGCCCGTCCGCGAAGGTGAAATCTGCTGGCTCCGCGCCGGCGAGGCTAAGATCGTGGATCATGAAGCGGCCGATCTTCTCCTTGAGGACTCGGCAAGCCACGGCGACGGCGCTCGCGGTGTAGGAGCCGGCGCGGGCGCCGATCGTGCCCGAGCCGAACGGGGTTTTTCCGGTGTCGCCGACGGTCACCACGATATCGTCCGGATGAATGCCGAACTCGTTGGCGGCGACCTGCGCCAACATCGTCTCGTGGCCCTGACCGCTGGGCGCGTCGCCTTCGAACACGAATGCCTTGCCGTGCGGGTCGAGCCGCACAGTCGCCGCGCCATAACCCGGCTGGTTCTCCATCGGGACCAGCACCTCGGAGGCGACGCCCGAGGATTCGACGCCGACGCCGAAACCGATTCCGAGATATCGTCCGCGTGCGCGCGCCGCGGCCTGCTCCTTGCGAAAGCCCTCCAGATCGAGCTGTTCCACGAGGTTCTCGAAGGTCTTGGCGAAATCGCCGCTGTCGTAGTGCACGCCGGTGCAGATGACGTGGGGAAAGCTGCGCACGAAGTTGCGGCGCCGCACCTCCGCCGGCTCCATCCCGAGCGCCCGCGCAACCAGGTCGATGCACCGTTCCATGACGAAGCGGGTCGGGAAGCGACCGAAGGCGCGTGCTGGAGAAAGCGAGGACTTGTTGGTCACGGCTACGCGGATGCTGATGTCGCAGGTCGGCAAGTCGTAGGCATTGGGCAGATAGGCAGCGCCGGTGAGCGGCATGACGTAGCCCCAGTAGACGCCGGAACACCCGTCGCCGGCGTCGCCGAGCGCGCGGTCGCGCACCGCCGTGATCCGCCCGTCGGCGGCGGCGGCGACCTCGATGTCGTGGGTCTGGTCGCGCTCCTGGCTCACGGCCATGAGGTGCTCCTCGCGCGACTCGATCCAGCGCACCGGACGGGCCAGCATCCGCGCCATGTGACAGACCAGCGTTGGCTCCCGATAGAAGGGCGCCTTGACGCCGAACGCGCCGCCTTGATCGCGCGGAGCGATGACGCGGATGCGGTGGGACGGGATGCGGAGCTGATCCGCCAGGGCCAGACGATCGATGTGCGGACGCTGGGTCGTGATCCACGCCGTAAGATCGCCGTCGGGCTCCCAGATCGCGAGCGCACCGCGGGTCTCGAGCGGCGTCACGCCGGTGCGGTGGACACGAAAGCGACGCCGCACAACGACATCGGCCTCGTCGATCAGCCGCTCGACCTCCGCGGCGTTCCGCGCCTGGTCGGCGGGGTCGTCGCCGCCCGTGAGCGTACCGGCGAACATGACGTTGTCGTCCCAGTCCTCGTGGACGAGAGGCGTGTCGGGCCCGAGCGCGGCCTCGGCGCCGACGACAGCCGGAAGCGGCTCGTACTCGATCTCGACCAGCTCGGCGGCGTCCTCCGCAACGTAAGCGTCCCTCGCGACGATGGCCGCGACCGGCTCGCCGTGGAACTTCACCTTGTCGATGGCAAGCGGCCAGAAGGTCGGATAGCGGGCCGGGAACGCCGGCAGGACGACCGGCAGCGGCAACGGACGGATTTCGTCCTTGATGTCCTCGCCGGTGACCACCGCCACGACACCGGGCACGGCGCGGGCCTTGCTCGCGTCGATCGACAGGAGCCGGGCGTGGGCGTGGGCGCTGCGCACGAAGGCAAGGTGGAGCGTGCCCGGCACAGCCAGATCGGCGATGTAGCGGCCGCCGCCGGTGGTCAGACGAAAATCTTCTTTGCGCTCCAGGGGGTAACCCAGCCAGGGAGACTCGGTCCGGCTCTCGGACATGGCGCCCCTCCTCTGGATTTGCGATAATGTTCGCGACACCACGGTGAGCGTTTGGATGCCCTTGTCGAATCGCTTCGTGTACGAAGGGCTACGCTATCTTGCCATACTCTTTGCGATCGTAATCGCGCTGATACCGATCGCCTGGATGGCAACGATGGCGTTCAAGCCGGTGGCGGAGTGGACGACCGCCATCGCCGACGTCACGTGGCTGCCCAAGAATCCCACGCTCGGCAATTTCGAGTACATCTTCACCGGCGAGACGGAAGAGGTCATCGTCACGCTGGACCGCATCGCGATCCGCCCGATCCTGTCGAGCCTGTTGATCGCGTCGTTCGGGACGCTGATCGCGGTCTTCGCCGGCACGCTCGGCGCCTACGGGGTGTCGCGCTTTGCGGTCGGCCGCAACCTGCCCCTCGGCGTCCTTCAGCTCCGCCTGTTCCCGCCCATCGCCGTGGTCATCCCGGTGATGGTCATGTGGACGTTCCTCGGCATGGTCGATACCTGGTGGGGACTGGCGCTGATCTACGGCATCGTCACGCTGCCCTTCGCCTTCTGGCTGATGATGACGTTCTTCGATGAAGTGCCGCTTGAAATCGAGGAGGCCGCGCTGGTCGAAGGCTGCAGCCACTGGCGCGTGTTCTACAGGGTGACTCTGCCCATGGTGAAGGCGCCGCTGGCGACGACGTGCCTGTTCGTCTTCATCCTGAACTGGAGCGACTACCTTATCGCCCTGCTGCTGACCCGGAAGGATTGGGTGACCATCCCCGTCTACATGAGCGAGCTCAGCGTCGCGATGACCGGTCCGATGTACGGTGCCAAGGCGGCGTTGGGCCTGGTGGCTGCGGTGCCGCCGGTGGTTCTCGGCATCATCATCCAGAAGCACCTGGTGCGCGGGCTCACCTTCGGGGCGCTGAAGCAATGACGGAAGTAACGGCAGACTCCGGCCCGCCGGTGCGTCGCGCCGGTTCGCTCTCGATCGAGCGACTGGGCAGGAGGCTCGGAATCAGGATGACGATTCCGGCGCAGCTGCTGCTGGTCTTCATCGTCACCTTCCCCGCGCTCATGCTGATTTATTTGAGCCTGACCTGGTGGGGTCCGCTCGACGGAACCACCTGGATTTACGCCTTCGAATCGCTCAACTGGTTCGACAATTACGTTGAGATTTTCCAGGACGGCCGCCTCTGGGGATCGGTCGGGCGAACCTTCCTGATCATGGCCGTCGTGGTCCCGATCGAATTCCTTCTCGGCCTCGGTCTCGCAATTCTCTTCGTCGATCGGTTCCACGGCAAACGCATTTTCTACGTCATCCTGTTGATGCCGATGATGATCGTGCCTTCCGTGGCCGGTTACATGTTCTTCATGCTTTTCCAGAGCAACGGCCCGATCAACCAGATCATCAGCGGGATCAGCGGCCTCGATTTCGATGTCGTCTGGCTGGGACACCCGATCCGATCGATGATCGCGATCATGGTTGCCGACATCTGGCAATGGACGCCGCTCATGTTCCTGATCCTGCTCGCCGGCATCATCTCGGTGCCGGAGGATCAGTTGAAGGCGGCAACCCTGCTGGGCGCAAACTGGTTCCACAAGTTCTGGCGCATCGTCCTGCCCAGAATGAAGATTGTCATGGTCATTGCCTTGGTCATCCGCTCGGTCGAGGCGTTCAAGCTGTTCGACATCATGTGGATCATGACCAAGGGCGGGCCCGGATTCTCGACCGAGACCATATCCGTCTACATATACAAGTTAACCTTCTTCGATCTCGAATGGGCCTATGTGTCGACGGCCGGCCTGGTCATCATGATCTTCCTCAGCCTGTTCGCGGTCGTCGGCTTGATCGCCATGGGTAGAGCCAAGCGCAAACGCCTGGCCAACCCGGGCTGAGCGTTGGCACGAGAGTATGCCCGCGTAAGCGGGCCTGACCCCCAACCTCCGTGAGACTCGCCGGAAAGAACACCGTCGTCACCGGCGCCGCGTCGGGCATCGGCCGCGAGACGGCGCTCCGCTTCGCCGAGGAGGGCGCGGGGGTCGTCTGCGCCGACATGGACACTGAGGGCGCGGCAGCCGTCGCTGCGTCGATCGTCGCGAACGGGGGCGCTGCGCATTCCGTCCGCGCCGACATCACCAGCGAGGCCGACGCGGCGCGGCTCGCCGAGGAGTCGCTGGCGGCGCTGGACCGAATCGACGTGCTGGTGAACAATGCCGGAGTCACCATCCTGGGCGGCGTCGCCGAGCTCTCGGAAGCCGAGTGGCAGCGCGAGATCGACATCAACCTGAGCGGCGCCTATCGGGTCTCCAAGGCGTTCTGGCCGCACTTCGCCGATGCCGGCGGCGGCGCGATCCTGAGCACGGCCTCGATCGCTGGCGTCGTCGCGGCGCGCCAGGATGCCGCCTACGTCGCCTCCAAGGCTGGGCTCATCATGCTCACGCGCTGCATGGCGCTGGACGGAGCGCCGCACGGCATCCGCGCCAACTGCGTCTGCCCCGGCTTCGTGGACACGCCGATGTTCGAGGGCTTCATCGCGGAGCAGCCGGATCCGGACGCTTCCCTCGCCCGCGCGGCGGGCCGCACGCCGTTGGGCCGCATTGGCACGCCGCGCGACATCGCCGACGGCTTTGTTTACCTCGCTTCCGACGACGCCCGCTGGATTACCGGGACATCACTCGTCATCGACGGCGGCCTCACCATCGGCCTCCCGGAGTGACGGGCGGCCTTCGTGAACCGCGCCGCACAGAGCAGCGGGCACCTGGTGCCCCTCGCCATGCTGCTCTTCGGCGCCTCCAGCTACGCCATGACCTTCTCGCTCAACCGGATCGCCATTACCGAAGGCGTTCCGACCTTTCCCTTCGTTTTCTGGCAGGGCGTGACGGCAGGGGCGGTCGCCTTGATCGCGGGCCTCGCAGTGGGGCAGCGCCCGAAGCTCAGCGCCGTCTACCTTCGCTTCTACTTCATCTTCGGCTTCATCGGCATCGCGCTCCCCTACACCCTGCTTGCGTTGGCCGCGCCCAGAGTGCCGGCCGGCGCGGTGGCGCTGACGCTGACGCTCTCGCCGATCCTGACCTACGCCTTCTCGATCCTGTTCAAGATCGACACCGTGCGGCTGCTGCGGGTCGCGGGCATCATGCTCGGCCTCGCGGGCATCCTGGTGGTGCTGGCGCCGGGGGCCAGCCTGCCGGAGCCCGGCATGGCGCCATGGCTGCTGTTGGCTTTCGGCTCGCCGGTTTGCTACGCCTTCGGCAGCGTCACGGTGGTGTTCCTTCGCCCGGCTGGCAGCCAGCCGATCCCGCTGACCTGCGGCATCGCCTTCGCGAGCGCGATCCTGATGCTGCCGGTGATGGCTGCCGCCGACAGCTGGTGGCTGTTCGACGGCACCATGACCGACGGCGACTGGTCGCTGCTCGGCGGCGGCGCGCTCACCGCGTGCTTCTTCGTGCTCGGGCTGGAGATCATTCGTATGGTGGGGCCGGTTTTCTTCTCGACCAACGGCTACATCGGCCCGCTGTGCGGGATGGGCTGGGCCGCGCTTTATTTCGGCGAGGTGCCGAGCCCCTGGATCGGCCTCGCGGTCGCGCTGCTCTTCGCCGGCCTCTTCCTGGTGAACCGCAGCTCCCGGCCCATGATCCGGGCAGGGCCAGGGCCGTAGCGCACCGATGCTGCGCATCCTGACCTTCAATACCGGCCTCACCGAAATTCGCCTGTTCGGCGCCCCGCTCTACGAGGACGTGCCCCACGTGGTGGCCCGTGCCGCGCATCTCGCGCCCGCGTTGCGCGGCGTGGACACCGATATCGTGCTGCTGCAGGAGCTGGTACCGCAACGCGTCAAGGTGAGGCTGGCGGCGGAGCTTCGCGATCTCTACCCGCACGGCGCCGGCATCGCCGAGGACAGCCGCTTCTACGGCACCGGGCTGCTCACCCTCTCCCGCGACGCAATGACGGACGCTTCGTGCACGTCCTTCGCTCAGCAGACGCTGGAGGAAGGTCTCTTCGGCCCGCGCGGGATGCTCGCCTGCACGGTGCGGACGCCCGATCTCGGTCCGGTCCGCGTCATCAACCTCCACGCCACCGCTGGCGGCGCCTATCGGCGGAAGCGGCGCCTGGGTGCGGCCGACCGGCGGAGCGCGCAGGTTGCCGAGGCGATCGAGGCCGCCGCTGCAGCGTTCGACGGGACGGTCGTGCTCGCCGGCGACTTCAACTGCGACCCGGCCGCAAACTCCTTGACCGAACAGCTTTTACGGGACGGCGGGCTTGCGGATGTTGCCGCCGATCTGCCGGACGATGCCCGGCCCCGAGGCACGTGGGACCCGGCCAATCCGCTCAACCGAGGCCGGGCCGACGGTCCCGCCCGCCGGGTGGACCACATCTTCGTGCGGCCGGGCGGCGGCTACAGGGTCGCCGTGTCCGCCGTGCGCACCGTGCTCGACGAGCCGGTTGTGCCGCTCCCCGACGGAGAGCCGCTACCGGTTTCGGATCACTACGGTCTACTCGCCGAACTCGCGACGTCCTGACGGCATGCGTTTCAGGCGGCACTTGAAAGCCGCCTGACCGACTTCTCGATCGCCTTCCCGGCGTCCCGTCTGGCGACCTCGAGCTCGTAATGCGACTGCAGGTTGAGCCAGAAGTCGGCGGAGACACCGAAGGCGCGCTCGAGCCTGAGCGCCGTATCGGCCGTGACGCCACGCCGGCCGCGCACGATATCGCTGATTCGGTTCTGCGGGACGCCGAGTGCCTCCGCGAGGCCGTTAGCGCTCAGGCCAAGCGGCTCCATGAAGTCCTCGCGCAGGGTGATGCCAGGGTGTATCGGTCCGATCATCGGTGATAGTCCGTTATCTCTACGTTTACGGGGCTTTCATCCCATCCGGACAGCGACCGACATTGCTAATTGACGGTTTGGACGAGTCCATCCTTTCGACCTTCTCCAGAGCGGAACGCCGCGCTACGCTGGCGCGAGCGTAAGGGTGGCGCGTGGCTGCGCATACCCAAGGAGGTGATGTCGTGTGTGCGTTCTGTACGATGATGGCCGGCGGCACGCACTGGACCGAGGCCGGCACGGACGCGGGCCGCGCGGCCGAGCCCGAGACCGGCCGGGCGCGCTATCTCGGTCGCCTGAATCGCGTCGCGCTGATCAATCGAATCCTGAACCACTACGGCTGCGCGGCGTCGGACTGGGCCAGCAACCAGTATGTCGTCAAGAGCCACGCGGGCCGCTCGGCCATGGTGGCGCACCTGCCCCAGATTTGGGTCGCGGCCGAGGAGATCGCCGGGCGGCCCCTCGACCCCCTGGACCCTGCCCTGCTCGACACGCTGCGCAGCACAGCGCCGAAAGAGACGGCGCCGGCGACGCAATAGCCCATCCAAATTGAGTGCCGCGAGCCGCGATCGAGACGCATGATCGGGGCTAATGGCTACGTGATGAGCCGATGAGTTTAATTGTCAAGCCTTGACGGGCCCCCTACTCTGGTCAGCGGTCAAATCCAACAGGGAGGATAAGACCATGATGAAGAAGCTCGTCTTGACAATGGCGGTACTTGTCGCGTCGGCCAGTGTGGCCAATGCCGCCCAGTATCTTCAGGCATCGTCATCGGTGACCCAGTGCCCAGGCACGGCACCAACGCTGGTCGAAATGGATATCATCGACGCAGCAGAGGGCGTCACGCTCGCCAACAACCAGATCACCGTCGGCGAAGCCGGGCCTTATCTGATCGTCGCGGCTCCCCAGGTCGGCCGCGAGGGCGGCGGGCCCTACGGGTGCTTCGACCTGTGGCTGCGCATCAACGGTGCAGACGTCGCCAACTCCAACGTCCAGCTCTGTCAGGACAAAGGGAGCATGGCCAAGGACGTCATCATCTCCCAGGGCATCGTCCCCATGGAAGCGGGCGACATGCTGGAAGTGATGATGTCGGCCAGCAATCCCGAGGCGAACATCTGCATCGAGGCGATTCAGCCGGCCGGTGAGCCGCTGGTGCCTGCGATCATCTTCTCCATGATCAAGTAAGCTTCGGAGGGGCGCGCCGTTCGCCTCTCTGGCCGCGGCGCGTCCCACCCCACACCCACCCGCGGCGGTGTCGCAGGGCAGTTACGAGGGCCGGGCGGGATGAACCCGTCCGGTGCTCACGCGCGCACAATCAAGACCGGGGCAGGCTTGCAAGGCCCGGTGCAAGCTGCCATGTAGCTCTTGCCCAACCGAATCCTCTCCAGCCGGGAGCATGCGGGTATGGATACCCTCATTGGCCAGTCGGCCGGCGGCGCCGCGCAGCCGAAGGACGCGACGACCCAGAGCTTCGCCGCCGACGTGATCGAGGCGTCGCAACAGACGCCGGTGATCGTCGACTTCTGGGCGCCCTGGTGCGGCCCCTGCAAGCAGCTCGCGCCGATTCTGGAGAAGACGGTGAGAGACGCCGGCGGCAAGGTGGCGCTGGTCAAGATCAATATCGACGAGAACCCGGAGATCGCGCAGCAGCTCCGCATCCAGTCGATTCCGGCCGTGTTCGCCTTCGACAAGGGGCAGCCGGTCGACGGCTTCATGGGCGCCCAGCCGGAAAGCCAGATCAAGCGCTTCGTGGAGCGGCTGGTGGGGCCGATGGGCCCCTCGCCGCTGGAGCAGGCGCTGGAGCAAGCCAGGGACGCGCTGGATGCCGGCGATTTCGCCACCGCATCCAACATCTACGGCCAGATCCTGCGCCAGGTGCCGGGCGAGGCAGCGGCGATCGCGGGGCTGGTGCGCTGCCTCGTCGGTGCCGGCGACCTCCAGGAAGCCCGTGAGCTGGTGGACGGGCTCGACGACGACGCGCTCAAGGATGCCGACGTGGAGAGTGCGGTATCGGCCCTCGCGCTTGCGGAGCAGGCGGGCGAGGCCGATGGCGACACCGCCGAACTGCAGGCACGGCTCGCCCAGGATCCCGGCGACCACCAGGCCCGCTTCGACCTCGCCATGGCCCATCACGGCGCGGGGCGCAACGAGCAGGCCATCGACGAGCTGATCGAGATCATCCGGCGGGATCGGGCGTGGAACGAGGAGGCCGCGCGGCAGCAGCTGCTCAAGCTGTTCGAGGCGCTGGGCCATACCGACCCGCTCACGGTCGCGGGCCGGCGCAAGCTCTCTTCGATCCTGTTCTCCTGAGGCATGGCGTGACCGCCGGCCCCGAACCGGGCGGCCTCGACGAGCTGCCGCGCGTCATCCCGATCTTCCCGCTGCCGGGGGTCCTGCTGCTGCCGCGCGGGCGGCTGCCGCTCAACATCTTCGAGCCCCGCTACCTGGAGATGACGCAAGACGCGATGGCCTCGCACAAGATGATCGGCATGATCCAGCCGGCCGACCCGCAGGCGAAGCTGGATGCGCCAGAGGTCTATCCGGTCGGCTGTGTCGGCCGCATCACCTCGTTCTCCGAGACGCCGGACAACCGCTTCCTGATCACGCTCACCGGCGTCTGCCGCTTCGCCATCGCGCGCGAGCTGGAGCAGGACGGCCTGATGTATCGGCGAGTCCGTGCCGACTACGGCCGCTTCGCCAGCGACCTGCCAGAACCGGCACCGCTCGCCGTCGACCGCGGCAGCCTGCTCCCGGCGCTCAGGGCCTACTTCGATCACCACGGGCTCACTGCCGACTGGGACGCGATCGAGCGGGCCAGCGATGAGGCGCTGGTCACATGCCTCGCCATGGCTTGCCCCTTCGAGCCGAGCGAGAAGCAGGCGCTGCTCGAATGCTCGAGCGAGAGCCAGCGGGTGGCCATGATGCAGGCGCTATTCGAGATGGCGGCCCACGGCGCAGCCGGGCCAAAGTCGCGGATGCAGTGAAGGAGGCCGCGCGGATGGGAGAGGAACGGGCCACGGTTGACCCCAAGCTGCTGGAGATCCTGGTTTGCCCGCTGACCAAGGAGCCGCTGCGCTACGACGCCGAGCGGCAGGAGCTGATCAGCGACAAGGCCAAGCTGGCCTTCCCGATCCGGGACGGCATCCCGATCATGCTGCCGGACGAAGCGCGGCCGCTGGAGGAAGGCGAGGCCCGGTGAGCACGCCCTTCGAGGACCAGCCCTGGCCGGTCGAGCTTCGCTACAAGAGCGCCGAGAAGACACTCGAAGTCGATTTCGACGACGACCTCCGGTGCAGCCTGCCGGCCGAGCTGCTGCGGGTGGAAAGCCCGTCCGCCGAGGTCAGGGGGCACGGCGAGGGCAAGACCATCGTGCCCGGCCGCCGCCATGTCGGCATCACTCTGATCGAGCCGGTCGGCAACTACGCCGTGCGCCTCCATTTCGACGACCTGCACACCACCGGCATCTACACGTGGTCCTACCTGCGCCACCTCGCGGAACACCGCGATGCGATCTGGCGCACGTACCTCGACGCGCTGGAGGAACGGGGCCTGAGCCGGGACCCGTAAGGCGCGAGCCCGATCCGCTCAGGCGGCCTGCTTGGCGCCGGTTCGCTGGTAGATGACGTCCTCCTGGTCTTCAGGCACGTAGAAGAAGTCGCCCAGCCTCGGGTCATGCCCGAGGTCGCCCAGGAGCCGGCGCTGGCGCGGCGTGCACTTGTCCATGACGCCGGCGATGGTGGGGAAGTCGTAGGGCTTCAAGAACATCTGCGCGTAGTTGTAGAGCAGCGTCCTGCGGCCCTTCCCGGAATGATTCGGTGCCGGCCCGTGCCACAGCGCGTGGCTGAACAGGTAGCAATCGCCCGCCTTTCCGCCGAGCTGGACGGCGCCCGGCGAGTGGGGGGTGGGGGCCGAATCGCTGTCGAACGGGATCTGCCGAAGATGGCTGCCGGGGAAGACCGTGAAATTGCCGCTGTCCGTCCCCTCGACATCGGTAAGGAGGTAGAGGGCTTTCACCGCCAGCGGCCTGCTGGTCTCCGTCACGCGAATCTGCCGGAGCGCCTGACCGCCGTCCGTGTGGATGAAGCCGGGGAACTCGGTCGTGGACGCGCGAACGATGGCCTGCGACATGCTGAGCACGATGTTGGGGCCCATGAGCTCGAGGATCGGGTCGAAAACGTTGGGCCGGTCGATGAGATCCCGGAATGGCTCGGCGTATCCCAGGAGATCCCGGCGGTCCATGAAGGAGTCGAGGTCGTCCGCCGTCGCGTTGCGCTCCACCCAGGCGTAATGGCCGAAGGGCAGGCCCGGTTGCGGCTCCCATCCCGCCTGCGGGCGCAGGGAGTCGATCAGCCCGCAGTAGAGCGAGACTTCCTGCGGCTCCAACGCGCCTTCCAGATGGATGTAGCCATCGACCGCCCACTGGCGGCGCTGCTCATCGGTCAGGGTCGGCATGGCGGGGTCCTCGTCCGGTTCGGCGCACGGGATGGGGGGATGATGCCATTCCTGACTCGGGCGGTATAGATCGTCAGGCGCGCGCGGACGGCCCGTAGGCGAGGTACATGGGCTCGCCGTCGGCGAAGCGCGTGGGCCGGAGCGGGTGGATGTCGAAGGGCGAGTCCGCACCCAGCACGGCGGCGGCCACGCACTCACCCACCGCCGGCGAGAGCTTGAGGCCGTGGCCCGAGAATCCGGCGGCGAGGTAGAGCCCCTCCAGCCCCGGCGCCCAGCCGAGGATCGGGTGGAAATCCGGCGTGATGTCGTAGGCGCCGGAGACCGTGCGCACGACCTTGGCATCGACGAAGTCCGGCAGCCGCTCGGCGAGCGCTGTGTCGAGCCGCGAGCGGTGGCGGGCTTCGTCCTCCGCCGGCGCAAGCGCGGTGGGATCGGCGACCTCGGGCATCTCGTTGGGATAGGCGACCGCCAGCAGGTAGGGCCCCATGTCCGGACGCATCACGACGTTGGAGTTGCCGTCGGTGACGCAGGTGCGGATCGTGGGCCGGCCCGGCGGCTGTTCCAGATAGGCCATGTCGAGGCGGCGGCGCTCGATCGGCACGTCGATGCCGAGCGGCGCCAGCAGGTCGGTGATCCACGCGCCGGTCGCGGCGATCACGGTGGGCGCCTCGATGCGGCCCTCGGCGGTGTCCACGCCCACGACGCGGCCGTCTGCCGTGGCGACCCGCTCCACCCGGAGCCCGGAATGGAGCGTCGCGCCCGCCGCCTGGGCCGCGCCGAGCCAGCTCAGCACCATGCGGGTCACGTCGATGTAGCCGCCGTTGGGCTCCCAGGCGCCGCCTGCGAGGTCTTCGGTGACCAGCGCGGGCTCCAGCGCCTTGATCTCGTCGGGGCTGGCGAAGTGGGTATCGACGCCGAGCTGGCGGCCGAGCTCGACGTTGCGCCGGCAGGCCTCCACCTGCGCTTCGACCACGAGCAGCATGTAGCCGAGCCTGACGTAGCCGGGGTCACCGACGCCGACCTCCGTCTGCCAATTGTTCAGAACCTCGAAGCCCCGGATCGCCATCTCGACCATCAGCGCGTTCGAGTAGTGCTGGCGAATCTGGCCGAAGGTGCGGCCCGACATGCCGCCGACGGGCGGACGCTCGTCGACCACCACGACCCTGCGGCCCGAATGCCGCGTAAGCTGGAAGGCGATGCTCGCCCCCATGATGCCGGCGCCGACCACCACGATGTCGGCGGCGCCCAGCCGCTCCCTGCCCTGCCCCGTCATCTCCGCCCCGCCGTCTGTCCTCGCCGCGCCCGAATCCGGCGCGGGAGACTAGCACGCACGGCGAAGCGGCGGTTAGGATCGCGGATCATCGGGACAGGGCAGGTTCGAGGAGCCGCGACGGTTGATCGATAACCGACCATCGACGAGTGCCGCCCAGGACGCAGCTTAGGGCCTGCCGGTGTCTCGCGCCGCCGGCCGCTCGCCCGTGCTCTCAGTCAGGGAGCTGTGCACGCGCTTCCGCATTCAGGGCGGCGGGCTGGTGCACGCAGTCAACGGCATCAGCTTCGACCTGCACGCGGGCGAGCTGCTGGGCGTGGTGGGCGAGAGCGGCTCGGGCAAGAGCGTGACCATGCTCTCGCTGCTCAAGCTGCTGCCCATGCCGCCGGCGGAGATCGCTTCGGGCCAGGCCCTGCTGGACGGCGAGGACCTGCTCGCGCTCAACCCCGCGCGGCTGCGCCATGTGCGCGGCGCCAAGGTCGGGTTCATCTTCCAGGACCCGATGGCCTCGCTGAACCCGGTGCTGAGCGTCGGCTACCAGCTTACCGAGCCGCTGCGGCTCCATCTGGGCCTCGGCCGGCGCGCGGCGCGGCGGCGGGCGGCTGCGCTGCTGGAGGGGGTCGGCATTCCCGCGGCGGAGAGCCGGCTCGGCGACTTCCCCCACCAGTTCTCGGGCGGGATGCGCCAGCGCGTGATGATCGCCATGGCGCTCGCCTGCGATCCCAAGGTGCTGATCGCCGACGAGCCGACCACCGCACTCGACGCCACCATCCAGGCGCAGATCCTGGACCTGCTGCAGCGGCTCAGGCGCGAGCGCGGCATGGCGATCGTCTGGATCACCCACGACCTCGGCGTGGTTGCGGGCCTCGCGGACCGGGTGATGGTGATGTACGGCGGGCAGGCGGTGGAACGGGCGGACGTGCGCTCGCTCTACGCGCGGCCGCAGCATCCCTACACGCGGAGCCTGCTGCGCGCGCTGCCGAAGCTGGAGGGCGGCAGCAGCGGCGAGCGGCTCGCGAGCATTCCGGGTCAGCCACCGACCCTGGTGCAGGCGCCCGATGCATGCTCATTCGCGCCGCGCTGCGCCCACGCCTTCGCCCGCTGCCGGGCGGAGAACCCGGCGCTCGCCCCGGTGACCGAGGGCCACGAGGTCGCCTGCTGGTACGACGCCGACGCCGGAGTGCCCCGTGCCGCCTGAGCCTACGCCGCTCGTCGCGGTGGAGAACCTGACCAAGCACTTCCCGATCCTGCGCGGGGTCTTCCGCCGCGAGGTGGGCAGCGTGCGGGCGGTGGACGGGCTCGACTTCGCGATCCATCCGCGCGAGACGCTGGGTCTCGTGGGCGAGAGCGGCTGCGGCAAGTCGACCGTGGGCCGGATGATCCTGCGCCTCTACGCGCCGACGGCCGGGCGGGTGAGGTTTCGCGGCGAGGACATCACGGCGCTCCAGGGCGAGGCGCTGCGGCAGCTCCGCCCGCACATGCAGATGATCTTCCAGGACCCGCAGGACAGCCTGAACCCGCGCATGACCGTGGGCAGCATCGTGGGCGAGCCGCTGCGTGAGCACGGGGCGGCGGCGGGCGCGGCGCTGAGGGAGCGCGTGGAGGCGCTGCTGGACGCGGTGGGCCTCGACCCCGCCTTCGCCAACCGCTACCCGCACGAGTTTTCCGGCGGGCAGCGCCAGCGCATCGGCGTGGCAAGAGCGCTCGCGCTCAACCCCGAGTTCGTCGTCTGCGACGAGCCGATCGCGGCGCTCGACGTCTCGATCCAGGCGCAGGTGGTGAACCTGCTGAAGGAGCTTCAGGAGCGCCTCGGCCTCACCTACCTCTTCATCTCCCACGACCTGCGCATGGTGCGCCACGTCGCCGACCGGGTGGCGGTGATGTACCTCGGCAAGATCGTCGAGCTGGCAACCAGCGATGCGCTCTACGAGGAGCCGCTGCACCCCTACACGCGTGCCCTGCTCTCGGCGGTGCCGACGCACGATCCTGAGCGCGAGGCCACGCGGAAGCGCATCATCCTGGAAGGCGACGTCCCAAGTCCGGCCGCGCCGCCGCCGGGCTGCCGCTTCAGCACCCGCTGCCCGGTGGCGGTGGCGGAATGCTCCGAGAGAGCGCCGGAGTGGCGCACCCTCCGCCCCGGCCACCAGGTCGCTTGTCACCTGGCGGAATGATGGCAGATGATGCGGGGTATGCGCTCAGGCGCGCCCCACACCCTCCCAACTGGAGGCCCGCGACATGATCGGAAAATGCGCGATCACCCTGGCCATCGCGGCGCTCGCGGTAGCGATGCTCTCGACCACGGCCCTTGCCGAACGCGGCCGCGACGGCCAACTGAAAATCCTCTATTGGCAGGCGGTCTCGACCGTCAATCCTTACCTCTCCGGCGGCACCAAGGACATCGAGGCGGCGTCGCTCGTGCTGGAGCCGCTCGCCCGCTACGACGAGACGGGGACCATGACGCCTGCGCTCGCCGCCGACATCCCCACCGTGGAGAACGGCGGCGTGGCGGCCGACCTCATGTCCATCACCTGGCCGCTCAGGCAGGATATCGTGTGGTCCGACGGCACGCCGTTCACCGCCGCCGACGTGGTGTTCTCCGCCGAGTACTGCCTGAACGAGGAGATGGGCTGCAATCCCCTCTCGAGCTTCACCGATGTCACCAAGGTGGAGGCGCTGGACGATCACACCGTGCGCATCAACTTCGGCGTGGCCAAGCCCTTCCCCTACGGGCCGTTCGTCGGCTCCACCTCGCCCATTCTGCAGAAGGCGCAGTTCGAGACCTGCACCGGCGCCAAGGCGCAGACCTGCACGGAGCAGAATTTCAGACCCATCGGCACCGGCCCCTTCAAGGTGGACGAGTTCCGCGCCAACGACGTCATCATCTTCTCGGCCAACGAGAACTATCGCGAGCCCGACAAGCCCGCCTTCGCCACCGTTACCTTCAAGGGCGGCGGCGACGCCACCTCGGCTGCGCGCGCCGTACTCTCCACCGGCGAGTTCGATTACGCCTGGAACCTGCAGATCGAGCCCGAAGTGCTGGAGCAGATGGTGGCGAACGGCAAGGGCCAGGTGGTCGCCGGCTTCGGCACGATGGTAGAGCGTCTGGTGGTCAATCAGACCAACAATTCCCCCGACCTCAGCAAGGACAAGCGCTCGCTCCACCTCGACGGCACCAACCCGCACCCCTTCCTCTCCGACCCGGCGGTAAGCCGCGCGTTGTCACTGGCCATCGACCGCCAGATCCTGGTCGACTTCGGCTACGGCGCGGCCGGTCAAGCCACCTGCAACGTGCTGCCGGCGCCGCCGGTCTATGCGTCGAACGCCAACGATGCCTGCATGACCCAGAATATCGAGGAGGCCAACCGCATCCTCGATGAGGCCGGCTGGCTGCCGGGCGATGACGGCGTGAGGGAGAGGGACGGCGTGCGCCTCTCGATCCTCTATCAGACCTCCACCAACTCCGTGCGCCAGGGCACGCAGGCGCTGATCAAGCAGATGTGGGGGCAGATCGGGGTCGAGACGGAGCTGCGCAATATCGATGCGGCGGTGTTCTTCGGCGGCGACCCGGCCAGCCCCGACACCTACATGAAGTTCTACGCCGACATCCAGATGTACACGAACAACTTCGACGGCGTGGATCCGGAGGCTTACATGGCCAACTGGAGGTGCTCGGAAATTCCGGGTCCCGAGAACCAGTGGCTCGGCGGCAACATCGCGCGCGCCTGCAATGCGGAGTACGACGCTCTCGCTGCGGAGATGGCCGTGACGGCATCGCTGGACGAACGCGCCGCCATCGGCAAGCGGATGAACGACATCATCGTTCAGAACCAGTATGTGATCCCGCTGATCTGGCGGGCGAGGGTCTCGGCGCATGCGAACACGCTGAAGGGCGTACGCGTGAACCCGTGGGACTCGGAGCTGTGGAACATCGCGGACTGGCATCGCTAGTCCGGCTTCCTCACTGGGGTCATGGTTTGCGCGGCGTGGTCCCGCTGGCAATGCGGAATACGCGCGCCGCGCTGGCGGGCGGTGGGAGCCGAACGACACCCACCTCCCCCTGACCCCCTCCCCCCTGAAGGGCGGAGGGGGGACGCAGGCGGCACCGGCTTAGCTCCCTCTCCTCCCCCTCGGGGAGGAGAGGGCCGGGGTGAGGAGGGGGTGCTTTTGCCCGCCCACCTGCCCTTGTGGCGCGGGCAATGACCCACTACATCATTCGCCGCCTGCTCTTCGCGGTGCCAACGCTGATCGCGATCAGCTTCATCCTCTTCGCCCTCCTCGACCTCGCGCCCAACGACCCCACCGGCCAGCTCCCGCTCACCATCCCGGCGGAAGCGCGCGAGCAGATTCGCGAATCGCTCGGGCTCGGGGAGGCCTTCCACATCCGCTACGCCAAGTGGATGGAGCAGTTCTTCGTCAACGAGCCGCTCAACCTCATCGAGCGGGCGTTTGGCGTGGAGATCGGCGCTTCGGAGGAACGCCTCAGGGTGCGCTCCTGGGCGACACGCAGCCCGGTGGTGGACCTCATCATCGAGCGCCTGCCGCAGACGCTCTGGGTGGTCGGGCTCTCCTACCTCATCGGCATCCTCATCGCGATCCCGATCGGCATCGTCTCGGCCTACCGGCAGTATTCGTGGTTCGACCAGCTGGGCACCTTCGTCTCCATGATCGGCTTCTCGGTGCCGACCTTCTTTACCGGGCTGCTCGCGATCATCGTCTTCAGCGTCACCCTGCAATGGCTGCCATCGATCTACGACACGACGCACCGGGTGACCGATCTCTCGAGCTTCTGGGTGCAAATCAAGCAGATGGCGATGCCGGTGATGGTGCTCGCGCTCTTCAACGCGGCGCAGATCAGCCGCTTCATGCGCGCCGCCGTGCTGGACAACCTGACGCAAGACTACGTGCGCACCGCCCGCGCCAAGGGCCTGCGCGAGCGGATCGTTCTGTTCATCCACGTGCTGCGCAACAGCCTGATCCCGGTGGTGACGCTGATCGCGCTCGGCATCCCCACCGTCTTCGGCGGCGCCATCATCACGGAGAAGATCTTTCGGGTGAACGGCATCGGCGAGCTCCTGATCACCGCGATCCAGGGTGCCGACATTCCCCTGGTGCAGACGCTCTCCTTCCTGTTCGCGGTGCTGATCGTGATCTTCAACCTGATCGCGGATGTGCTGTACGGCATCCTCGATCCGCGCATCCGCTACGGCTAAGCGATGCCGGCCGCGCAATCTTCCGACCTCACCGCCCCCTCGCGCGGGTTGCAGCGACACCGCTCGCTCTGGATGGACGTGTGGCTCGCCTTCCGCAACCACACGGGCGCGCTGGTGGGCGCAGGCGTATTCATCGCGATCTCGCTCGCGGTCGCCCTCGGCCCGCTGATCCACACCGTGGACCCGCACTATCTCGACATCCTGGCGAAGAACGAGGGACCCTCGCTCAAGCATCCGATGGGGACCGACAACCTCGGCCGCGACACGCTGGCGCAGGTGCTGGCGGGCGGGCGCATCTCGCTGGCCGTGGGCTTCACCGCGATGATGATCGCGCTGGTGCTCGGCACCCTGGTTGGCGTGCTCGCGGGCTACTTCAGGCAGATCGACGGCCTCCTGATGCGGCTCACCGACATGTTCCTGGCGTTGCCGCTGCTGCCGCTGCTGCTGGTCGTCATCATGCTGTTCCGCGACAGCCTGCGCGCCGCCTTCGGCCCGGAGACCGGGATCTTCCTGCTGGTGGTGTTCATCATCGGCATCACCAGCTGGATGCAGACCGCGCGCATCGTGCGGGGCGACGTGCTGGCGCTCCGGGAGCGCGAGTTCGTGACCGCGGCGCGCAGCATCGGCACGCGCAGGCGGCGCATCATCACCCGCCACATCCTGCCCAACGTGCTGAGCCCGATCATGGTCTCGGCGACGCTCGGCATCGCCAACGCAATCATCACGGAATCAGCGCTCTCGTTCTTAGGACTCGGTTTTCCGCCGGACTTCCCGACCTGGGGACGGCTGCTCTTCGACGGTGCGAACTTCATCTCGGTCACGCCGGAGCGGGTGCTCTGGCCCGGACTGGCGATTTCGCTCACGGTGCTGAGCGTCAACTACATCGGCGACGGCCTGCGCGACGCGCTCGATCCGCGGCTCAGGGGCGCGTAGTGCGCACACACCCGATTGTCAGGTCGTAACGACTACCACGTCAGGCTAATTCGCCCCGGCCTAACCGAGACGTTCGAGACACCGGACTATCTCGCCGAGGCGGGCGTCGAATATGCCGCCGACTACTTGATGGACGACCAGCCTTTCGGCATCCAGACCAAACACGGTACGCTCGCATCCATCCCCTATACGGTGGAGCCGAACGACATCCCGATGATGCTCACCCGGCACAATAGCGGGGGAACGCGCTCATGAAACCTGCCCCATTCGCCTATGTCAGGCCGGCAAGCCTCGAAGACGCCATCGCCGCGCTGGACGAGCACGGGGAGGACTCGAGAATCCTCGCCGGCGGCCAGAGCCTGATGGCCACCCTCAACATGCGGCTCTCTGCCCCCGAGATTCTGGTCGATATCGGCCGCGTGCCGGACCTTGCGGGCATCGAGGAAACCGACGCTGGGCTTCGGATCGGAGCCATGACCCGCCATGCGGAGGTGGAGGCCTCGGACCTCGTCGCCTCCCGCGCGCCGCTCATCGCCAGCGCCATGCCGCATATCGCCCATCCGGCGGTGCGCAATTGCGGCACGTTCGGCGGTTCCATCGCGCTCGCTGACCCGGCGGCCGAGCTTCCGGCCTGCGCGGTCGCACTCGGTGCGCGCATGACGATTGCGGGCAAGGGCGGCACTCGAACCGTTGACGCGGACGCGTTCTTCCGGGGCCTCTACGAGACCGCGCTCGAGCCGGGCGAGGTGCTGACCGCAGTCGAGGTGCCGGGCATCGGAGCGGGCTGGAAGTCGGGCTTCATGGAGCTGGCGCGGCGGCACGGCGACTACGCGATGATCGGACTCGCCGCCCATGTCGAGGTGCAGGACGGCAGGTTCGGCCAGGGCCGCCTCGTCTTCTTCGGGGTGGGCGAGCGGCCCGTCTGCGCGGTGCGGAGCGCAGCCCTGCTCGACGGCGAGAGCTGGTCGGACGCTCTTGGCGACCGGATCGCCGATGCGCTCAAGGAGGAGCTCGACCCGTCCGAAGACCTGAATGCGGACGCGCCGATGCGCCGGCATCTCGCCGGAGTCCTCGCCAGGCGTGTACTGGCTCCGCTGGCGGCCTGAGGGAGGGGAGCGATGGACAGCACTGTCGAAATCGGCCTGCGGGTCAACGGCGAACGGGCCACCCGCCGCATCGAGGCGCGGATGAACCTGGTGGACTTCCTGCGCGAGGAGCTCGGCCTCACCGGCAGCCATGTCGGCTGCGAGCACGGCGTGTGCGGCGCCTGCACCGTGCGGGTGGACGGGCGCATCGTGCGCGGCTGCCTGATGCTGGCCGCGCAGGCGGACGGCGCCGATGTCTGGACCATCGAGGGGCTGAGCGACACCGGAGAGATCCGCGACCTCCAGGAGGCATTCGTCGAGCGCAATGCGCTCCAGTGCGGCTACTGCACCCCCGGCATGCTGCTGACCCTGGCCGAGCTGAGGGAGCGCAATCCCGCCGCGAGCCGGCAGGAGATCCGCGAATTCATCTCTGGAAACTACTGCCGGTGTACGGGCTACGAGGCGATCGTGGATGCGTTCGAGATGGCCCGCCAGCGCCAAGGAGGCCCGTCATGACCGATCTCATCGCGGACCGCTGGCTCCTCGACCGCCCGAACTCCTATATCGGCCGGTCCGTTCCGCGCCCCAACGCGCCCCGCCTCGCGGAAGGGCGCGGCGCCTTCGTCGACGATATCGAGACCGGCGGGCGGACGGGGCACGCGGCCTTCGTGCGCTCGCCCCACGCCCATGCCCGGATCGGGTCCATCGACGCGGAGGCGGCCAGGGCGGCGCCTGGGGTAATCGCGGTGGTGACCGGACGCGAGCTCGCGGAGATCCACGACCCCTGGGTCGGCGTGCTGTCGCATCTCCAGGGTCTCAAGTCCGCGCCGCAATATGCGCTGCCGCTGGAAACGGCGACCTGGCAGGGCGAGGCGGTGGTCGCGGTGGTCGCCGAGAGCCGCGCCAGGGCCGAGGATGCGGTGGAGCTCGTGAAGATCGACTGGGAGGTGCTGCCGGCCGTCACCGACGCCGAGACCGCGCTCGATCCCGCCACGACCGTCATTCACGAGAGCCTCGGCGACAACCTCGCCTGGCGGCGCAATGCGGATTTCGGCGATATCGAGGCAGCCTATGCGGAGGCCGACCATATCGTCGAGGAGACTTACGTCTTTGCCCGACATACCGGGGTGTGCGTCGAGCCTCGCGCCATCCTCGCGGACTGGAACCCCGGAGAAGGGCAGCTCACCGTGTGGCACAACAACCAGTGCCCGCACATGGTCCAGAACATCCTCGCGACCCATTTCCGCCTGGACGAGCATCGGGTCCGCGTGATCGCGCGCGATGTCGGCGGCTCGTTCGGGATCAAGGTCCACACCTATGCGGACGAGCTCGCGACCGTCGGGCTCTCGCTCCTGCTCAAGCGGCCGGTCAAGTTCGTGGCGGACAGGCTGGAGAGCTTCCTGTCCGACATCCATGCGCGCGACCAGCGGGTTCAGGGGAAGGTCGCCGTCAAGGACGACGGCACCATTCTCGCGTTCGAGATCGACGCGCTCAGCGGCATCGGTCCCTATTCCATGTATCCGCGCACGAGCGGCATCGAGTCGAACCAGATCGTGAACCTGACGGGCGGCCCCTATGCCTTCGACCACTACCGGGCGCAGGCGACCGTCGTCTTCCAGAACAAGAACATGATGTGCCAGTACCGCGCGGTCGGCCATCCGGTCAAATGCGCGGTGACCGAGGGGCTGGTGGATGCGGCGGCGCGTGCGACCGGCATGGACCCGGCCGAGATTCGCCGCAGGAACCTGCGCGCGGACGACTCCTATCCCTGCAAGTCGGCGCAGGGGCTCCCGTTCGAGAACCTCTCGCACCAGGAGAGCCTCGCGAAGCTCCTGGACGCGATGGACTACGACGCCCTGAAGGCGGAGCGCGACGCCCTTCGCACCGAGGGGGTCTATCGCGGCATTGGCCTTGCGAGCTTCATCGAGGTCACGAACCCGTCTGCGATGTTCTACGGCGTGGGCGGCGCGCGCATCTCCGCGCAGGACGGAGCGACCATGCGCCTCGACGCCAGGGGCAACGTGTTCGTCGCGACCGGCGCGACCGAGCAGGGCCAGGGCATGGAGGCGGTGATCTCGCAGGTCGCGGCGACGGCCGTCGGCGTTCCTCCCGAACGGCTCAAGATCGTCACCGGCGACACGGAGCACACGCCCTATGGCGGCGGCACATGGGCCTCGCGCGCGGCCGGCATCGGCGGAGAGGCGGTGGCCCAGGCGGGCCGTGCGCTCAGGCAGCAGATCCTGCGCGCGGCGGCGGTCATGCTTCAGGAGGAGGCGGAGAACCTGGACATCCGGGGCGGGGTCGTGGTGGAGAGGGCGAGCGGCGCGGAGCGCATCGGCCTCGATGAGGTCGGGCGCGTCTGCTACTACCGGCCCGATACCCTACCGGACGGCTTCCAGTCCGAGCTGGTCGCGACCCGTCACTACGTCCCGCGCCAATACCCCTTCGCCTTCACCAACGGCGCGCAGGCGTCGTATCTGGAGGTCGATGTCGAGACCGGCTTCATCTCGCTCCTGGATCACTGGTGCATCGAGGACTGCGGCACCGTCATCAACCCGCAGCTCGTGGACGAGCAGATCCGGGGCGGCATCGTGCAGGGGCTGGGCGGCGCGCTCTGGGAGCAGTGCGTCTACGACAGCGACGGGCAGATGCTGAACGCCAACATGGCGGACTATCTCGTGCCCATGGCAGCGGAGCTGCCCGACATGCGTTGCGGCCATGTGGTCTCGCCCACGTTCGAATCCGATCTCGGCGCCAAGGGGGTGGGCGAGGCCGGCACCTGCGGCGCGCCGGCGGCGGTGATGAACGCGCTCAACGACGCGCTCGCGCCCTTCGCCGCGCGGCTCACCGACATGCCCTTCACGCCCCAGAAGGTGCTACGCGCACTCGGCAAGATTTGAGTGTTTGTTCGGCGTGCGGTTTTGACCCCGCAGTATCAAGCCGCGTCAATAGCTTATCGCGCCGATCGGCACGCAGCCTATGCGCCGGATAACAATCGAGAAAACGTGGTCTGGAGGTGACCGTGAGGCGAAGACCGTTTCTGCGTAGCTAGTTTTCTTGCAACACGTCGGTAAAGGGGGCGACTGTGGATAACCTGGAAAGACTCGATTCTCTCCTTCGAGATTTCGACGAGTTGAGCCGGCATTCTGTTGGCTATCCCTGCAATCTGGATTTCGACTACACGGCGCTGCTGCCCTTCATGCAGTACGCTCTCAACAACGTGGGCGATCCCTTCCACGACAGCAACTTCCAAAGCAACACACACGAGATCGAGCGCGAGGTCATCGGCATCTTCGCCGATTTGATGCACATTTCGCGCGAACAAGTGTGGGGCTACGTCACCTCGGGCGGCACTGAAGGCAACATGTACGGCCTCTACCTCGGGCGGGAACTCTTCCCGGACGGCGTGGTCTATTTCTCCCAGGACACCCACTACAGCGTGGTCAAGATCATGAGCGTGCTGAAGGTGCGCAACATCATGATAAGGAGCCAGGACAACGGGGAGATCGATTACGACGACCTCCGCGAGACGATTCGCGTCAACCGGGACGTGCCCGCAATCGTGATGGCGAACATCGGCACGACGATGAAGGGCGCGATCGACGACGTGAGCAAGATCCGCGACATCCTGAACGACCTCGCGGTGACCAAGTCGCACATACACGCGGACGCAGCGCTCAGCGGCATGATATTGCCGTTCGTGGACGATCCGCAGCCCTACGGGTTCGACGCCGGCTTCGACAGCGTTGCGATCAGCGGGCACAAGATGGTCGGCTCGCCACTGCCCTGCGGCGTCGCGCTGACCCGGCGCGAATACGTCTCACGCATCGCGCGCGCCGTCGAATACGTGGGCGTGCTGGACACCACGCTCACCGGCTCACGCAACGCGCTGACGCCGCTGATGATGTGGTACGCGTTCGAGCAGAAGGGGCTGGACGGCTTCAGGCGCATCGTGAACGGATGCCTTGAGACGGCGGAATACGCGGTCACGCGCTTCAACGACGGCGGCATCCCGGCATGGCGCAACAGGAACTCGGTCACCGTCGTGTTCCCAAGGCCGCCAGCGGACGTCGTGCGCAAGTGGCAGCTCGCGCCCTACGAGAACATCGCGCACCTCATCGCGATGCCACACGTAACCCGCGAGACCATCGATGCCGTGGTGGACGACTGCATGCGTGGAGCAACGGCACCAAGAGACGAAACGGGGACAGTCCCATGACCAGGATCGTCGTCATCGCCAACAACGAGGCGGGCGTCATCGCCGACATCGCCGGAGCCTTGGCCGAGCGCAACATCAATATCGAGACCATCAGCGCAGAGGCGCTGGGGGAGAAGGGCGCGATAACGCTCACCGCGGACGACCACGACGGCGCTCTGCGCGCGCTGACGGAGGCGGGCTTCAAGACCGTATCCGACGAATCGCTCGTCCTGAGACTGCGCGACGAACCAGGCGCGTTGGCCAGACTGGCGGAGAGGTTCAAGCAGGCCGGCGTGAATATTCGGAGCCTGCACTTTCTGGACCGCCGAAACGGCTACGCCACGGTCGCCATATCCGCCGACGACCGCGCCAAGGCGGAGTCGCTGGTTGAGCCGGAGTCCGCGGTGTAAGAGGGAAGAGACGAGGCGTGAGTCGTATTGCGGTGAAGCCGCCCGGATCGGCTCCCCCTACTCCCGGCTCTCCCTGATCCATCCGTTCTCGAACACCGGGCCGTCGCAGCCGCAGAAGCGGGCGATGCGGGCGAGTTCGCGCCCGATGCGCTCCAGCCGCCCCTTGCCGAGGCGCACACCGCGCTCGGGCCAGAGCGCCCGCACGCAGAGCCGGCCCTCCCGGCGGCGCATGTCGATCCGCCCGACAAGCTGGTCGCCTTCCAGCAGCGGGAAGACGTAGTAGCCGTATTCGCGCTTCTTCTCCGGCACGTAGATCTCGATGCGATAACGGAAGCCGAACAGCCATTCGGCGCGCTTGCGGTCGCGCAGCAGCGGGTCGAAGGGGCTGAGCACACGCACCCCGCCGGGTGGCTCCGGCACCCGTTCGGCCCGCTCGCATACGTCGGGATGCGCGAACAGGTGGCGGACCTCACCAAGGCGCGCACCTTCCACCGCCACCTCGACCAGTTCGCCGGTGTCGCGGGCGGCGCACCAGGACCGCGCCTCGTCGAGAGTGGCCGTGTCCCAGAAGGCCGCGATCTCTCGGGCGGACGCGAAGCCGAGCCGGTCGAGCGCGCTCGCGCATGCCCAGGCCAGCGTTTCCCGCTCGTCCGGCACGGCAGCGCGAACGGAGGCCGGGATCACGCGGTCGGCCAGGTCGAAGACCTTCTGGAAGCCCTCGCGCCGGTCGATGGCGAGCGCGCCGGTACGCCAGAGGAATTCCAGCGCCGTCTTCGACGGATGCCAGTCCCACCAGGCGGATGCGTCACGTCGTCGGTTACCGCCGAGCTCGCGTGCCATGACAGGCCCACCCTCGCGGATGCGCTCCAGCACCTCGTCGAACCGCTCCTCGAACTCCACTCCGCGCCACTTTTCCCAGCGTGCACGCAGCATCTCGGCGTCGCGGCAAAACCGCAGCCGCCAGTGGGGATAGAACGACATGGGGATCACGGACGCATCGTGGGTCCAGTGCTCGAACAGCGCGCGCCGTCGTTCCAGCAGGTCGTCGAGCTGCCCCGGCCGGTAGCTTCTGCGCCGGGAAGCCAGGATCATGTGATGGGCGCGTTCGACCGTAGCGATGCTGTCGATCTGGACAAATCCCAGTCGCTCGATCAGCCCTGTGAGATCTTCTCCCTCCGGCGGGCGCCCAAGGCCGTGCCGGTCCAGGAACAGCTTCCGGGCGGCCCGGTTGGAGAGGCACAACAGCGGCTTGCCGGTGCTGCCACGCATAACAATCCCCGCCCCGATCTCCTGAACCCGCAACCGATCACTGTACTCCCGTCGACGCCAGGAGTATTCCAGCAGCCGTCCGGCCCACCGCTTTCATGAGGAGTGCCGCGCAGCCATGGACCTGCGCAACATCGCCATCATCGCCCATGTCGATCACGGCAAGACGACTCTGGTCGACGCCCTGCTGCGCCAGAGCGGCACGGTGCGGGCGAACCAACCGATGCAGGAGCGCGCGCTCGACAGCGGCGAGCTCGAACGCGAGCGCGGCATCACGATCCTGGCCAAGTGCACCGCGATCGACTGGGGCGGCGTGCGCATCAACATCGTCGACACCCCCGGTCACGCGGACTTCGGCGGCGAGGTCGAGCGCGTGCTCGGCATGGTCGACGGCGTGCTCGTTCTGGTGGATGCAGCCGAGGGCCCGATGCCTCAGACGAAGTTCGTTGTCGACAAGGCGCTTCGGCTCGGGCTCAGGCCGATCGTGGCGATCAGCAAGATGGATCGCGCGGACGCCCGGCCCGAGATCGTGCACGAAGCCATCTTCGACCTGTTCGACGCCCTGGGAGCGAGCGAGGAGCAGCTCGACTTCCCGCTCGTCTACAGCTCGGCGCGCGACGGCTGGGCCTCGCGCGATGCGGGCGTCGCAGGGGCCGACATGACCCCGCTCTTCGAAACCGTCATCGCGCACGTGCCTGCACCTTCGACTGATCGGGACGGGCCATTCCGCATGCTGATCAGCCTGCTGGAAGCCGATCCCTTTCTCGGCCGGCTGGTGAGCGGCCGTGTGCTCTCCGGCCAGGTGGCAGCGAACCAGACCGTGACGGTGCTCGGCACCGATGGTGCCGTGGTCGAGGTCGCGCGTCTCACCAAACTGCTTCGCGCGCGCGGGCTGGAACGGATCGCGGTGGGCAGCGCCGGGGCCGGCGAGATCGTGACGCTCGCGGGCCTCAAGACCGCCTCTGTGGCGGACACCGTCGCTGCTTCCTGGAACTGCACCGCGATCCCGGCCGAGCCCATCGATCCGCCGACCATCGCGATGGTGTTCTCGATCAATGACTCGCCGCTCGCGGGACGCGAGGGAACGCAACTCACCTCACGCATGATCGCAGCACGCCTCGCCCGCGAAGCCGAGGGCAATGTCGCGATCCGGGTGAAAGGCATGGCGGAGGACGGCGCCTTCGAGGTCGCCGGCCGGGGCGAGCTTCAACTCGCGGTGTTGATTGAGACCATGCGCCGCGAGGGCTTCGAACTCTCCATCGGCCGCCCGCAGGTGCTGATGCGCGAAGACCCGGCCGGTAGCGCGCCGCTCGAGCCCATCGAAGAAATCCAGATCGACGTGGACGAAGCCTTCGTCGGCGACGTGGTGACCGCGCTCGCCGAACGGCGCGCGGAGCTGGTCGAGCTCAGGCCCTCGGGGCGGGACAAGATCAGGGCGCTGTTTCACGGCCCGACGCGCGGCCTGATCGGCTTCAACGGCGAGCTGCTCACGGTGACCCGGGGCACGGCGATCATGCATCGGCTGTTTCACGGCTACGCGCCGTTCAAGGGCCCGCTGCCGGGACGGCAGACCGGCGTGCTCGTCTCGAGCGCGGACGGCGGGGCGGTCGCCTACGCGCTCTGGAATCTGGAGCCGCGGGGCACGCTCTTCATCGAGCCGGGGATGCCCGTCTACGGCGGCATGATCGTGGGCGAGCACACGCGACCGCAGGACCTCGACGTCAACCCGCTGAAGAGCAAGCAGCTGACCAACATCCGGGCCGCCGGCAAGGACAATGCCGTGCGCCTGAGTCCGCCGCGGCCGATGCCGCTCGAGGTCGCACTGGCCTATATCGCGGACGACGAACTGCTCGAAGTGACGCCGGCGGCGATCCGCCTTCGCAAGCGCCTGCTCGACCCCCATGCCCGCCGACGCGCCGCACGGGCGCACGCGCGGGCATCCTGATCGCCTGCCCCACAGTCAGACAAGCGCAGCACGACCTTGAGGCTTTGCCAAACCGAGCCCCACTGGCTAGGAATTCATCCGACCCAGTGGAGCCTCGTCGATCATGGACCAAGACATCCTCTCCGAGCTTGCACCGAGCGGCACCCTGCGCGCGGGGATCAACCTGTCCAACTTCCTGCTGGTGACGGGCAGGGCATCGTCGGGCGACCCGATCGGCGTCGCACCCGACATGGCGCGCGCGATCGCAGATCGCCTGGGTGTCGCGGTCTCCTACGTCACCTTCGCCTCGCCCGGCGAGCTCACCGATGCGGCGGGACGGGATCTCTGGGACATCGGCCTCATCGCCGCGGAGCCTGCGCGCGCGGAGACGATCGCGTTCTCGCCGCCATACGTCGAGATCGAGGCGACTTACATGGTTCCCGAGAGCAGCTCCCTCGCTGCGATCGACGACGTCGACCGCCCCGGCATTCGCATCGCGGTATCTGACAGGAGCGCCTACGACCTGTACCTGACGCGCCATCTCAAGCACGCCGAGCTGGTACGCGCGAAGGGTCTTGCGGCCGCCTTCGAGCTCTTCGTGAACGAGAAGCTCGACGCGCTCGCGGGCCTCAGGCCCGGCTTGATCGCGGACGCCGACAAGCTCCCCGGCGCTCGGCTTCTCGACGGGCGCTTCACGGCCGTCCGGCAGGCGGTGGGCACAGCGACGACCAACCGTGCGGGCGCCGCCTTCCTGGCCGACTTCGTCGAGGAGGCCAAGGCGAGTGGTCTCGTCGCCCGCCTGATCGATCGCCACGGCGTAACCGGTCGTCTCCTGGTCGCGCCGGAAAATCCCCCCTCGCCTGAGGATTGTGGACCCGAAGTGAAACCGCAGTCCCAAGCCGCCGGCGATCTGCAGATGTCGCGTGAGCAGATGATCGACCTCGGGCAGAAGGCGCTTGAGCTCGTGGTAGATCGGATCGAGAGCCTGCCGGGAGAGAATGCCTGGGAGGGCGAGTTCCGCCAGGTGCTCGAAGAGCAGCTTCTCGAGGACCCACCTGAGGACGGGAAGCCGGCCGCAGAGGTGATCGAGCGGGCGGCGCGCGACGTTCTTCCGCTCACGGCGCGAATCGACCACCCCCGCTGCTTCGGCTTCATCCCGTCATCGCCCACCTGGCCCGGCGTGGTGGCCGATTTCATGGCCGCCGGCTACCACATCAATCAATGCACCTGGCTGGTCGCGAGCGGCCCCAGCCAGCTGGAGTTGGTCGTCATCGACTGGTTCAGGCGTTGGCTCGGCTATCCGGAGGGCGCGGGCGGGCTCTTCACCAGCGGCGGCTCGGCGGCGAGCGTCGACGCCTTCGTCGCGGCGCGCGAGGCGGCGGGCCACCCCGATCGCGCCACGGTCTACATGAGCGACCAGAGCCACAGCGCACTCTCCCGCGCGGCGATGATCGTGGGCGTCCGCCGCGAGCGCATTCGCATGATTCCGAGCGACGCGGACTTCCGCATGGACATGGATGCCCTCGCCAGCGCCGTGGCCGCAGACCGCGACGCCGGCCTTAGCCCCATCGCGGTCGCCGCCAACGCCGGCACGGCGGGCACGGGCGCCATCGACCCACTTGAGGAGATGGCCGACTTCTGCGCGGCGGAAGGCCTCTGGCTGCATGCCGACGCCGCCTACGGCGGCTTCGCGGTGGTGACCGAGCGCGGCAAGCGGCTTCTCCGCGGCGTCGAACGTGCCGATTCGGTCGGGCTGGATGCGCACAAGTGGCTCTTCCAGCCCTACGAAGCGGGCTGCCTGCTGGTTAAGGACGAGAATACGCTCACGAACGCCTTCGGGGTCCGGCCCGACATCCTTCAGGACACGGTCTGGGGAGCAAACCATCCCAACTTCTCGAACCTCGGCCTGCAGCTGAGCCGCTCGGTTCGTGCGCTCAAGGTCTGGATGTCGGTCCAGACCTTCGGCATGGCGGCGTTCCGGCGCGCTGTCGAGACGGGGATGCAGCTGGCCGAGATGGCGGAAGAGTACATCCGTGAGAGTCCAGTCCTGGAAGCCACAAGTACGCCGACGCTGGGGATCGTGTGCTTCCGGGTCAATCCGTCTGACGATGAACTCGACGAGGCGGTACTGGACAAGGTCAACAGGACGGTCCTCGCCCGCATGTTCTGGGATAATCCTGCGTTCATGTCGTCAATGCTGCTGCACGGGACGTTCACGCTCAGGATGTGCATCATCAACCACACCACGACCTGGGACGACGTGCGCGAGACCCTGGAGGCGGTCGAGCGATTTGGGCGAGAAGCGCTGTCGAAGAGCGACGCGCTCGACTCGCGGTCAAGAAGAGTCTGACGCGCGGCGGCAGCGCACCCCCTCCTCACCCCAACCCTCTCCTCCCCCGAGGGGAGGAGAGGGAGAACGGGCAGCGACGCCTGCGTTCCCCCTCCGCCTTCGGGGGGACAGGGGGAGGTGGAATTGTGCCGCGCAGCCCTATCTGTAGGGCGAAAGCTCGGCCGGCAGGTCGTAGGACTCCCGCAGCCGGCGGTACTTGCCGGTGGCGACCATGGCGGCGACGGCGTGCTCGACCGCGTGGTGCAGCTTGTCGTTGTCCGCGCGGATGGCGAAGCCGACCTCCCGCACCGGGCGGAACACGCCATCGACCAGGCGGTTGCGCGCGTGGGGGTCGGCGTTCACCGCCACCGCGCTCACGGTCTGGATGAAGTAGCCCTGGGCGTGGCCCATGGAGACGGGGAAGTGGGTCCAGCGCTCGTCGGGGAAGGAGTGGACGTGCATGGGCGCGCGGCCCTCGGCCTCGAACTCGCGGTTGAGCGCGTGGGCGAACTGCTCCCCGGTCGAGCCCGAGGTGACCGACGTGACCCGGCCGCTCAGGTCGTCCGCCGCGCGGATGCGAAACGGGTTGCCCCGGAGCACCATCAAGTGATCGCCGACCACCAGATAGGGCACGGTCTTGATGTTCGCCGGCTCCCTCTCCATGGCGAGGGTGTTGGCGACGTCCACCTCGCCTGCGGCGAGCGCTGCCCATAACTGCGCGCGCGGCAGGCGGACGACCTCCAGCGCGAGCCCGTGGGCCTCGGCGACCGCCTGCGCCATCTCGACCTCGAAGCCTCGCACCACACCGTCCCTCTTGTAAGCGAAGGGCTGGCCGGTGAGCGCGATGCCCACGGTCAGCGTGTTCTTGCTGTGCAGCGCCTGGTTCAGATCGACGTAGTGCGCCGAGGCCGCCGCCGGCGCGGCGACGAGCACGAGCAGGAACAGTGCGAGTCTGCGGACCCTGTGAGCCATGGTGGTCCCCTTCATTGTTCGGGCGGCGGCGCGGCCTCGGGCGCGTCCGCCTCCTCGGGCGGCGGGCCGGCGCCCCGGTGCACCAGCGCAGCAAGAAGCTCGGCGGCGCCAATCACGCCGACCAACCTCCCACCCTCGTCGAGCAGCGGCATCGCCCGCCCGGTCTCGTGGCGCACCTCCAGCGCGGTGCGCATGGTCGTCGCGGGGCTGCCGGCGACGATCGTACCGTTGCCGAGCGAGGCAAGATCGAGGCCTTCCCGGTACGGCACGAGCACAGCCCGCGTGCCTTCGAGGCTGAACGCCTCGGGGCGCCCGTCCGCGTCCAGCCGGCAAAACATGGCCGATGCCTCGTCAAGCAGGTGAACGTCGTCCTCGCTGCGGAGTTCGGCCAGCGGGCGCATCAACGTGACGCCGCGCAGGACGTTGAGCGGGTTCACGTTGGCGACGAACTGGCGCACGTACTCGTCCGCCGGCTCGGTGACGATCTGCTCCGGCGGCCCCACCTGGATGATGCGTCCGCCCTCCATGATGGCGATGCGCGTGCCGATCTTGAGCGCCTCGTCGAGGTCGTGGCTCACGAACAGGATGGTGCGGCGCAGCGTCTCCTGCAACGCCAGCAGCTCGTCCTGCAGGCGCTCGCGGATCAGCGGATCGAGGGCGGAGAAAGGCTCGTCCATCAGCAGGATTTCGGCATCGGTGGCGAAGGCGCGGGCGAGGCCCACGCGCTGCTGCATGCCGCCGGAGAGCTCGTGCGGATAATGGTCGAGCCACGAGCCGAGCCCCACCTGTTCGAGCACCTCAACCACCCGCTTGCGGCGCTCGGCCTTGGGCACGCCGCGCACCTCCAGCCCGAAGGCGACGTTGGCGCCGATGGTGCGCCACGGCATCAGCGCGAACTGCTGGAAGACCATGGAGACGCGGTCCATCCGCAGCCTGCGCATGAGCTTGGGGTCGCAGTCGGTGACGTCGATCTCCGTGCCGCCGTCGTCGATCAGCACCCGGCCGCGCGTCGCCTGGTTGAGACCGTTGACGCAGCGGAGCAGGGTCGACTTGCCGGAGCCCGAGAGCCCCATGAGCACGAAGATCTCGCCAGCCTCGACCTGGAGCGAAGCGTCCTGCACGCCGACCACCTGGCCGGTCTCCTCGAAGATGCGGTCCTTGTCGGCGCCGGCGTCGAGCAGGGCAATCGCCTCCTTGACCCGCCGGCCAAAGATCACGTCCACCCGATCGAAGGTGATGACGGCCATCAGCGTGCGGCGGAGCCGCGCTTGCCCTTGCGCCTCTCGACCTGCTTCAGGATGCGATCGAGCACGATGGCAACGACCACGATGGCCAATCCGGCCTCGAAGCCCTGCGCGACGTTGACCGTGGTAAGCGCTCGTACCACCGGCACGCCGAGCCCGTCGGCCCCCACCAGCGCGGCGATCACCACCATCGAGAGCGAGAGCATGATGCACTGGGTAACCCCCTGCATGATGCTCGGCATCGCGTGAGGAAGCTCGACCTTGAGTAGAAGCTGCGTGTCGCTGGCGCCGAAGGCGCGGCCCGCCTCCAGGAGCGGCCGGGGCGCGCTGGAGATGCCGAGATGGGTGAGGCGAATGGGCGCCGGGATGGCGAAGATCACGGTGGAGATCAACCCTGGCACCAGGCCCAGCCCGAAGAAGGTGAGCGTCGGGATCAGGTAGACAAAAGGCGGGATGGTCTGCATCAGGTCGAGGATCGGCCGCAGCATCCGGTAGAGCCAGGGCCGGTGCGCTGCGGCGATGCCGATGGGCACGCCCACCAGGATGCAGACGACGGTGGATGCCGAGACCAGCACCACCGTGAACAGCATCTCGTCCCAGTAGCCGATGTTGAGGACCAGCAGCAGCCCTAAGACCACGCCGATCACGAGCACGATGCTGCGATGCAGATAAAAGGCGACAGCCGCCACGAGGAAGACAAAGACCGGCGGCGGGATCAGACCGAGGAAGTAGGCGAAGGCCTCGAGCACCCAGTCCAGGCCGCCGGAGAACGCTCGAAGCTCGTGGAAGAAGTTGTCCTTGATGAACTCGATTGCGTTGGCGACCCACTTGCCGATCGGAATTTTCTCGGTAAGGACTCCGAGATCGTCGGTGCCCATGACGCCCCTCCCCGACCGGACAGGCGGCCGGCGCCTCTCAGCGCCGACCGCCCGCAGACTCGGCCCGCTGGACCGCCCGCGTAATCGGTCGCTACATGCCGAGATGGGCCTTCACGGCAGCCGCGCCATCCTGGCCGTCAAGCGTGGTCACGCCCGTGAGCCACTCGTCGACCAGCTCGGGGTGCATCTCGACGAGCTTCCGGGCGGCCGCCTGCGGGTCCATCCCGTCGTCGAGCATATAGCCCATCATCTCGTTCTCAAGCGCCAACGAGAAGCGCAGGTTCTTCAGCAGCGCGCCCACGTTGGGGCAGGCCTCGGTATAGCCGGCGTGGGCCAGCGTGTAGACCGTGGCGCCGCCGAAGTTGGCGCCGAAGTAGTCGTCGCCGCCATCGAGATAGCTCATGTCGAAGCGGCGGTTCATGGGATGCGGCTCCCAACCGAGGAAGACGATCCACTCGTCGCTCCGGACCGCGGCCTCGACCTGGGAGAGCATGCCTTGCTCGCTCGATTCCACGACCTCGAAGCCGCTGAGGCCGAAGGCGTTGTCGTCGATCATGCCCTGAATGATCATGTTGCCGTCGTTGCCGGGCTCGATGCCGTAGAACTTGCTGTCGAACTTGTCGGCATGGGCGGCGATGTCGCCGAAGCTCTTGACCCCAGCGTCGAAAACATAGGTGGGCACGGCGAGGGTGTACTTGGCGCCCTCGAGATTGACGCCCACGTTCTCGACGGTGCCGTCGTTGAAGTAGGGGTCGATCATGCTCTGCTGGGTCGGCAGCCAGAGCCCGAGAAAGGCGTCGATGTCGCCGTTGGAAAGGCTGGCGAAGGTCACCGGCACCGAAAGCACGGTCGCCTTCGGCTCATAGCCGAGCCCTTCGAGGACGGTGGTTGCCACGGCGGTGGTCGCCGTGATGCAGCTCCAGCCGACATCCGAGAATTCCACCTCGCTGCAGGTGGCGGCGTCGTCGGCATAGGCATTGCCCGCCATGGCCGCGGCGCCCATGGCTACGGCGGCGATTGCAGATGTCATCCGAATGTGCATTGAACCCTCCCTCACGCTCGCTTCGTTCAGGCGACTCTCGCAATCTTTTGTTGATTGGTCAACCAACCAATATAATGGTCCCGAGTACAGGAGTAGCCGATGCCAAAGACCGGAATGGCGCCCGTGCGCCGGCGCGCCTTCGTCGAGGCCGCGATCAGGAGCATTCACGACCGGGGGTTCGTCGACCTGACCACCGGCGATGTCGCGCGCGAGGCCGGCCTCTCCCAGGGGCTGGTCCATCACTACTTCGGCTCCAAGGGCGCGCTCATCATCGCCACCATGCGCCACCTCCTGATCGAGTTCGGCGCCGGCATCAGGGAGCGCCTGCGCGAAGCCAAGACCCCGCGCGAGCGGCTTTCCGCGATCATGGACGGCAGCTTCTGCGACGAGCAGCTCCAGCCCGAGGTGATCTCCGCCTGGCTCACCTTCTACGTGCAGGCCCTTACGGAGCCCGAGGTGCGCCGCTTGCTGCTCATCTACCAACGCCGGCTGATCAGCAACCTGCGTCACGAATACCGGCAGTTGCCGACGCGGGAGACGGCGGAAATCGCCGCCGAATCCACCGCGGCCATGATCGACGGGCTGTGGCTCCGCCGCGTTCTCGGTGACACGGAGCCCCACGGCGAGAGCGCGATGGCGATCATGGAGGCGCACATCGACAGTCAGCTCGAGGCTCGCTGAACGCGGGCACTGCGTGACCTCGATGACCGCCCGCTTCGACGACGAGTTCGACTATGTGATCGTGGGATCGGGGTCCGCCGGCTGTGTGCTCGCCGCGCGGCTCTCCGAAGACGAGCGCAATCGCGTGCTGGTGCTGGAGCACGGCGGGACCGACGCCGGCCCGCTTATTCAGATGCCGGCTGCCCTCTCCTACCCCATGAACATGCCCCGCTACGACTGGGGCTTCGTGACCGAGCCCGAGCCGCACCTCGGCGGGCGGCGGCTCGCGACGCCGCGCGGCAAGGTGATCGGCGGCTCCTCCTCCATCAACGGCATGGTCTACGTGCGCGGCAACGCCTGCGACTTCGACACCTGGGAAGAGCTGGGCGCGGCGGGCTGGGGCTACCGCCACGTGCTGCCCTACTACCGGCGCATGGAGCACTCTCATGGCGGGCAGGCCGGGTGGCGCGGCAGCGACGGCCCGCTCCACGTCACCCGCGGGCCGATGCAGAACCCGCTTTACCGGAGCTTCGTCAAGGCGGGTGAGCAGGCCGGCTACGCCATGACCGCCGATTACAACGGCGAGCGCCAGGAAGGTTTCGGGGCGATGGAGATGACCGTGTGGCGCGGCCGCCGCTGGTCAGCCGCCAACGCCTATCTCAAGCCCGCGCTGCAGCGCCGCAACCTGGCGCTCCGGTCGCGGGCCCACGTCCGCCGCGTGGTGATGGAGGACCGGCGCGCGGTCGGCGTCGAGTACGAGACTGGCGGCACGATCCGTCGCGTGCGCGCCAACGCAGAGGTCATCCTCGCCGCGTCGTCGATCAACTCGCCGAAGCTGCTCCTGCTCTCCGGTATCGGCCCGGCGGAGCACCTGCAGGAGCATGGCATCGAGGTCGTCGCCGACCGGCCCGGCGTCGGCGCCAACCTGCAGGACCATCTGGAAATCTACCTGCAAGTGAAGTGCCGGCAGCCGATCACGCTCTATCGCCACTGGAACCTGTTCTCCAAGGCGCTGATCGGCGCGCGCTGGCTCATGTTCAGGGACGGCCTCGGCGCCACCAATCACTTCGAGTCCTGCGGCTTCATCCGCTCCCGTGCCGGCGTGAGGTATCCGAACATCCAGTACCACTTCCTGCCCTTCGCGGTGCGCTACGACGGCAAGGCCGCCGCCGAAGGCCACGGCTTCCAGACCCATGTCGGGCCGATGCGCTCGAAGTCGCGGGGCCGGGTGCGGCTCACGTCATCGGAGCCCGCGGCGGCGCCCTCGATCCTCTTCAACTACATGTCCCACGAGGAGGACTGGCAAACCTTCCGAGCTTGCATCAGGCTGACACGGGAGATCCTCTCGCAACCCGCGCTGGCCGATTACACCGGCGAAGAGATCGCGCCCGGCGTCAGGGTTCAGAGCGACGAGGACATCGACGAATTCGTGAAAGGTGCCGTGGAGAGCGCCTACCACCCCTGCGGCACCTGCCGTATGGGTGCCGAAGACGACGCGGATGCGGTGGTCGACCCCGCCTGCCGCGTTATCGGCGTGGATGGGCTGCGCGTGGCCGACAGCTCGATCTTCCCGCACATCACCAACGGCAACCTCAACGCGCCTTCCATCATGGTGGGCGAGAAGGCGTCGGACCACATCCTCGGCCGCGAGCCGCTGCCGCCGGCCAACGACGTGCCCTGGGTCCACCCCGACTGGGAAAACCGGCAGCGCTAGGGTCGTGTGCGGTGTTGCCCGCGTCTGCACCCGGTGAGACAGTGGGCTGAAATTGATTCGCAACTGACGACAGCGACAAGGAGGGAGCGATGGAAGTCCGCGCGGCACTGGCGACCGGCGCAGGCAAGCCGCTCAGCATCGAAACCGTGAACCTGGACGGCCCGCGTGCCGGCGAAGTGCTGATCGAGGTCAAGGCCACCGGGGTCTGCCACACCGATGCCTTCACCCTCTCGGGCGAGGACCCGGAGGGACTCTTCCCCGCCATCCTCGGGCACGAGGGCGCCGGCATCGTGTCGGAGGTCGGCGAGGGCGTGACGAGCGTGGCCCCTGGGGATCACGTGATCCCGCTCTACGTGCCGGAATGCCGCCAGTGCGAGTACTGCCTGAGCGGCAAGACCAACCTCTGCCAATCGATCCGCGTGACCCAGGGCGCGGGCGTGATGCCGGACGGCTCCAGCCGCTTCTCCCTCGGCGACGACAAGATCTTCCACTACATGGGCACGTCCACCTTCGCGAGCCACACCGTGGTCTCGGAATACTCGGTCGCCAAGGTTCGGGAGGACGCGCCCTTCGACAAGATCTGCTACATCGGCTGCGGCGTGACCACGGGCGTCGGCGCGGTGATCAACACGGCCAAGGTGCAGCCCGGCGACAACGTCGTGGTCTTCGGCCTCGGCGGCATCGGCCTCAACGTCGTCCAGGGCGCGCGCCTGGTGGGCGCCAACATGATCGTCGGCATCGACATCAACCCGAAGCGCCAGGCGCTCGGCGAGCAATTCGGCATGACCCACTTCGTCAATCCCAGGGAGGTCGAGGGTGATCTCGTGCCCTACGTGGTGGACCTCACCGGGGGCGGCGCCGACCACAGCTTCGAATGCATCGGCAACGTCGAGACCATGCGCCAAGCGCTGGAATGCTGCCACAAGGGCTGGGGCGAGAGCACGATCATCGGCGTCGCCGGCGCCGGCCAGGAGATTTCGACCCGTCCCTTCCAGCTCGTGACCGGCCGAGTCTGGCGCGGCACCGCCTTCGGCGGCGCCAAGGGCCGCACCGACGTGCCTCGCATCGTCGACTGGTATATGGACGGCAAGCTCGAAATCGACCCGATGATCACCCACACCATGCCGCTGGACGAGATCAACGAGGCCTTCCATCTCATGCACGAGGGCGAATCGATCCGGAGTGTGGTGACGTTCTGATGGCGCTGGGCAGGGACGCCAACGGGCGGCCTCGCCGCCGGATGGCGGCTCGATTGTTGCTGCCGGCGGCGGCACTGGTCGCGCTGGCATTGGCGAGCGCGCCGGCCCTGGCGGCGCCCACCCACGGAATCGCCATGCATGGGGCGCCGAAGTACGGCCCCGACTTCCAGCATCTCGACTATGTCAACCCGAACGCGCCCAAGGGCGGTGAGCTTCGGCGTGCCGTCACGGGCACCTTCGATAGTCTCAACCCGTTCATCATCAAGGGCGTGGCGGCGCCGGGGCGGCACCTTACCTTCGAGAGCCTGCTCAAGCGCACCTGGGACGAGCCGTTTTCACTCTACGGGCTGATCGCCGAATCGGTGGAGGTGCCGGACGACCGCTCATCCGTCCTGTTCCGCCTGCGGCCGGAGGCGCGCTTCCACGACGGCAGTCCGATCACCGTCGACGACGTGATTTTCTCGTGGGAGACGCTGAAGGAGCAGGGCCGCCCCAACCACCGGCTCTATTACAACAAGGTGCAAAAGATCGAACGGCCGGACGCGCGCTCGGTGCACTTCTTCTTCGACACCGAGACGCCGGACCGCGAGCTGCCGCTGATCCTCGGGCTCATGCCGATCATCTCGAAGGCCTACTATTCGTCGGTCACGTTCGAGGAAACGACGCTGACGCCGCCGCTCGGCAGCGGCCCCTACAAGATCGAGAGCGTCGATGCCGGCCGCGGCATCGTCTACCGCCGCGATCCCGAGTACTGGGGGCGGAACCTGCCGATCAACCAGGGGCAGCACAACTTCGACCGCATCAGCTACGACTATTACCGCGACGACGAAGTGATGATGGAAGCGTTCCGCGCGGGCGAGTACGACTTGCGCCTGGAACGCTCGGCGACCCGGTGGGCGACCGGCTATGACTTCCCGGCGGTGGAAGACGGCCGGGTCACCATCGAGCAGCTGCCGCACGGGCGGCCCTCCGGCATGTTCGCCCTCGTCTACAACACGCGGAGGGCGATGTTCGAGGATCGCGCGGTCCGCTACGCGCTCTCGCTCGCCTTCGACTTCGAGTGGGTGAACCGGGCACTGCTGCAGGGCGCCTACGTGCGCACCAACAGCATCTTCGACAACTCGGAGCTTGGCTCGCGCGGCCTGCCAGAGGGGGGCGAGCTGGCCCTGCTGGAGCCCCATCGCGATCGGCTCTGGCCCGAGGTGTTCGATACCGCCTACCACGCGCCCGAGGTGGAGGGCGGCCTGCGCAAGAATCTCGGGACAGCCAGGCGCCTGCTGGCGAAGGCCGGATGGGAGGTGCAGGACGGGACGCTCCGGCGGGCGGCGGATGGCCTTCCGCTCGCGTTCGAGATTCTGCTGGTGAACCCCGGCAACGAGAAGATCGGGCTCGCCTTCGCGCGCAATCTCGAGAGACTCGGCGGCGAGGCCAAGGTGCGCACCGTGGACACGGCCCAGTACCAGTACCGGCGCAATGTCTACGACTTCGACATGATCATCTATCGCTGGGGCATGTCGCTCTCGCCGGGGAACGAACAGGCGTTCTACTGGGGCGTCGCCGCGGCGGACGAGGAAGGCACGCGCAACTATCCGGGGATCAGGGACCCGGTCGTCGACGAGCTCATCGCCCGCATGACCCAGGCGCGGGAACGCGGGGACTTCGTCGACACCATCCGTGCCATGGACCGGGCGATTCTGTGGGGGCACTACCTCCTCCCCCTCTATCACCTGAACGACGACCGCTACGCCTACTGGAGCAAGTTCGGCCGGCCCGATGTGATACCGGTCTATGGCACCGTTCTCGATGCGTGGTGGGAGGAGCCGGGCAAGGCCGAAACGCTCGACCGCTGAGCCCCTCCCCTGCCCCCTTTTTGCCGCGTCGGGACACGGTTCGGCGCGCGGTTGATGCGCCCGGCCGCTGGCCCTACGTTGTGGCGCCACGACACATCAATCCACGGACCAAAGGGAGATCGTCGATGTTGAAACGAATGGTGGGCGCCGTCATGGCTGGCGCGCTCGTTGCCGGCGGAGCGACCGCCGTGCAGGCGGACGACCACGAGATCGTGGTCGGTTTCGCCGTCTCGACCAGCGGCTGGCAGGCGGCCTACACCGGCCCCGCGACGCTCGCGGCGCAGATCAGGCTCGAGGAGATCAACGCCGCCGGCGGGCTGCTCGGCAAGCAGCTCGTGATCGCCCAGGCGGACTCGAAGTCCGAGCGCGAGGAAGGCGTCAAGGCGGGCCAGATCGTCATCGACGATGGCGCGAGCGTGGTCTTCGTCGACTGCGACTTCGACATGGGCGCGCCCGCCGCCAACGTGGCGCAGAATGCGGGCCTGATCTCGTTCTTCCTCTGCGCCGGCGACGCCAAGGCGGGGATCGAGGGCATCGGCCCCTTCGCCTTCACCGGCGGTCAGGCGGCGCATCTCGACGGCGCCTCCATCGCCACTTACGCCTACGATAATCGCGGCGCGCGCACGGCCTACCTGCTGCGTGACGACACCATCGAGTACAACAAGTCGGTCTGTGCCGGCTTCGAGTGGGCCTGGCCGCGCATGGAAGGCACCACGATGCTGGGCCTCGACGTGTTCCAGAACAACGACCCGTCGATCCAGGGCCAGATCGATCGTATCAAGGCCCTCGACACGAAGCCGGACGTGATCGCGGTCTGCTCCTACGTGCCGGGCGCCGCGTCCGCCATCAAGCAAATGCGGGCATCTGGCATCGAGACGCTGATCGTCTCGGGCGTCGCGATGGACGGCCACTACTGGCTCGACGCCGTGCCGAACCTTAGCAACTTCTGCGCGGCCGCGTTCAGCTCGCTTTACGGCGGTGCCGGCGAGGAGGTGGAGGCGTTCTTCAAGAAGCTGGAGGCCAAGGAAGGCGAGCCGACCGCCACCTCGCTCCCGATCGCGGGCTACGTGCTGATGGACCTCTGGGCCAAGGCCGTCGAGAGCGCCGGCACGGTGGATTCGGCAGCGGTCACGGCGGAGATGGAGAAGTTCACGGACGAGCCCACGCTGATGGGCCCGCGCAGCTTCTCCGACCAGCTCCACATCCAGGACAAGGCGCGCTACGCCATCATCTGCACCGATGACGGCAAGCCACGGATGGAGGGCTACGTGACGGCAGGCCCGATTCCGAAGGACGTCATTCTCAAGAACTAGCACTCGGGGCGGGGTCCGCAGCCAGCGCTGTGGACCCCGCAATCCGCGCTGGATAGCGGCGCGCGTAGGGAAAAGAAGGAGACAGTTATGGCGGTGAGCGACCTGGAACGCCGCGTCGAGACACTCGAATCGGTCGAGGCGATCAAGCGGCTTAAGCACCAGTATTGCGCCTATTGCGATGACGGCTACGACGCCGATGGTATCGCCGGGCAGTTCGTCGAGGATGGGATCTGGGATGGCGGCGAGGATTTTGGCCGCCACGAGGGACGCGCGGCGATCCATGCCCACTTCGCCCGGGTTTCGTCGCAGATCGTCTTCGCCGGGCACCTGGTGATGAACGAAATCATCGACGTGGATCTGGATAACGACAGCGCGCGCGGGCACTGGTGGATCATCATGCCGGCGACCATCATGATGGAGGGCGTGAAGACGGCGGTCTGGCTCCTCGGCGAATACGAGGATCACTACGTGCGCCGCGACGGCACCTGGCTGTACCAGACGCTGACGGTCGACATCCACTTCGTGAAGCCGCACAAGGACGGCTGGGTGGACGCAGAATGAGCGCGACTCTGGACGAGCGCATCCAGCGGCTCGAGGACATCGAGGCCATTCGCCGCCTCAAGTACCGCTACATGTCCTACGCGGACGACGGCTACGACGCGGACGGCATCGTCACGCTGATGACCCCCGATGCGGTGTGGGACGGCGGCGAGGCCTTCGGCCGGCAGGAGGGCGCCGAGGCCTTCGGCAACATGGTGCGCGAGGTCGGCAAGCAGATCAGCTTCGCCGCCCATCTGGCGCTGAACGAGATCATCGACGTGGACGGCGACACCGCGCGCGGCCAGTGGTGGTTGCTCATGCCGTGCACGGCTCTGAACGAGGAGGGCAAGGACGAGGCGCGCTGGATCTTCGCGAGCTACGACGACCGGCTGGTGAAGCGCGACGGCCAGTGGCTCTTCGCCCACACGATCTTCGACGTGAAGACCTTCTGCGCCCACAAGGACGGCTGGGCGGAGGCTTAACGGGCTCAGATACGAGCCGGAACACCTGCGCTCACGCTACGTCGCGCGGACGAATCGCGCGCAGGGCGTCGGAGTTCGCCCGCTCGGCGATATCCAGCTCGTAGCGGTCTTAAAGGTTAACCCGCATTTCTCACCAAGGTCATGGTCTGCGCGGCGCCGTCAGGCCGACAGGGTAGGAACGGCGCGCACCGCGATGTGGTGCATCGGGGAAGCGCCGTGACGCACGCTGTCGGCCGGAGAGCGCCGCCCTTCGGGTCGCGCCTATGCGCCCACCCGCGTCGTCGCGGGCCTCAACCGCATTCCCTGATACGCTTTTCGGCCCGCTCCTGGCGGATCGAACGCCTGGGTGCGACGCAGGCTGAGACTGTGGTGATAAACCACAATTGTCTATATTCCCTCCCGTTCTCCTGAGGTGTCTAACCTGCTCCGGAGTATACCAATCCATTGATACATAGGAGACTCGTGTGGACCTGAGCGGACCTGAAGTTACTTCCATGTGTTGTGGGAAGTGTTGATTTGTATGTTTCGCCATGCCATAATCCATGCATGTCAAACATATCCGGAAAGCGCGTCGCACGCGTCAAGCTCACAATCGCCAAGCGCGCCATCGACAGCCTCAAGCCAGCCGGGAAGCCATGGATCGCATGGGACGACAAGCTCACTGGCTTCGGCGTCCAGGTCCACCCGTCTGGCGTCAAGTCCTACATCGTCAACTACCGCCCCGGCGCGGGCGGCAGGGCGGCGCCCAACAAGCGCCTCGTCATCGGACGCTGCGACAGGATGGCGGCCGAGCAGGCGCGGCGCGAGGCCCACAGGCTGCTGGGCATGGTCGCCGTGGGCGAGGACCCGGCGGCGGAGCGCGCCAGGAGCCGGCGCATGCCGCCCCTCAGGGAGGCTTTCGAGCAGTACATGGCGGCCAATCCCGAGCGCAGGGCGAGCACGACCGAGAACTACCGCGATCGGTTCGAGCGGCCCCTCTCGGACTGGCTTGGCCGGTCTCTCGACAGCATCGCGCGCAGCGACGTGGAGGACCGTTTCAACCGCATCACCGAGAAGCACGGATGGGCGACGGCCAACCAGTGCATCTCCCTGCTGCGCTCGGTCTATCGCCGGCCCTGCGTCGACTACGAAGGGCTGGTCAATCCCGTCGATCTCTGGCTGGCGGGCGGCGGCCGGTTCCATCGCAAGCCGCGCCGCAAGATCCCGCCTCCGGCGGAGGTCCTGCCGTGCTGGCGCAGGGGCATCGAGGCCGTGGTGAGCAACCCCGCCCTTCGGGATGTGTTCTGGTTCGGCATGTACACGGGCATGCGGCTCGGCGAGGTGCTGCCGCTGAAGTGGGAGCGCGTGAACCGGGAGGCGCTGATCTTCCATGTGGACAACACCAAGACGGGGGCGCCGCTGGAGCTGCCCATCACCCGGCAGCTCGCAGCCATTCTCGATCGCCGGTGGGGCGAGAGCGGTCACCTGAAAGGCGACTGGGTGTTTCCCTCTGCCGCCAGCCGCACGGGCTACTTCGTGAAGCTGACGTATTTCCATCGCCGCATCAGCGAGGCCGGTGGCGCGAAGTTCTGGTTCCACGGGATGCGCAACTGCTTCATCACGGTGGCCGAGCGCGAGCTGATGCTGCCGCACGCCCTGACCAAGCGGCTGGTGAACCATGCGCCGCCCCGCGACGTCACCGAGGGGTACGCCGCCGACTGGACGATCGGGCAGTTGCGCGAACCCGCTCAGCATATTGCGGATCGCATCGAGGCTTTGATGAGAGCTGAGCCCGACCGCGTTGTCGGGAGGATGGAGACGCCGGGGGCTACATAGCCTGAAGGTCGCAGGTTCAAATGATGCCGCCGCGACCACCGAGACACCCCGCCTTGCGCGGCCCGGCCACGGAGGTGGTCGTCTTCCAGTGGCCGTGTGGCACCGCGCTGACCAGCCGCTCGCCTTGGGGGTGCCGGGGCGGCGTGCCCCGATCACCCGGGCCCGTTCAACCCTCGACCCAACAACGACCATCCTCAGTTCCCCAAGCCAGACAGCGTCAGGCCCCGACACGACCCATTAACCGAGCTTCAAGTGCAAGGCAGCCCATGAATAGATCGGCCTAGAACTCGACCGTGAACTGAGCGGTCGCCAAGTCCGTGCTGTCACCGCCATAGTCTTCATCGCGCCTCCACTCGAAGGCCACGGACGTGTTATCGGTGATGCCGGCGGAGAGCCCGACGATCATGCGGGACTCTGGAAGTTCGATGCCGGAGGCTTCGCGAGTGCTCTGGTAGCCGACGGCTACAACGGCTTCGCTCCCGAGAATGTTCTCGAGGGAATAGCCCAGCTCGAACATGACCGCAGAGGGTTGCATCCCGTCCGTGAGTTCCTCGAGCGCCCCAACATGCTCCACCAGCACCGTGGCATCGCCCAGGCTCCCGCCGGCGCTGGCGCTGAAACCGGGCGCTTCCGAGAGTTCCCAAACATCGCTGATGTATCCCACAGTCACGGAGAACCCACTGTCGGCGCCCTCGACGGCGTAGCCGACCGAAGTGCCGTAGCCGCCGATGCGGTCAGTGCGGCCGTCATCCTCGCCGAGGTCCCGCTGATAGACATAGACCGCGCCGCTGAGATCGTCGGTCGATCCCTCGACCACCACCGCCGGATCGAGTTTCTCGCCGAGATCGAGGGTGAGCGGGTCGGAGATCATGCTGGTCTCGAACACGCCGAACGGCAGGTAGAGCAGGCCAGCCGTGATTGATGCGTCGCCCGCCAAGGCTGCCGTCACGAAAGCATCGTCAACCTCGATATCCCCTTCGTCGCCGTCACGCTTGAGGGTGCCACCAGCGCTGATGCCCTCGTCGATTTCCGCCTCGACGCTGAGATCGAAGTTCTTGAGGTAGAGGCGCTGGGTAGCGTCCCCGCCGCTGGGGCTCTCCGAATAGGCCCTGACCTTGATCTTGCCACCGATGTCGATGGCATCCTCCGCTTGAACCGCCGCCGGCACGATTAGCGTCATCGCGCCAGCCAGCGCTACAGGTCCTGTGATCTTCATCGTTTACTCCCGTTGAAGGTTCATCGTTCCCCCCTTTTCTTCCCGGCAGAGGTTCTTCGTTTCCCTCCTTCAAAAAAGGTCATGCGTTCGATCACGTCGTGGCCGTCGATCCACCGATGCTTGAGCGCCCCCGCGACGTGCGCGAGGGCCACGGCCAGCATCGCGTAGGCGAGCCACATATGGAGGCCTTCAACGAGAGCATCGAACTCCTCTGCGTCGGGAAAGACCTTCGGGAGTTCGATGCCGAACCAGTGGACGAGGTGCCCGCCGATGTTCGACGAGCACCAGCCCAAGGTGATGATGACCGCCGGGAGCGCGTAGAGCGCTGCATGGGCGAGGTGGGCGCCGGTCCTTTCGATCGGCCGTATTTCGGCCGGAAGGGGCGGCGCGCGGTGCGTGAGCCTGACGGCGATCCGCAGGACGAGAAGCGCCCCCAAGGTGACGGCGACAGTGAAGTGCAGATAGAAGAGCAGAGATTCAAGGGATGTGTCCTCCTCGACGACGTTGCCGATCATGAATCCGCTGACCCACATGAAGAGGAAGCCGATCGCCATCAGCCAATGGATCAGGCGGGCAGGGAGGGCGTACTTCACGGACGGTGCGAGAAGCCGGCGGCGATACCGGCCACGCCGGCGAGAGCTCCGATCAGTCGTCGGTCTTGGGCGCTCGTCTCGCGCTCGACTCGCAACTCAAGCGCGGCCGGGTTTGACTTGGCGGAAGGGGCCAGATCGGCTTTGCTGGCGCAGTCGTGTCCGCCGTGCATCGCGTTCCGTCCGTGAGGGCGGCCGGGCCGTCGAAAGCAGGACGCGCTCGACGACCCGGCCTGGTGCGCACCGACGGGGCTCGCGAGGATCAATCTCCCGTCGGCGCGACGGCCCCGAGGACAGGAACCAAAGGGCCGCGATGGGCGGCGGTAGGGCCTCAACCGCCTGGCCGGTTGATCGTGCGGATCGTTCGCTCGATGACGTGGAGCGACGCCGACCACGAGGATCTGGGAGGGCTGGCGCTCCTTCGGGTTCATGCGCACTCTCCGACGAGACTCTTCGACTCTTCGTCTGTGTAGTCGGCGCACCGGCTCAGGCGCGGTTCGTCCACGCACGGGATGCGGGAGCCGAAACCCTCGCCCGGCCGCGGGAGAGCGGCCGCCTCATAGAGTTCGATCGTGGAGCCGTGGGCGTCGTCGACCAGGTGAAGCTCGATCGTCTCCGAACAGATGTTTTCGGCTTCCCAACCGCGACTGACGGTGCCTTCGTGGTTCGCGAGATCGCAGGGCGCCTCGCCGGTCCAGCAGGTCGAGAGACAGGCGCTGGCGTCAGGGATGCTGTGTGCCCCGGCAGGGGTCATCCAGACGGCGAGGACAAGGGTCGCGACGGCGAGCGCAGCGTTCACGTGCCTCCGCTGCGCCCGGACCCGGACGGACAGGGTCAGGACCGCGACGCCAACTCCGATCACGATCGGGCCCGCAACGATCGTGTGTGCTTGGCGCTTCGACGCGTCCTCCGCGAGCCAGGCGATTCCGCCGTGTGCGCGGCCTGCCTGGTGTTCATGCGTTTCTCCAGGACTGCGACACTCCCCAGCTACCCAGCGAGGTCCCTACTGCTGCTCGCCCTGCCACGTGTCCTGGTTCTGGAGGCAGGCCGCCAGGCCGGCTTCGTAGATCCATTCGGGCGCGTCGTCCGTGTGCTCGCGGAAGGCCGCTTCCAACGCGTCGATGACCTCCTCGTAGAACTCGCGGCTGAGCTCGAACATGACTGTCGCGGCCGGCTCGCTGTGGTGCTCCGCGAGGTCGAGCTCCTGCACTTCACGATCGACACACGGCCAGATCACGCGCTCCATGATGTCGTCGCGCGTCTGGGCGCCGGCGGCGTTGGCCATCGTCACGAGAGCAGCGATGGCAACCGGGATACTGAGGCGCTTCATGGCGCTTCGCCTCGACCGATGAGGGCAAAGACGAGAGTGGGGGCCAGCGGGTTCATCGACTGTGCTGCCATGTCGTTCCGAAGGCGCCGCCTCAAGAGGCGCAACAGACAAAGCCGCACTCACGTGCGCCACGTTCGGCCTCTGGAGCCGCATCGGCTGCCTCGCAATCGGGTGGTGTCGACCGGAAAGTCGAGAGTGTCCACCACTACATAGCAGTATGTCCGTGTGTATATTGTGTACAAATTGTCCAAAATAGTGTGGGTTTCGGGGGCGCCGCGACGATGTCACGATGTCCAGGGTGGATCCGCCCGCTGGCACCGGCACCCTGCCAACGCCCGGACCGAGCATCGGCTCGAGTTGCGTCCCCTGGCAGGGCACCACGTCGGGACCCTGGCCGGCTCGACGGCCCCCGCCTTCGGCTCGCGGCGCGGAGTCCTCACGACTCCTGCCCCGTCCACAGGCGGGCCGCATCCACCGCACTGGAGGATCGCGCGGACGTGCCCCGGTGGTTGGCGGCATTTCTGGGAACGGCCGACGGGGTACAGACGGCCGCGGCAGGTCCGGCTCGCGCCGGTCCCGGAGAGAGCCCGCTAGCCGCAGTTATCCAACAGCGATCTTGTCATGTCACGCGAACAGATGCTCGACCTCGGGCAGAAGGCACTCGAACTCTTGGTGGAAAGGATTGAGCGACTGCCCGGAGAGAATGCCTGGGAGGGCGAGTTTCGGCAGGTCCTCGAAGAACAGTTGCTGGAGGATGCACCCGAGGACGGCAGGCCTGCAGAGGAGGTGATGGAGAGGGCGGCGCGGGAGGTTATGCTGCTCACGTTGCGTAATGATCACCCCCGCTCCTTCGGCTTCATCCCGTCGTCGCCCACCTGGCCCGGCGTGGTGGCCGACTTCATGACCGCCGGCTACCAAATCAACCGATGCACCTGGCTGGTCGCAAGCGGCCCGAACCAGCTGGAGCTGGTCGTCATCGACTGGTTCGGACGTTGGCTCGGCTATCCGGAGGGCCCGGGCTGTTGTTAAGCGTGGAAAATTGACCCCCTATTGGGGGTGATCGGCGTCCAAAATTGACCCCCCTCTGAATGTGTCCATGAACACGCCCCGTCATTGGACGGACGGGGCGAGGGGGAGATGCTGGTTGTGGAGACGATTGCGCGGATCCGTCGGGATCATCT
>JAJDUK010000098.1 GCA_022826665.1 Alphaproteobacteria bacterium | reverse complement strand
CGCGAAGAAGACGACCATGGCGGACATTGCCGAGGCGGCCGGGGTGTCGCGCCAGACCGTCTACGCCTCCTTCGGCGACAAGGACGGGATCATCGTGGCGTGCATCCGCCACGTCTCGGAGGCGTCGCTGGCGGCGATCCGGGCGCGGCTCGGTGGTTGCGGCACCCTGGGCGAAGGGCTCGACGTCTATTTCGAGGAGACGGTGGTGAAGTCCTTCGAGATGCTGCAGGAGGCAGGCGACCCGGAGGACCTGATCAGCGGTCACAATGAGGCGGGAAGGGTGGCGATCAAGGAGGCCCACACCCGTCAGGCGGCGCTGATAGCCGAATTGCTGGAGCCGCATGCCGATGCCATCGACCGCTCCGGCCAAACGCCCGCCCAGTTGGCACGATTTGTGGTCACCGTTGCGATGGGCCTGAAGTACGGGGCCGGGGATCGAAGCGCGCTTGATGAACTCCTGCATTCGCTCCGAAGCAGCGTGATCGCGCTGACGGAATCAGGGTAGGCCGACGCAGACTCTTCCGCCCGGGTCGATCAGGCAGCCGACTATGGACGTTCACTGAGTCCATGGGATGCACGGCAAGGAACTACATGCTCAAGCCCCGGCTTCTGCGGTGGTGCTTGCCGCGCGTGCGCTCTTCCTTTTCGGCCCTCTCGCGCAGTTCCTTGAGCTTTTCCGGATCGTCGAGGATGTAGGCGAAGCCCTTCTGCCTCTCGGCCTCGCTCGCGGGCTTGACGGGCGGCTTGTCGAGGGTGTGCGCAAATCCCTTCTCCCGCTCGCTCTTGCTCACCGATTTGGCGCGCGGCCGATCGAGGGTGTGGGCGAAGCCTTCGGGCTCGGGGGTCGGTTCCGACCTCGGCGCCGGCGTCCGCGCTCGGCCTTCATGCAGCCGATTGCGCAGTTGCCTGAGCGTCAACTCGGCGCGGGACTTGCCGAGCGTCATGGCGTCGAGCCAGGGGCCGTACTTCTCCTCGTCCGCGGTGACGGCCGCGCCGACCTCGGCGAGCATTTCGGCGGCCTGGCGCCACTCGGGCCAGGCGTCGAGACCGGCGACGGCAACGCCACGCTCGCGGGCTTCGCGCTCCAGCGCCTTGTAGGTCTCGACGTGGCGCTCGGCGACGGCGACATAGCCCTGGGCGGTCTCGCGCGCCACGGCCTCTTCGGCGTCGTAGTCGATAAGGTCAGCGAGCACGCTGCGCGCACTCTCGGAGAGATCGGGATGCTCGGCGAGGGAGCGGACGCGGTCGATCAGGCCGTCGTAGCCCTGCATCAGCGGCAGGGGCAGGTCGGGCTCTCCGGCGCGAGCGTTCTCGGCGCGAGCGTCATCGGCGCGGGCGACGAGGGCGTTCCAGTCCCGTCGCAGCTCGCTGTAGAGCGTGCGCCAGTCGGGCTCCGCATCCTGCGCGCCTTCGTGCTTGGCAGATTCCGCCGGGGCGGCCGGCATCGTCTCCTGCGCCGGCGTATCGACATGATCGGCGACGGCCTCGCCCACGACCTCCACGCCGGTCCCGGCGACCGCTTCATGCGTGGCGTCTTGGCGCGTCATATCCTGCTGGTGCTCCGCGTCCTGGTGCTCCGCGTCCTGCCGGGCGGCGTGCGCAGTTTTGGCGCTGACCGAGCGCAGATACCTGCGAGCACGGACCTGCTGATCGCGCAGCTCGTCGAGCTCGTCCTGGCCGATGCCCGCGCGCTCGGCGAGGAGGCGCTCGAAGACCTGCGGCCGGGCCTTGAAGGACTCGGCCTGCTTCATGAGCGCGCCGTGGCGGTCGAGGGTCTCGCGGAAGGCGGGACTGAGCGCCACGGCCTCGCCCTCTTGGCGGGAGCGCTCGCGCAGCGCGTCCCAGGCCGCGAGCACTTCGCCGCGCTCTACCGCGAAGGCGTCGACGGCGGCGCCGTGGCGCCAGCCGTTGACGGCGTGGCGGACTTCCTGGGCGATGCGCACGATGGCGTTGTCGTTCGCGGCACGCACCCCGGCACCGGCGGCCGTCCGCCCTGTTTCCTCGCTGCTTCCATCACCGCTGTGGCCTTCGCTTCGATCCGTTCGGCGATGCCGTGCCTCCTCCTTCGCATCCCGCCATGCGCCCTCGGCGATGTAGTCGAGCGCGGCCTCCTTGGGCACGGACCGCGACCAGCGCTCGGCAATATACGCGCGGACGTCGATGTCGGTGACGGGCCGCTCCGCCTCGTCCTCGGGCCTGTGCTCCGCGATGTCGAAGGCGATGGGGGAGCGGTTGACGTAGACGTCGATGCCCTCGCGGTGCCGTGTCGCGGCGGGATAGATCGTCTCCCGCGCGGGCCGGTCGTCCACCAGCAGGAAGGCGCGGTCGACGGTGAGCCCCTGGGCCGACGCGATGGTCATGGCGTAGCCGTAGTCGAGGCGGACGTTGTCGTGGTAGTCGCGGATCTCGTCGTGGCGGAACGCGACGCGCCTGCCGTCGTCGGTGCGCGCGGTGATGAGAACCGAATACTGGCCTTCCGCTTTCCCTTCGGCCTCCTCCCTGACATCTCCCGGCTCAAGCCGATCCTCGCCTGCCTTCGGGCCGCGCGCCGCCTGCTCCCTGACTTGCCGGTTCCTGGCCTTGCGCGAGACCGCTCCTTTCTCTCCGCTCCGCAGCTCCTGGTTCTGCATCTCGATGCCCTGCACCTCGATGCCCTCAACGGTGACGATGGTGCCGTTGAAGAGCTGCTTCTCCCATTGGGTGGCGCCGATGCGGATGCGGTCGCCGACGGCGATCTCCAGCGGCTCGGTCACTCGGCCGTCCAGGTCGCGGCTCACCTCGATCACGGCGCGCTTCGCGCCGGGCGTCCGCGCGAGAACGCGCTCCCGCATGAGCCACGAGAGCGCCCGCGCCTCGGCCCGCGTGCGCGCGAGAACGACTGCCGACGATTCCGGCTCCCGCCTCACATGCGCTGCCCAGTCGTCGACCAGACGGGTCAGCGTCTTCTCCTCGTCGTAGCAGAGATGCAGCCGGCCCCGAAGGTGCCACGCCTCAATGGCCTTCTCCGCCTCCCCGTCCCTGAGCGCCTCGGAAACCGCCACCTGCCACGGCGTGAACACCGGCTTCCTCTCCATCGCCTCGTATCCGGCGAGGATTGCCTCGCGCTCCTGTGGATTCGTCAGTCCCGCCCGGAAGCGCGCCCGCTCGGGAGTCTCCCCGTGGACATGCGTGAGCACGTCCTCCAGATCCGCCTTCTGGCGCCTGATGCGGTCCACGCGGACGCTGCCGGCGACGTCGCGGATCAGCCGCAATCCCGGCCCCGCCTCGACGGGCTGCTGCTGGCGGGTGTCGCCCGCGAACACCACCTTGGCGCCGTGGCGCTCGGAGAGCTGCAGGATGTGGTGGGCCTGGCGGGTGGACAGCATCCCCGCCTCGTCCACCACGATCAGCGTGTTGGCGCCGATCTCGATCTGCCCCCTGGCGGCGAGCTTCAAGAGCTTGTCCACGCAGTAGGGGCGGGCATCGCAGTCGTCGCCGAGCGCGACGGCGGTCCGCCACGCGACGGCCGTGGGAACGATCTCGTAGCCGTGCTCCCTGTGGAGGTCGGTGATGGGCCGCAGCGTGGTGGTCTTGCCCGAGCCCGCCGCGCCCTCGATCACGGCCACGCGCCCGCCCTTGACGGTGGCGTGACGAATGGCCAGCGACTGCTCCTGACTGAGCGGATATCCCTGCTCAAGCAGGACCTCCACCTTCTGCCTGACCGCCTCGTCAGGCAGGCCGTGGCCCGTATCGGCCGCCATGGCCCCGGCCATGTCCTTCACGGCCTGCTCCAGCCCCAGGTTGTGCCGGGTGGAGTAGACCTCGGTGTGGACCATGCCGGCGCGGGACTCTGCCGTGGGCTTCTTCGGCTCCAGCCGCTCGATCTCGGGGTTGCGCCTGAGACGCTCGACGGCGGTCCTCACCGCCTCACGGCCCATGAGGCCGGCGGCGGCATTGGCCGCCGCCTCAACCATGTCGGGACGGCGGAACACGGCCTCCTCGCGGGCCAGGTGGGCGGGAAGGTCGTCGAGCCGCTCGGTCAGCGCCCGGACCTCGTCGCGCCCGACCTTGACCTCATGCCCCGTCACGGCCTCGATCAGCGCCTCGCGCTGGACGTAGTCCTCGGCCTCGCCGCGCCAGCGGCGGTGGCGCACCTCCGGGTCGTTGTCGTGGGACTTGCCTGCCCGGGTCAGCTTGTTGACGCCGGCCATGCGGGACGCGTTGCCGAGCGAGGGGATACCCAGCTCTCCGGCCTTCGCCACGATCGCCTTCCGCCGCTTCGACCAGAACGCCTGCAGGTCCTCGGGCATGCCGGCAATGCGGGTGAACTCGGCGTTGGGGCCGTACTGCTCCATCCGCACCCCAAGGCCCTGTTGAAGCTCCCAGGCCATGCAGGCCCGGAACGAGGCTCCTGCAGCCTTCTTCCAGCTGTAGACGGGGTACTGATGGTGCGCACGCCACCTGCCGTCCTCGCGGGTGCGGGCTGCGTTGAAGATCGTGCAGTGGACGTGAAGCTGGGGATCGTTCTCACGGCTGGTGCCGTGGACGAAGGTGGCGCCCATCAGGTCGGCCTCCACGGCACGGCTGACGCCGTCGGCAGAGACACGGGTATAGCTGCAGTAGCGCAGCACCGTGTCTTCGAGGGCCGCACGGGCGGCAGAGACCGCCATCGCCTCGATCCTCTCGCGCATGTCGGGCTCAGCGATGGCCCAGAGCGCAGAGACGCTCTTGTCCACCGAGAAGGTCATGTCCACGCCGGGAGACCGCTCCGGGTTGCCGGCCCTCTGCGCCAGCCTGGTGGACCCGTCGGGCGAGAAACCGTTGTAGAGCTTGTAGAACTGGCCGGAGTCGACCTTGCCGCCGTCATCGAGCCCGAACAGGCCGGAAGGATTGAACCAGGCGCCGTCGGGCTCCTCACCGGCGGTGTAGTACTCGTTGGGATGGCGGAACGAGCGCTGGCTCTCCAGGTAGTACTCGGCAGAGGCCATCTGGCCGATGGTGGCTACCACGGAGAGCCTGCCCCGGCATCGAGTTGGACCCCGACCACGCGCACGGGCCTATCGAGCCACATCGCCTGCGCCGAACTCATCTCACGCCCCGCTCGTAACGCATTGAATGCGCGGCCATGTTCCATTCAAATGTCCGACATTCCGTCGCTCGACGACCGATGGTACGTGCCGTGCACCGGTTCCGCAAGCGCCAGCTTGCACAGGTGTGACAGGGTTGCTATTTTTCGATACTCCATCACGAGTGAAGATAGCATGCCTGACGAGGATTCCAAGGCAGGATCGCGGAGACCGAGCGACGAGTCGAGCGCCATCCGAGACCGATTGGGGCTCGTCGTTGACGCTGTGGGGCCATCGGGCGATCATGAGGCACGCCAAATGCAGTAGGCTGAGAAGGAGGGAGGCACAATGGTCGCAAGGCGCTTCAACGAATCGGATATCGACTTCGATGCCATCGATGCGGATCTGGCGAAGCTGGCGCCGCCGAAGCTGACGCTGAAAGACGTGCTGGACCGCTTGCGAGAGCGCATGCTGGAGAAGCAGGCGAAGGGCGTGACCGTGACGCAGATGCACGAAGTGCTCAAGGCGCGGGGCATAGAGCTTGGCGAGCGCAGTCTGAAGGTCTTCCTCGACAAGGGGGAGCTGCCTGGTCGGAAGGCTGCATCAGTAGCGGCGCATATCGGCGGCGACTACTCGGAGGGGGATGCGTTCTGAGCGGGTCAGGCGAAGGCGCGCAGGCGCCGAGCTGACCGCAGGACGAAGACTCATGGCGAAGACGCGGAGCGTCGAGCCCGGGACGGACCGAGTCCGGGACGGGCCGAGCCCAAATCGGGTCGAACCCGGGTCGGCGATGCGTCGTGCGAAGCACGGGCCGAGCCCGGGTCGGCGAGCCGTGGGCCGGTGTCCGGCACTCCAATGCAGGGGGAGCAAGCAAGCAAGCGACCGGCCGAAGCCGCGTATGCGGCGAGCCGGGCGCGAGGCGGCGGCGGTGGAACATCGAGGCGGGTCCTGCCGATACGGAGCGCGAGCGGCGACGGCGCGTCAGCGCCGGGACGCGATGCGCGACACTGGGCACGGAGTAAAAGGGGGGCCGATCCCTCGCCGAGGCGGGGGACCGGCCTGGGGAGAAGAGAAAGCGCCGCATCAGGCGGCGTTGATCTGCATCACGGCGATGCCCATCTGGCGGGCCTTGTCGACCAGGTTGCCGGTGACGCCGCTGCCGGGGAAGGCGATGACGCCCCTGGGCAGCAGGTCGAGCAGCGCGTCGTTGCGCCTGAAGGGTGCAGCCTTCCCATGCGCCTTCCAGTCGGGGCGAACGATCACCTGGTCCACGCTGCGGGCCTCTGCCCACTTGGCCGCGACCATCTCGATGCCGGGGGCGCCGCCATGGACGAGGACCATGTCGCCGTGCTTCCCGTGGGCGCGGTCGAGGACGCTCCAGACGGCGGCGGGGTCTGCGACCTCCTTGCCGCCGGTGACCGCCACCAGGGTGCCCTCGGGCAGGTGGCTGGCGATCTCGCGCTCCTTGCGGGCGCGGCGGTAGTCGCGCGCGTCGATGGCTGCGGATGTGAGCTTGCCGGCCTTCGAGGTATGCGAGCCGTGTCTCGGCCGCCAGGTATCGCCCGTCTCTGCCCGGTAGGCGTCTGCGGCGGTATCGCGCAGGGTCTCGAAGGCGTCGCGCCGGTCTCCGAGGTTCCGGGCACGATCGGTGAGGAGCTGCAATTCCCACGCTTTCACCTCCGTGCCGTCCTGGGCGGTCTCGAGGTCCTTCATCTCCGGGGCGATGCGGTCCACCGCCCTGTCGAGGCGCCCCACCTGCGCGTGGAGGCAGTTGACGATGCTCCAGAGCAGGGCCTCGCGCTCGTCGGCCAGCTGTGTGCCGTCGACGGTGATACCGCCCACCATGATGCGGATGGCCTCGCCGAGCGCGTCCGTGGCATCGTCCTCGTCCCAGACCTCGCGGCTGTCGAGCTCGCCGCGCTCGGGGGCTGCGCCGAAGAGTGCGATGTTCTCGCAGATGGCGGCGGTCTGTGAAGCGGTGTCCTGGTTCGTGTCGATCATGTCGACCTCCCTTTCGTTCATCCTCCGGGGCGGTGCGCCCCGTCGTGATGCGTTGTTGGGACACGCGCCCGCAGGACCGGCACCTTCTCCTGGAGTTCCCTGGACCGGATTGGTGCGGAAGATGCCCGATGGTGCGGAAGTCGACGTTCTGCGGACCTGGGAGGTCCGGCGCGCCGCCTTGGAGACTGGCCGCGTTTCGAGTAGGCCTTCTCAAGAACTGCTAGCGCCGGGCCGACGCGCCGGCCCCGCGCCAGGGGCCGGTGCGCCCCACGCGAGGTCTTGGGGAGTTCGGGCAAGTCGACTTCACGGTCGGGCATCTTCACGGCCGGTCC
>JAJDUK010000063.1 GCA_022826665.1 Alphaproteobacteria bacterium | reverse complement strand
GATCTGGTCGATTGTATCGCCGTCCGCGATGGCCTGATCGACGGCCTCGCGCAGTTTGTGCGGCAGGCGCTTGATGGAGGAGCGGCTGAACGCCGCCGCCGGCGTGGTCTGTCGGGTTTCGTTTTGCATGGCGGGGATGTGCTTGCGGGCTGTTCGTTGGCTCATCCCGCGATGCTGCCCCGCGCCGCCCGCGCCTTCCACCGCACCATGGTCCGGGGAGTTGGAACCGGCTAGGCCGCGTCGCGAATGTCCTCCACCCGCGTACCGTGCCAGCCTTCTTCCCGCTCAATCCGGGAGCAGGAATAGCTCTGTGCCGAGATTTCGCACTGGATGTTCAACTCGATCAAGCTACCACATTTCATTCACACAAAGACCATCAATGGTAAGACTTGTAACGCTGGGCCCTGCACCTGCACCTCGCTGAGGTCAAGCGTAATATTCTCTGTATCGCCCAGCTTGTCGAACATTTCTTGCAACTTATCCGGTTCGATTAGTGCCATTCCATAATTCTCAAACGAGCTCATGCTCTCACCTTGATCGACGACCCTGGTTACTTTACCGAGGACTCGGACGCTGTTCTTGTGAAGCTCGCTAAGCGTGAGATCTCGAAGATTCTCCGTTCGGAGCGTCACGACGGCTGTGATGTTGTTTGGTATAGTACATCGCAAGAGCACGTTAGATATTGGTGTCCTCTCGCGGTCTTCATTGAGCGCGTCTCGAATTCTTGCAAGCGGTCCTTGACTCTCATTTCTATTCCTGCCACCGCCTGCGTTGCGGCGCCTTCCATTCGACACGTCAGGAGAAGCATTCGGACTCTTGGACCCGATTTTGCTCATGATGTTCACCGCATCAACATAGTCAATCATGGCGTCTATAGCATTCTTTTCTACCGTGCCGGCAATCTCTATCAGGGCTCCAGGTTCCACCTGTCGTGCAGCCTCAAGCGTCTCAACGTCCACAATGTAACCTGTATTCCCCCTTAACCTATCATAAAGCAAGATTGCAACTGATGCTTCGGTGTGAGATCGCGAACTCTTTTCTACATATCGTTCTCGATCCTCCTTCGATCCTTGAACTTGAAGATCAGCCGAAAAATCGAAAAACTGGCTAAACAGATGGCTGAGGCCAAAATTTGCAGCGCCTTCTGCTCCCACCGCTTTAGTGTTGGTTTCCTCACGTGTAACTTCGGTACCGAATGACAGGCCTCCCTCGATAGCCGCCGCAAACGAAACAAGCATGGGTATATCAAGATAGATTGGATGTATTAGTCGCATTCGCACAGTCACTCCAACAAGCCATTAGTGTGTGGGGATAACCAAGAGTGCCGTATCAACGGCACTTGGCGCTAATGCGGACACCCGCCTTGCCGAAGCCGTTAGGCTGAAGGAGTGCCGCAAATGTAGGCGAAACGCCAGGTGCGGTTCCGTCCTAAAGAAACAGACTTCAAGCAGCCTTGCGAATGTCCTCCACTCGCGTGCCGTGCCATCCCTCCTCGCGCTTCTGCCAATAGCGGGACTGGATACGGCTGGTCACGAGGCCGGCATGGCCGTTGCCGATGGGCTTGTCGCCGAGCCGCACCACCGGCATCACGCCGCCGGCCGTGGTGCTCGCAAAGAGCTCGTCGGCCTCACCAAGCTCCTCCGGCTCCATCCGGCGGTAGACGAAGGGAATCCCCTCCTCGTCGCAGAGCTCGGCGACCGCGCGCCGTGTGATCCCCTCCAGCACATTGGCGTCGGGAGACGCTACCGCGCCGTCGCGAACAACGAAGATGTTGTAGCCCGGCCCTTCGGTGAGCGAGCCGTCGGCCCCCACCAGGATCGCGTCGTCGCAGCCGTTGTCGTAGGCCTCGAAGCGGGCCTGCACGAAGTCCGCCCGGTTGTAGTTCTTGTAGCGGGCGTCGATCGCCTTGGACGAGACCCGCTCAATGCCACTGAGATAGAGGGCGGCGCCATTGCGGCATTTTTCCTCGCCCCAGATCCATGCGTAAGGCGTGGCATAGGCCACGAATTCCGGGGACCCGAGGCGCGGGTCGCGGGTCTGGCTCTGGATCACGCCGCGGGTGAGCTGGATCTTCACGTAGCAGTTGTCGAGCCCGGTCCGCGCCACGCACTCGGCGAGGATGCTGCGCATCTCGTCGGCGCTGTAGGGGTTCTCCAGCCGGAAGCCTTCGCAGGAGCGCTCGAAACGCTCCAGGTGCTCGTCCAGCATGAAGAACCAGCCAGCCCAGGTGGAGGTCACGTCGTAGACGGTATCGCTCCAGACGAAGCCGGCGTCGAAGATCGACATCTTGGCGTCCTCGGGCGCGACATACTCGCCGCCGATGAACACGCATCCCTCGCTCATCGCTCTCTCCCTCACGAATTCTTGGCCAGCGCGTCGAAGGCGAGCAGCCGGTCGAGCAGCGCGGGCAGGGCATCCAGCGGCACCATGTTGGGGCCGTCGGAGGGCGCCTCCTCGGGCGCCGGGTGAGTCTCCATAAACACCGCCGCGACGCCCACTGCAACCGCCGCCCGCGCGAGCACCGGCACGAACTCCCGCTGCCCGCCGCTCGACGAGCCCTGTCCGCCCGGCTGCTGCACCGAATGGGTGGCGTCGAACACCACCGGACAGCCGGTCTCCGCCAAAAGCGGCAGGCTTCGCATGTCCGAGACCAGCGTGTTGTAGCCGAAGCTCGCCCCCCGCTCGCACACCAGCACCCGGCGATTGCCGGCGTCGGTGATCTTAGCCACCACGTGGCGCATGTCCCACGGCGCGAGAAACTGGCCCTTCTTCACGTTGATCGCCTTGCCGGTCGTCGCCGCCGCCAGCAGCAGGTCGGTCTGGCGGCAGAGGAACGCCGGGATCTGGAGCACGTCCACCGCCTGCGCTGCCGCCTGGCACTGCTCCGGCAGGTGCACGTCGGTCAGCACCGGGCAGCCGTGGGCCTCGCGCACTGCCTCCAGGATCGCGAGCCCCTCGTCGATCCCGATGCCGCGCGGGCTCCCGGCCGAGGTGCGGTTCGCCTTGTCGAAGGAGCTCTTGTAGACGAACGGAATGCCCCGCGCCGCCGTCATCTCGACCAGCGTCTCCGAGACCCGGAGCGCGTGGTCGCGCCCCTCGATGGCGCAGGGGCCCGCGATCAGCGCGAGCGGCAGCGCGTTGCCCACCTCGAAGTCGCCGATCGCCACCCGGCCGGAGTCGGGCGTCTCGCTCACATCGCCCTCGCTGCGTTCCCGGATCGACTCTAGACCAGCCGCGCCTGCTTGACCGCGGCCCCGATGAAGGAGGCGAACAGCGGATGCGGCTGGAACGGGCGCGAGGTGAGCTCCGGGTGGAACTGGACCCCCACGAACCAGGGATGATCGGGGCGTTCGACGATTTCAGCGAGCGCCCCGTCGGGCGAGAGGCCCGCGAAGCACATGCCCGCCTCGTCCAGCCGCCCGCGGTAGGTGCTGTTCACCTCGTAGCGGTGGCGGTGGCGCTCGAAGATCCGCTCCCGGCCGTAGACCGACCGCACCCGGCTCCCCTCCTCCAGCACGGCCTCGTAGGCGCCGAGCCGCATGGTGCCGCCGAGGTTGTCGCCGGCGTTGCGGCGCTCCACCTCGCCGTCCCGGTCCCACTCGGTCATCAGCCCGATCACCGGATCGTCGCAGGGCCCGAACTCGGTGGAATCCGCGCCGGCGATCCCGGCAACGTTGCGCGCGGTTTCGATCACCGCGAGCTGCATGCCGAAGCAGATGCCGAAGTAGGGGACGCCGCGCGTGCGCGCATACTCCACGGCCGCGATCTTGCCGGGCACGCCGCGCTCGCCGAAGCCGCCCGGCACCAGCACGCCGTGCACGGATTCGAGGGCGCCGGCGGTGCCGTTGACCTCCAGGTCGTCGGCCTCGATCCAGCGGGTATCGACACGCACGCTGTTGGCGACCCCGCCATGCGTGAGCGCCTCGAACAGCGACTTGTAGGCGTCGCGCAGCCCGGTGTACTTGCCGACCACCGCGATCGCCACCTCGCCTTCCGGCGTCAGCGTGCGCTTCACGATCCTCTCCCAGCCGGAGAGGTCCGGTGCCGGCGCGTCCGTGATGCCGAAGTAGCGCATCACCTGCGTGTCGAAGCCCTGCGCGTGATAGCTGAGCGGGACCTCGTAGATGGTCTCCACGTCGGTCGCGGCGATCACGTTGTCTTCGCGCACGTTGCAGAACTGCGCGATCTTCTTGCACTCGGCCTCGGGGATCGGCCGGTTCGCCCGGCAGAGCAGCAGATCGGGCGCGATGCCGATGCTGCGCAGCTCCTTCACCGAGTGCTGGGTGGGCTTGGTCTTCAGCTCGCCGGCGGTGTCGATGTAGGGCACCAGCGTCAGGTGGATGAACATCACCTTGTCCCGCCCCTGCTCGTAGGCGAACTGGCGGATCGATTCGAAGAACGGCAGGCCCTCGATGTCGCCGACCGTTCCGCCGATCTCGACCAGCACGAAGTCGGCGCCGTCGCTGTCGCGGACGATCGCGTCCTTGATCGCATCGGTGACGTGGGGGATCACCTGCACGGTACCGCCGAGGTAGTCGCCACGGCGCTCCTTCGCGATCACGGTCTGGTAGATCTGGCCTGCGGTGACGCTGTCGCTGCGCCGCGCCGGCACGCCGGTGAAGCGCTCGTAGTGGCCGAGGTCGAGGTCGGTCTCGGCGCCGTCGTCGGTGACGTAGACCTCGCCGTGCTGAAACGGGCTCATGGTGCCCGGATCGACGTTGAGGTAGGGGTCGAACTTGCGGAGCCGAACCCGGTAGCCTCGCGCCTGGAGGAGCGCGCCGAGTGCCGCCGAAGCCAGCCCCTTGCCGAGGGAGGAGACCACGCCGCCGGTGACGAAGATGTACCGCGTCATGGACCCCTACCTTATCAAACATGCCCGAGTCGCCACCACCCGCCTGTAGATTATTTGGTTCGTCCCCGCCGGCCCCGCCAGGGGCCGCGGCGCTGTAGCCTGAAGCGCCGTCAGGGCGGCGCGGCCCGTCACTCCGCGCGGGGAACGGCCGGGCGGCCGTCCTCGAGCAGGTCCAGCGGCTCGATATCGGTGGGCAGGTCGAGTTCGCCCGGCAGGGGGAGGTCGTCCTCGATGATCAGCGGATCTTCTTCCACGGTATCCAGCACCGATTCCTTCTCCGACCAACTGCCGGAGAGGATGGCGAGCACCAAGCTCAGGATCATGAAGGCCGCTGCCAGTCCCGCCGTCGCGCGCGTCAGCAGGTTCGCGGTCCCGCGCGCCGAGAACATCGCACCGGGGCCACCGATGCCGAGCGCGCCGCCCTCGCTCCGCTGTAGCAGCACGAGCCCGATCATCGCAATCGCGATGATGATCAGGATCACGAGCAAAATCGTTTCCACTGCCGCTCCTCGCCGCTACTTCCGGGCGGATTCAGCGGCACGCCTGGCAAATCTGCCAGAACGCGTCCGCAGAGAGACTGGCACCGCCGACCAGAACACCGTCGACACCCGGCGCGGCCATGATCTCCCCCGCGTTCCGCGCCGTGACGGAGCCGCCATATAGCACGCGGAGCGCCGCGCCGCTCCCTGAAAATCGCCTCTCCCAGCCGGCGCGCACTTCTGCGTGTGCCGCCTCGATATCTGCCTGGGCCGGCGTGCGGCCGGTGCCGATGGCCCAGACCGGCTCGTAGGCGATCGCGGTGTTGTCGGTCGTCGAACCGTCGGGCAGCGAGCGCTCGACCTGGCGGCCGATCACCGCGAGCGCCCGCCCGTCGTCGCGGTCGACTGCGCTCTCGCCGACGCAGACGATGGTGGCGAGCCCTGCCGCATGGGCCGCCGCCGCCTTGCCCGCCACCGTCTCGTCCGCCTCGCCGTGGCCGGCGCGGCGCTCCGAATGGCCCACGATGACGTAGGCGCAGCCGGCATCGGCCAGCATCGGCGCGCTCACGTCGCCGGTGTGCGCGCCCTCCGGCGTGGCGTGGCAATCCTGCCCGCCGAGCTCGATCTGCGAGCCCGCGAAGACGGCCCGGAGCGCGAAAAGCAGCGTGGCCGGCGGGCAAACCACGATATCGCCGCCGCAATCGCCGCCTGCCGCGTGGCCGGCGAGCGCACTGGCGCGCGCGAGGCCGTCGGCATGGAGGCCGTTCATCTTCCAGTTGGCCACGAAGAGCGGTCGGGGTGGCATGAGCGCGGGCTGCGGTTGTGGGTGTTTGCGCCTCTTCCCCTGTACATAAGTGCGGGCGGCAGGCGAGACCACCCCGCTCTATCACGGCCCGCAAGGATGGGCTAGGCGCCGAGGGCAGGACGGTGGAGTAGCAAGATCGTGAACGGAACGACAGGTTGCGTGTTGCCCGGTACGCACAGCCGCTCCTATTATCCGGCGCAACGCGCGCCCCGCGCTGGCTCGGGCGCGCCGCCACCAGCCGACGGGTTCCGCAATGCTGCAATCCATGCGCCAGGCCACCAAGTCGTGGGCGAGCCGTGCCGTCATCATCGTCCTGGCCTTGAGCTTCGGGGCCTGGGGCATCAATGACGTGTTTACCGGCGGCAGCCGCTCGGCGGTGGCGACGGTGGGCGACGTCGACGTTCCCACGGTCCTCTTCGATCGCCAGTTTCAGCGCGCCCTGCAGCGCGAGCGGGACCGCTCCGGCCGCCCCGATCTGACCCGCGACGAGGCCCACCAGGCCGGGCTCACTGGCCAGGTGCTCAACCTCCTCGTCCGCGAATACCTGCTGGACGCCGAGGCATCCAAGCTCGGGCTGAGCGCGGCGGACTTCAGCGTCAGGCAGGAGCTCGAGGCCTCGCCGGCCTTCTCCAACGAGCAGGGCAGGTTCGATCCCGAGCTTTACGATCTCGTCCTCGAACGCAACAACATGACTCGGACCGAGTACGAGGACCTGATCCGCATCGACCTCCTCCGCGATCAGATCCTCACCTCCGTCGGCGGTGACCGCAACGTGCCGGAAGCGATGACCGAAACCCTCCACCGCTACCGGGCGGAGGAGCGGAGCGCCCGGCTCGCCGTGATTCCCGCGCGCGGCATCGGCGGCCTTACCGAGCCGGGAGAGGCCGCCATCCAGGCCTATTACGACGAGAACTCGACATCCTTCATGGCACCCGAGCGGCGCAGCGCGGTGCTCGTGCATCTCACGCCCCAAGCCATGGTCGCGGAGATCGAGCTGAGCGACGAAGACGTCTACGCCGAATACGAAGCCCGGATCGACGAGTTCGAGTTGCCGGAACGACGCGCGGTCATCCAGATCAACGCCCAAGACGAGGCGCTGATTCGGGAAGCCACTCAGAGGCTGGCGGAAGGCGAGGATTTCGACACTGTCGCCGACGACCTCGACCGGCGCGGGGCGAGCGTGCTGAATATCCCCGATTTCGAGGCCGACGGACCGCTCAGGGACGCGAGCGAGGCGGTCTTCCGCCTCTCCGAGGGCTCGGTCAGCGACCCGGTGCAAACCCCGTTCGGCTGGCACCTCTTCAAGGTCGAGAAGGTGGAGTCGGCGCGGCGCCAGAGCTTCGAGGAGGTGAAGCAGGAGCTGCACGACGAGATGGCGCTCGACCTCGCGGGCGCTGGGCTCTTCCGCCTCTCCACCGTGCTGGAGGACGAGCTCGGCGGCGGCGCCTCCCTGGAGATGGGCGCGGCTGCGGTCGGCGTCGAGACGATCGTCGTCAACGGCGTCACCCGGACCGGGCTCGACCGGGGCGGCTCCCCGGTGCTCGTCGAACTGGCCGAGCGCGACGACATTCTGACGCTCATCTACGAGACGGCGGAGGGGAGCGAATCGCTCCAGACCGAACTCGGCGATGGCAGCTTCGTCATCCTGCGGGTGGACGAGGTGGTCGTGCCAGCGCCGCGCCCCCTGGAGGAAGTGCGGAGCCAGGTGCGTTCGGCGCTGGTGCGCGCGGAGGAGCAAGGGGCCGCCGAGCGGGTGGCAAATACCCTGGCCGACCGGGTCAGGGCCGGCGAGGACCTCGATGCGGCCGCCCGCGACGCGGGTTTCAGGGTGACCACGCTGGAGAACGTGCGGCGCGACGGGCAGGGTGCGGCTCCGGACACCTCGTTTGCACTGATCCAGGGCCTGTTCGGGAGCGACGAGGGCAGCCGGGAGCCGATCGTGGCGCCGACCGCCGACGGGTGGGCCGTCGCGATGCTCACCCAGGTCTCCGACGCCGGCCGGGGGGCGACCAGCGACGAGCGCGACCGGCTGCGCGACCAGCTTTCACGCGCCTGGCGCGGGGACCTTACGGATGTCTACCGGGCGTCGCTCTACGGCCGGCACGATATTTCGGTCAACCAAGGCACGCTCTCGGCCCTGTTCAACCAACAGAACTGAGCGGTTTTCGCGCCACCAGGTACCTCACGACGTCGTCGATCAGGAAGCGGTCCTCGGCGAGCACGAGGCCGGCGGGTTCGACATGGCGGTGCGGCTCGCGGTCGAAGCCCGCACCGTAGGCCCAGCGCACCCAGGGCGCCCATAAGCGCATGATGAGCCGCCGCCCCGGCTGCCGGGACCACGTGTAGTCGAGCAGGCGAATTTCACCGCCGGGCCTCACGATGCGCCCGAGCTCGGTGAGCGCCGCCCGCTGCTGATCGGGCCTGAGAACGCAGAAGACGAAGCTCGCGACGATACCGTCGAAGCTTGAGTCGGCGAATCCGGTCCTGAGCACATCCATTGCCGCGAGCGGCGCGTCGCTGCCCAGTGCATCGCGCCGGGCGCGGGCCTGCGCGAGCATCGCCTGCGAGAGATCGATCCCGATGACCTCCGCGTCCGCCGGATAGTAGGGGATGTTGCGTCCGGTCCCGACACCGGCATCCAGAATCCGCCCCGTGAGCCCGGCAAACAGCGTGCCCCGGATCGGCGCATAGCGCTTGCGCTCGAAAGACCCATCGAGAAAGTCGTAGAAGCGCGCGATGCGCCGATACGTCGCGCGCGCGTCCCCGGCGGTCACGGCCGCGCCCACGCTGGATCAGGGTATTAGGCGCTAGCGCCCAACCAACTCGGCTGCAACGCGTTTTGCGCGATCGGTGAAGCCCGCGACGCTTTCGCCCTCGAAGCGCTGGCGGAAGCGCTCGGCGGCCTCGGCGATGTGGGCCTCGATCTTCTCCTGCGAGGGCTTCCGCTTGGCCGGGACGAGCTCGCGCAGCACCGCCTCGGCGGCAAGCAAGCGGCAGGCCTGATCGACGACCATCATTTCCAGAGCCAGGATCAGCTCGTCCCTCTTCTCCAGCTCCTCCTGAATGTTCCGCGGGATCGGCATCGTTTCACTCCCTTGACCGCGATCGGTATCCTGCGCCTGAGAGACGGCGATCTTACTCGAAAGCGACGGAAACATCGTGGCGCGACGCCGCAAGACCGGAGTGCCATCGAAGCGGCGATGGCTTCGCTACGGCATCATCGTCGGGATACTTCTGCTGTTCGTGATCGTCTACGAGACCGGGCAGCAGTTGCGCCGCGGCAGCACCGGGACGGAGCAGCAGGCCGCAGAGTCCGGCGCCGGAGAGGCTGTCGATCCCGCAGACACCGTGCGCCGGATCAAGAGTTACTACCGCAGCCACGACCTGCCGGCCGGCTGGGAGGTCGGCGACACGACACGGGCCGATACGGGCCCGGTCGCGGTGGAGGTCTACTTCTCCCCCGGCATCCGCTCGCCCCGCCACGGCGAGGCAGCCAGACCAGGCGAGATCGGACCGCACAATGCCTGCCCGACCGAGGAATCGGACCTCTGGAGCGAGCTCACCGAGGCGTCCTTCGAGATCAAGGTGAACGACAAGACAGGGGTGATCGACCGCTTCGCCTGCGCGCCCCCGGCACCGACCGGGTGAGAATACCGCCTTATACGGGCACCGGGTCGATGAGCACGTCGGCGTCGCTCGCGGCCTTGCCGCGCCACTCGGCGACGAGGCGCATGCCTTGCGCCTTCTCGTCCGACGACATCTCCTTGACCACGGCCTCGAGCGCGGTGAGCGCGCTGCCGATACCGTGCCGGGCGGCGAGCGAAAGCCACAGGAAGGCCTGAACGCGGTCCCGCTTCACGCCCTCGCCCGCCAGGTACATGTGGCCGAGACGCGCCTGGGACTGGTAGTGCCCCGTCTCCGCTGCCTTGCGGTACCACTCGGCAGCGCGGGTGTGGTTCTGCGGCACGCCGTTGCCCTGGCTGTAGAGCACGCCGAGATTGAAGCGGGCGTTGGCGTCGCCGCCGCGGGCCGCGCGCCGCAGCCAGCGCACCGCTTCCGCCATGTCCTGGGCAACGCCGTTGCCCATGGCGTACATCGCGCCGACGTTGCTCTGGGCCAGCACGTTCCTGCCCTCGGCCGACTTGAGATACCAGGCGAATGCCGCCGCCGCGTCGGCCTCTACGCCATCGCCATTGGCGTAGAGCGAGCCGACCCAGGCCTGCGCCTCGGCATTGCCGCCTTCCGCCAGCGGCAGCCAGAGCGCCCGCGCCCGCTCGAAGTCGCGGGCCATGTAGGCACGCCGCCCCTCTTCGATGGCGGCGTCCTCTTGGCTCGCCTGCACCGCCCGCGCTCCGTCACTGCGGGGCTTTGCCGGCCGCCGCGCCTTACGGGACGGTCCGCTCGCTCTTCTTGTAGACATAGACGCAGTCCGTATCTTCGTCGCCGTCGTACACCGGCTCGCCATCGGCCCTCAGCCGCCGCAGGAAGTAGTCCTGAACCGTCTGCGCCGCGTAGAAGGTGAGCGCCTGCTTGTAGAGCCAGGGGTCGGCGTCCTTGTCCACCTTGTGGACGTCGAAGAGAGTCTTCTTCGGGTCTGCCGCAATCCCGACGTAATAGTCGCCGAAGTCCCCGCCGCACTCCTTTATGTAGGCGAGGATCTCGTACTTGATCTGCTGGACGCTGAAGACCATCAGCGCACGGCGGCCACGTAGAGCGGGCCCGCCTGGTGGACCTGGTGGCGCTTCAGCACGCGCCCGATCACGTAGGCCTGGAGCAGGTGAGCGGCCCGGTCCTCTTCGAGCGGGAGCGCGTCGAGGCGCGTCTGCGGCCGGGAAGGCGTCCCGAACCGGGACAACTCTTCCTGTCGGGCCGCCGCCTCACCACCGGCCTGTTCGAGCGCCGCACGCAACGTCTCGACGTGCGCGGCCTCGATCGGGCGAGCAGCGCTGATCCTGACGCGAGCGAGCGTCTCCTCCAGCGCGGTGGGCTGCAGCACGATGCTCACGAGATAGTTTTCCCCGCGCAGCAGGATAAGGTTGGGCAAGAGCCAGAGGACCGTGGCGGGCCCGTCTGAATAATCTGCCCCTGCGCGCAGCACGATCGCGTCAGCGCCCGCCTTCTTCATCGCCTTGGCCTCGGGCGCAAGCGAACGGAGCAGCGCGCGGCCAAGCAGCTTCCAGTTGGCCTCGTACTCCACCCAGAAACTCTCGGCATTCTCCCACGCCGCGGCGACGGCGAGATCGAGCGCCTCGGCGGCGCCATCGAGCCGCTCAGCGAGCGGTGCAGCCTCGGGATCGAGATTGACGAAGAGGAGCGGTCCCTCGCTCTCCACCGTCACCGGCAGCAAGCGTTCGGGCCGATAGCCGAGGTACTGGCGCATGGTCAGCGTGTTGTCGCCGAGCTCGTCGGCGGCGATCACCCCGCGATCGCGGCTGTAGCCGCACGAGGTGAACGAGCATCTGGTTTTCGAGCCGGTCTGGCATTGCGCCGGCACGAAGCGGCAGCCGCCGTGCTGCGCCAGATTGTAGCGCCCGACCAGCCCGTCATCGCCGCGCTGCACGTGAACGCCGTGGTTGCCGACCGTGTAGGGCAGAAGATCGCCGACATTGGGAATGTCGCGATGGGAGCCGATGCAGACCCAGCTTCGCGTCCAGATCTTCTCGTCCTCCAGGTCGGCGAAGACCTTGGAGCGGTAGGCGATGGGCGTGAGGATGCTGGCCTTGCCGAAGCGACCGCGCGACGGCTTGTAGAGGGCGGGATCCTGGAGATCAACGCCCTCATCCACATAGTCGAGATCGGGCCGCATCGTCATCGGGCCAGACCCTCGGCCGCGCCGGGATGGGGCGGGTGCACCACCCGCCCCGTCCGTGCCTGCGGCGAACCCCTACTTCCGCTTCTTGTTGAGCGGCGGGTCGTAATCGGCGCGGCCACGATGCTTGATCGCGCTGCGCGGCGGCGGCGGCAGCGGGCCGTCCTGCGCGAAGCGGTCGAGCACGTTCTTCACCAGCCGCGAGATGTTGTTCTTCTCGGGATCGCCGTTGTTCCACGGCAGCGACCCGCAGAACGCGATCGAGCTGAACGCGAAGCACGCGCCGCCGTTGGGCGTCTCGTGATAGGCGATGTCCGAACGCACGCGCGGGTGCTGGGTGCCGTCGAGGCCCTGCTGGTTGAAGCCGAAGTCCTCCATCACCAGCAGATAGCCCTCGGTATGGCGGCCGGCCGAGGTCGCGGTGATCAGCGTGTGCGGCGGCGAGCCGAGCAGGGTATCGACGATATCGAGCTCGGTGCCCGCGGCACCGCCGCCGACCAGACCGAAGTTGCCGATCTTCTCGTCGTAGCCGATGCCCTCGTAGGCCCACGAGACGCGCGGATCGTTGCTCTCCGGCGTGCGCGAGTAGTAGCTGGAGATATCGAAGCCTTCGGACGACATGCCGGTGCCGGCGATCGAGTGCAGGTAGCGCCCGCGATAGCGCCACATGCCGCCGAGCTCGCCGGTCGACTGGTGATAGTACTCGCCGGGGTCGGCCCGCCAGGTCCGGATGCCGGATTCGCAGCGGCGCATCTCGGTGATGATGCCGCGGCCCAGATGGTCGTAGGCCGGATGGTAGGAGTGAATCCAGTAGAAGCCGTCCGCGCCCATGTACATGAAGCGGCCGCCGCGCTGGGTGTAATCGTGGATCGCGTCGAGCTGCGGCCCGGAGTTGTGCTCGGGATGCGAGCCCGTGATCACGACGTTGTAGTTCTCCAGCCGCGCGAGGCCGTCGTAGTTCACGTCCTCGTCGGTGATGACGTCGTACTTGTAGCCTAGTTGATTGAGCCAGTAGATCAGATGCAGGTCGGCCGGATATTGCCACGGCGCCTGCATCAGGAAGTGATCGTACTGCGGCCGGATGCTGAGGATCGGCCGCAGCCTCGACGAGAGGCAGAGGCCGCTGCCGTCCGTGTGGGTGTCGTAGATCGAGCCGCCATACTCGCGGTGCTCGGCCAGGAACATGTTCTGGTGCTGCATGATTGGCACGCGGTAGACCAGGAGCTCCGCCCCGCCCGCGTTGTTGGCGAGATGCTCGTTAGCGTAAGCCATGTAGCTGATCGTCGGCATCATCACCGCGATCTTGGCCTGCTCCTCGCCGGGGCGCGGCACGACGAAGAAGGGAATGTAGTCCTCATCGCCTTCGTCCGTGGTGAGCTTCACGCAGTAGGAATCGCTCTCGTAGTTCGCCGGGACGGTCCATTCGAAGTCGACCTCCCAGCGCGCATCGTCCACGTCGTCGTCGTGGAAGTGGATCGCGCCGTACTCCTGCGGCGCATGCTTCCAGTCGAAGTTGTTGCCCGAGAAGTTGTGGCCGGTCATGGCCCGGGTCGGGCAGTTGACGATCTGCGCATCGAGCAGATACGGCCCGTGGTCCTTGCCGACGATGGTGTTGATGCCGTCGGAGAAGTCCCAAGCGGCGACGATGGTCTCGGAGAGTGCGCCGGTGGGGCCGGAGTTGCGCCGCTCGGTCATGCCGCGTTGGGCGCCGAGCTTCATGGTCTCGATCTCTTCGCGGCTGAGCGCGCGATTGCAGATCCGGGGGCCGTCGATCTTCCCGTTGTAGTGGCCGTTGATAATGATGCCCGCAGGCACCGACGACTGCGCCGTGGGATCGTCGCTGTGTGCGCCGGTGTAGCCCGCGATCACCGCCGGGCTCGCGTCATGCCTGACCGGCCCTTCGATCTTTTCCTTCGCGGGCCTGATCGCCGGGTCGAGGGCATAGACCACCTGCGGCTCGTGATAGAGAATCGCCTGCCCCGTATCGGCATTGTAGGTCGCGGCGAGGAAGTGCCAGGCATGGTCGCGCAGCGGTGCGCCGGTCGTGACCTTCTTGCCGTTGATGCGGAGCTCGGCGCAGCCGTCCTCGTTGATGAGGAGGCCGTAGCCCTTGTTCCTGTGCCACTTGGTGACCAGGCCCTGGGCGCCGTGCTTCCAGTACTTGGGATGAGTTTTCGGCGTCGTTGGCCAGACCCAGCACTGCAGCGTGAAGCTCTGCACCCGGAGCTGCGCGTTGTCCTCCACGCAGCCGTAGGAGCCGCTGTGGATGACCTGACGGCGGCCCTTGTAGCTGCCGTTGAGCGACGCCCGTCTCTTGCGCTCGATTAGGCCCGGCCCGCGCGGATTGGTGTCGCCGTTGATCATCTTCACGAGCTGGGCGTCGTAGGACTTCGGCCCGTCGCAGTTCACATAGAAACGGATCGTGTCGCCGGGATGGACGCCAAATTTGTCCGCATATCCCGTCAGTCTCATCCAAGCCATCGGGTGTCTCTCCCCTTAATCGCGCGGGCTTGTTCAGCCGCTCGCGCGCCCTGATCGGTTGCCGCGTGGAATCCCGGAATGCTCGCGCCCGGGCCTGAGCCCTAGGAGGCGGCCCAGTTGTCGTCCCGGCGCTTCCAGCCCTGATGGAAGTGCTCGGGGAAACCGTCGGTCTCCGGGAACTCGTCGAGCCGCATCAGGAAGATGTCGTGCTGCGGGTCCTGCTCGTTGTCGTACACCCTGTCGGACACGAACTCCGGCGGCACGCCCCGGATGCCGGAGCACCGCGCAATGCGCCACTCCTTCTCGATCTTGGTGCAGACCACCACGAGCTTGCCCTTCGCCGGCTGGGCCCGCATCCGCAGCAGCACGCGGTTGAGCTGGAAGTCCTCGTGAATGCCGCCGCCGACCTCGGTGGTGTCGCCCGGTGTCGCGCAGCGCAGGATCGAGCAGCCGGCAACGCCCTTCATGGACTCGATGCACGCCTTGTGCTCCTCGATGAGACGATCCCGATCGGGACTGCCTTTAGGCGGAATACGGATCATTCTGGGTCCCCCCTCGCGTCTACTGCCTCGGCCCTCGTGTGCCTAGATCGTCAGGTACTTGTCGACGACCTCGTCGGTCAATCCGTCGATGGGGCCACCCTCGACGACCAGACCGTTGTCCATGATGACGAACTCGTGCGAGAGCTCACGCGCAACCTTGATGTGTTGCTCCGTGAGCACGAGCGTTAGCCCGACCTCGGTGTTGAGCCGCATGATCGTGGCCTCGAGCTCCTGCACGATGTTGGGTTGGATGCCTTCCGTCGGCTCGTCCAGCAGCAGGATCTTCGGGTCGGTCGCGAGCGCGCGCGAGATCGCGAGCTGCTGCTGCTGACCGCCCGAGAGCTGCCCCGCCCGCTTGTCCAGGTTCTCGGCCAGGTAAGGGAAAAGGTCGAGGCACATGTCGGGGATCTTCCGCCGCTTGTCGTTGCGGGCAAAGGTCCCGAGCAGGATGTTCTCCCGCACCGAGAACTTGGGCAGGATGCCGCGCCCCTGCGGGATGTAGCCGATGCCGATCTCGGAGCGCTGGTGCGTGGGCATGTTGCTCGCGTCTTCGCCGGCGATCCTGAGCGTGCCGGTCATGCGCGTGGTCAGCCCCATGATGGTGCGCACCAGCGTCGTCTTGCCGACGCCGTTCCGCCCCAGCACCGCCATGCAGTGGCCGTGGGCAACGCCCAGGCTCACGTTCTGCAGGATCGGCGTCTTGCCGTAGAAGGATGTGACGCCTTCCAGCTCAAGCAGCATCGCTAATTCCTTCGGCGCCGAGATAGACCTCGCGCACCTTCGGATCGTTCTCCACCTCGTGCATGGGACCCTCTGCAAGCGTCCTGCCCAGATGCATGAGCGTGATGATGTCGGCGATCTCGCGCACGAATGCCATGTCGTGCTCGACCACGACGAGAGTTCGCGTGCCCTTCAGACGGTTGAAGATTTCGGAGGTGCGGTGGGTCTCCTGCTCGGTCATGCCGGCGGTGGGCTCGTCCATGAGCAGGAGTTTGGGGTCCTGGGTGAGCACCATGCCGATCTCGAGCCACTGGGTCTCGCCGTGGCTCAGGTTTCCGCCGAGCTCGTCCAGCCGTTCCTGGAGCCCGACCAGCTCGACGATCTCGTCCAGCTTGTCGCGCCCCGCCCGCTGGCGGAACGTGATCATGTTGATGAAGGGATTGGTGTTTCGGCTATTGGCGACCTGCAGGTTCTCGCGCACGGTGAGGTCCTTGAACACCGCCGGCACCTGGAACTTGCGGCCGATCCCGTGCTTCACGATCCGGTGCTCCGGCAGGCCCGTGATTTCGCGGCCCTGGAACATGATCTTGCCCGCCGTGACCTTCTGGCGGCCGGTGATCAGGTCCATCGTCGTGGTTTTGCCCGCACCGTTCGGCCCCAGCAGGCAGCGCAGCTCGCCCTCATCGACCTGAAAGCTGAAGCTGTCGACGACCTTGTACTCGTCGTAGGCCTTCGTCACCTCCGAGACTTCCAGAATCGCGCTCACGCCTGGGCCCTCCTAGTCCGATGCCCGCCGGGGGCCGAGGGTCGGCTGAACCGGTGCGCGGCCGCGATAGGGGACGAGGCCGATGATCATCTCGAACAGGCCGGCGATTCCCTTCGGCAGGAAGCGCACGACGACGATGAAGATCGTGCCGAGGATCACGAACCAGGCGGCCTGGAACTCGTCGCCCACGTAACTCTGGATCGTGTTGATGAAGATGGCGCCGAAGATCGCGCCGAACAGCGAGAGCCTGCCGCCGACGGCGGCCCAGATCACCATGGTAATACTGAAGAAGATCTCCAGCGACGTCGGCGAGACGTACTGGACGATCATCACCCAGACGATACCCGCGATCGCGGCGATCAGGCCGGAGATCGTGAACACCGTCACCTGATAGAAGGCGACGTTGTAGCCGAGGAAGCGCGCGCGTTCGGGGTCGTCGCGTATCGCCTGAATTATGGTGCCGAATTTGCTCGCGAGCAGCGCCTTGGTCCCGAGCGTCAGCGCGGCCAGAACACCGAGCGCCACCCAGTAGATCATGCTGCTGTAGGGGTCCACATCGACGCCGAACGCCTGGAACGAACTGGGCGGCGAGATACCGTTGAAGCCCGCCGTGAAAGGCTGCATGTCGTAGGCCATGTTGTACCAGGCGCCGAGCATGGCGAGCGTCATGATGGCGACGAAGGCGCCGGCCAGGCGCGCCTGGAACATCAGGAAGCCGAAGATGATGAAGAAGAGCGTCGGGATTCCGAGCGCCAGGATCAGCCCGACTTCGGTATGCCAGAAGGGCTCCCAGACCGTGGGCAGCTCCTCCAGCTCGTTGGTCAGCATGAAGCTCGGGATCGGGTCGTATTCCGGATCCTGGTACTGCATCTGCATGGTGGCGCCCATGCCGTAGGCCGCCATGCCGAAGGCGATTCCCTGGCCCAGGCTGAGGATGCCGCCAAAGCCCCACACCAGGCTCACCGAAAGCGCCAGCATGCCGAAGACGCCGTACCGCGCGAACTGGTTGAGCGCGAAGGGGTCGTCGCCCATGAACACGGGGATGGTGGCGAGCGCGCCGAAGGCGACGACGTACATCGCCCACTGCGCGCGCTTGTCGTGATAGAGGTTCTGCCGCTGCCCCGTTGGCTCCAGTTTCAACCTTTCCAACAGCATGACGTTCACCCTGCCCTAGCGCCGCGCCATGCTGGGCGCGAAGATCCCCTGCGGGCGGAAGCGCAGGAAGATCACGATCAGGATGAACAGCACGAAGCGGGCGAAGGTGTCGTTGGTGAAGTAGGAGAAGATCGAGAACATCTCGCCCATGATGCCGGCGGTTGCCAGGCTGCCGAAGAGCTCGCCGCCACCCGTCACCACCACCAGGAAGGCCTCGACCACGTAGCCCAGCCCCATGTCCGGGAAGATCGTCTTCAGGCCCGCGAACATGGAGCCCGAGATTCCCGCGAGGCCCGCCCCATAGGCGAAGGTGAGGCCGTACACCCGGCTCGAATTGATACCGAAGGACGCAGCCATCTGCGGGTTCTGCATGACGGCGCGAACCTGGATGCCGATATTGGTCTTGAACAGGATTGCCCAGGTCATGGCGACCAGCGCCAGCGCCGCGAAGAAGATGAAGATCCTGATCCACGGCACGTGGACGAAGTCGATCGTCATCACGCTGGTCAGCCAGTCGGGCACCTCGACGTATTGCGGCTCGCCGCCGAAGATCAGCCGGATGCTCTGGATGAAGACCAAGGACACGCCCCATGTCGCGAGGAGCGTGTCCAATGGTCGATCGTATAAGTGTCGTATGAGGCCGCGTTCGACCAACCATCCGATGAAGCCGACAAGCACGAAGGAGATCGGCAGGCAGAGTAGCCAGGGGAACCCGCCGAAATACTGCATCATCCAGGTGAAGTAGGCCCCCAGCATGATGAACTCGCCATGGGCCATGTTGATGACGCCCATGGTGCCGTAAATGATGGTCAGGCCGAGCGCCGCGACTAGCCAGATGCTGGCCAGGCTGAGCCCGATAATCAGCGCATTAATGAACGGTTCTGCGGCGAAGGGTGTCCAGAAATCGTGGACGCTCATGAATTGAGTCTCGCCTCTCTCCCTTTTGCGGTCTTGCCGACATTGCCCCGCGGGTGCGTGCCCGTGAAGTCAGCCGGCCGCCGCCTTCCTCCCCCGCCGGGGAGCGGCGGGGCGGAGGAAATGCCCCTCCGCCCCGACACTACCAGATCGAACAGGTGTCTTACAGAACGTCCTTCTGAACCGTCCCGTCGGGCCGGTGCAGGCCGTCGGCCTTGCAGACGCCGCGCTCGGGATAGATCGCGAAGGGATCCGGCCCGACGTGCTCGTCGGCCTGGCGCACGATGGTGAACTGACCGTCTGCACCGCACTGGCCGATCTTGGGCTTGAGCCAGATGTTGAAGTTGTCCGGATCGATCCAGACCTTGCCCTCCGGGCTCTCCTCGTCGCTCAGCGTCACCGGGCCCTGGTCGCGCCAGTTACCGCTGACGTCGCGGATCATGCGCGGCGTGATGGCTTCCCAGTCGCCGCCAGTCTCCTCGAGAGCCCGCTCGACACCCTTCTTCCACACGTAGATCCCGAGATAGGTCTCTTCCATGTTGTAGTGGGTGACGCCCCCGCCGCCGTACTGGCTCGAGAGATAACCCTCCACGAACTTCTCGTTGGTCGGGTTCTGCAGCGTCTGGAAGTAAGGCGCAGACAGGAAGTGACCGGCGCCGGCCTCGTTGCCCATAGCGCGGGTCTCGATCTCACCGGTGGTAAGCGATGCGATCGGCGTCTTGTCGGACTTGAAGCCCTCTTGCAGGAACTGCCGGTGCAACGCGATGTCGGAGTCGCCGACCACCGTCGACATGATCCAGTCCGGCTGCTGCTGGCGGATCTTGTTGAAGACCGGTGCGAACTCGGAGCCGCCGAGGGGAATGTAGTCCTCGCCCAGCACCTCGCCGCCGGCCCGCTCAAGCCAGACCTTGACGTTCTTGTTGGACTCTTTCGGCCAGATGTAGTTGGAGCCGACCAGATAGGTCTTCGGGCCGAAGTTCTCCACCATGAACGGAACCAGGTCATACGAGTGCTGGTTCGCCAGCGGCCCGGTGTTGATGATGTTCTGCATGCACTCCCGGCCTTCGTAGCAGGTCGGGTAGTAGTAGAGGTGGTCCCACTTCATCACGATCGGCATGACCGCACGCCGGCTCGCCGAGGTGTAGCTGCCGTGCACCGACACCACGCGGTCTCTCAGAATGAGCTGCGTGATCTTCTCCGAGTAGACCTTGATGTCGGACTTGGCGTCGACCACCACCGGCTCGACCATCTTGCCGGCGATGCCGCCTGCCGCGTTGATCTCGTCGACCGCGTAGAGCGAGACCTGGGTCGAATCGTTCTCGACAACCGAGAGGTTGCCGGTCTGCGACCAGAGCATGCCGACCTTGATGGGCTCGTCTTCGTAGATCCAGGGCTTCGCGCCCCAGGCCTGCCCGAAGTCCTTGATGTAGATGTGGGGGAATGCAGCCGCGACACCGGCAGTTCCCGCCAACGCTCCCTTGAGGATGGTACGTCGGTTGACACGCATAGTAGAACTCTCCCTTGGTTTCTCCCGATGCTCTCACCCCGAGGGGCAGCGCACGGACCGCCGCCGCTGTGACGACAGGATGTGTCCGTATCCGCGATAGTCTCTCCCGTTGAACGATAATGTCAACAGAGTGACAAGCCATTCACGACATTTACGAAATTCGGGTTACTTGGCTACGAAATTCGTAGCCGGCCCCAAGTCTACGGACGGTTGCGTTCTACCCCCTCAATTGGAATCATTGGCGTCGGCCAGCGACGACGGCGATGAGAGGAGCAGGGCCATGAACCCGAAAGCCAAGCGCATTCTTCAGCTCTGCGCCGACAACGTGTTCTGGGTATTCCTGGCCCTGATGATCATCCTCGGCTCCGCCATGGAAACGCCGATGATCAACGTCGGCCTGACCGCCCGCTGAGCGCAGCGCGCGTCGGCAGGACCAAGGGCCGGAGCAGCGCCACGCTGGCAGAGAGGCGCCCCATCGTCCGCACTCGACGACGGGCACGATGAACCGGCGAACGAGACGACGGCAGTCGGCGGCCGGCGCCGCCGGCCCCCGCGCGGGCGCCAAGGGTGCCGCGCACGGGGACATCCTCGCCCGCGCCGCGCGCCACATGAAGGAAGGCCGCCCGCAGAGGGCGGACCAGCTCCTCTCCAAGCTGCTGGCGGGGGATGGGGCGGCCGATCCCAGCGTCCTCCACTATGCCGGCGTCGCCCGCTACCGCTGCAGCCGCTTCGACGAGGCCGCCGCGCTGCTGCGCCAGGCGACCGAGGCGGCGCCCACCTATGCGGAGGCGCACAACAGCTTCGGCATCCTCCTGCTCGAGACCGGACAGACCGCCGAGGCCCGTGACGTGCTGGAGCGCGCCGTCGCGCTCCGACCCGACTACGCCAACGCCCATACCAATCTCGGTAATGCGCTAAGCGAGTCCGGCATGGGCGAAGAGGCGGCGGCGGCATACCGCAAGGCCATCGCCCTCGATCCTTACGACCTGCAGGCGCATCACCGGCTGGCGCGGACCCATCTCGCCCTCGGCGCGGTGGATCGTGCACTGGCCGCCTGCGCCGCCGCGCTCGCCATCGACCCCTTCTGCCAGAACGCGCTGGCGACCCGCGCGCTCGCCGAGCAGATCGGGGGCGATCGCGACGCCGGCGGCGGGCTCTATGACTTCGACCGCTTCGTGACGCGGGTCTCCCTCACACCGCCGCCCGGCAGCGGCGACATCGAAACCTTCAACGAAGCGCTGGCAACCGCCGTTCGCGAGGCGCCCTCCCTGGTCTGGGAGCCGCCCAACCGCGTGACCCGCAACGGCGCGGTGACCCAGGACCTGCTGGCCGCGCCGAACCCACCCATCCGCGGCCTGGAGCGCGCACTGCGCGCCGCAATCGACGCCTACCGGGAGACGCTGACGGCAGACCCGGAGAGCCCCTTTCTCGCCCGTATCCCCCGGCGCTATCGCCTCACGCTGATCGCCTCGATCCTCACGGCCGGCGGCCGGCACCCGCCGCATATTCACGAGAGCGCATGGCTGAGCGGGGTCTATTACGTCGCGGCGCCCCCGCAGATCGGTGCCGAGAGCGAAGACCACGGCGGTTGGCTCGAGTTCGGTCGTCCCGACCACGACCTGCCCGAAGGCAGCACGTTCCGTTGCGTCAGCCTCCCGCCGTGCGCCGGCACCGCGCTGCTCTTCCCGTCCTACGTCTTTCACGGGACGCTGCCCTTCGACGGGCCGGGCGAGCGCATCGGCATCGCCCTCGACGCCTACCCCGAGCCGTGAGGCCGCGGTGGATGCCCACCTCGGCCGGCAGCGCCCACACCGCATGGCGTTTCGTCGAGAACCGGCTATAACACGGGGCGAATCGGCCGGGCGGTGCCGCCCGATGCCGGTGGTGGAGCGAGCGGGTTTCTGACCTCCATGACGGATTCCACCGACTTCAAGGCGCTCATCGGGCGTGTCGCGACCGGCGCGTCGCTCACGGTAGACGAATCGCGCGCCGCCTTCGACGCGATGATGGAAGGCGCGGTGACGCCAGCGCAGATGGGCGGCTTCCTCATGGCGCTGCGGGTGCGGGGCGAGACGGTAGACGAGATCACCGGCGGCGCGCAGGCCATGCGCGCCCGCGCGCTCAGCATCGACGCGCCGGAGGGCGCCATCGACACCTGCGGCACCGGCGGCGATGCGAAGGGCACCTTCAACATCTCGACCGCTGCGGCGCTGGTGGCCGCGGGCTGTGGCGTGCCTGTCGCCAAGCACGGCAACCGCGCGCTCTCCTCGCGCTCGGGCTCGGCCGACCTGCTCGCCGCCCTGGGCGTGACCATCGACGCCGACATGGCGCTGGTCCGGGATGCCTTGTGGGAGGCCAAGATCGGCTTCCTCATGGCGCCCCGGCACCACGGCGCCATGCGCCACGTGGGGCCCACCCGCGTCGAGCTCGGCACGCGCACCGTCTTCAACCTGCTGGGCCCGCTTTCGAACCCGGCGGGTGCCAAGCGCCAGGTGATCGGCGTGTTCGACCCGAAGTGGGCGTCACCCATGGCCGAGGTGCTGCGCAATCTCGGCTCCGAGCGCGTCTGGGTTGTTCACGGCAGCGACGGCACCGACGAGCTCACCACAACGGGGCCGTCTGCCGTGGTCGAGCTCGATGGCGGCACGATCCGCCGCTTCGAGGTCACGCCGGAGGACGCCGGCCTCACGTGCGCCGCGCCCGAAGACCTGAAGGGCGGCGATCCGGAGACCAATGCCGGCATCGTTCGCGGCGTGCTCGCCGGCGAACCCGGCGCCGCACGCGATATCGTTCTGCTCAATGCCGCCGCGGCGCTTCTCGTCGCCGGCCGCGCCGGCGACTTGCGGGAGGGTGTGCGTATCGCCGCCGAAGCGGTCGACGGCGGCAGGGCCCAGGCCGCACTCGACCGGCTCGTCGAGATCAGCGGCCGGGGAGTGCCGGCCGAGGCCCAAGGTGGTACCGGCCGATGAGCGACGTCCTCGCGAAGATCTGCGATGACAAGCGGCATCACGTCGCCGCCCGCAAGCGGGCCGTCTCCCAGGCGGCGCTTGCCGATCGGGCGCTCGCCGTCGAACCACCGCGCGGCTTCGCCCGGGCGCTCGCCGCGGTCGCGGGCAAAGGCCGACCGGCGCTCATCGCCGAGCTCAAGAAAGCATCGCCGAGCAAGGGCTTGATCCGCGCCGACTTCGACCCGCCTGCTCTGGCCACCGCTTACGCTGCCGGCGGCGCGGCCTGCCTCTCGGTGCTGACGGACAAGGACTACTTCCAGGGCGAGGACCGGTTTCTCACCGAGGCGCACGCGGTGGTCTCGCTCCCCGTGCTGCGCAAGGACTTCATGCTCGACCCCTATCAGGTGGTGGAGGCGCGGGCGCTCGGCGCGGACTGCATCCTGCTCATCATGGCGGCCCTCGGCGACGGCCAGGCCTCAGAACTCGCGGCGGCGGCGCACGAGCTCGGCATGGACACGTTGGTGGAGGTCCACGACGAGCCCGAGCTCTGGCGGGCGCTCCGGCTCGAGGCCTCGCTGCTCGGCATCAACAACCGCAACCTGAAGACCCTGGAGGTCGATCTCGCGACCACCGAGCGCCTCGCGCCGCTCGCGGCCGGCGGGCCGCCCATCGTCTGCGAGAGCGGGCTGCACGGCCCCGACGACATCGCGCGCATGACAGCGCTGGGGGTGCGCCGCTTCCTGGTGGGCGAATCCCTGATGCGCCAGGCCGATGTCGCGGCAGCGACGGCGGCGCTGCTCGCGCCCGTCTCCGGCGCTGCGCCGGGCGCTCAGGCGGCCGAGGGCTGAGCGATGGCACGCCTCACCCACATCGACGAAGAGGGCAAGGCGCGCATGGTGGACGTGACCGAGAAGGAGGTCACCGAGCGCCGGGCGACGGCGCGGGCGCGGGTGCTGATGAAGCCCGAGACCGTGCGCCTGATCGCCGAAGGCGGCGTCGCCAAGGGCGACGTGCTGGGTGTCGCACGCCTCGCCGGCATCATGGCCGCCAAGCGCACCGCCGACCTGATCCCGCTTTGCCATCCGCTCGCGCTGAGCGCCGTGGACGTGAGGCTTGCCTGCGACGAGGCGGAAGGTGCCGTCGATATCGAGGCTAGCTGCCGCATCACCGCACGCACCGGAGTCGAGATGGAGGCGCTGACCGCCGCGAGCGTCGCCGCGCTCACCGTCTACGACATGTGCAAGGCCGCGGATCGCGGCATGCGCATCACCGACGTGCGGCTCACCCACAAGGCGGGCGGCCGGTCCGGCGAATTCCGGGCGTCCTGACCGATGATTCCGGTCGCAGAGGCGGTCGCCCGTATCACCGCCGCATTTTCGCCGTTGCCGGCCGAGACCGTGCCGCTCGCCTCGGCCCACGGCCGTGTGCTAGCGGCGGATGTCGTCGCCCGGATCACGCAGCCCCCCTTCGCCGTCTCGGCGATGGACGGTTACGCGGCTCGCGCCGCCGACGTGGCAGACCCGCCCGTCACGCTGTGCCAGATCGGTAGCGTTCCGGCCGGCGCGCGCTACGAAGGCACGGTCGGCCCCGGCGAGACGGTGCGCATCTTCACCGGCGCCCCGGTGCCGGACGGCGCCGACACCATCGTGATTCAGGAGAACACCGAGGCCGACGGCGATGCCATCGCCGTGCGCGCGGGCGCGCCGGCGGGCCGCTACATCCGCCCCGCCGGGCTCGACTTTCGTGCGGGCGAGGTGGGCGTACCGGCCGGCCGACGGCTGGACGCACGCGCCATCGGCCTCGCCGCCGCCATGAACCAGCCGTGGCTCACGGTGCGCCGCAAGCCCCGCATCGCGCTGCTGGCCACCGGCGACGAGATCGTCATGCCTGGCGAGCCGCTGGGCGCCAACCAGATCGTGAGCTCCAACACCCACGCGCTCCGGGCGGTGGTGGAAGGCTGCGGCGGCGAGGCCATCGACCTCGGCATCGCCCGCGACGACCCGGAATCCCTCGTGCGCCATGCCGCCGGCGCCGGCGGCGCGGACCTGCTGGTGACCACCGGGGGCGCCTCGGTGGGCGAGCACGATCTGATCCGCGACGCGCTCAAGAACGAAGGGCTCGCCCTCGACTTCTGGAAGATCGCCATGCGACCCGGCAAGCCGCTGATGTTCGGCTCCGTGGCTGGCACCCGCCTGCTCGGCCTGCCGGGCAACCCGGTCTCGTCGCTGGTCTGCGCGCTGATCTTCCTGCGGCCCGCAATGGCGCGCATGCTCGGCACCGACCAGGGCGCCCACCCCATGGTTGAGCAGGCGAACCTCGGCGCCAACGTGAGGGAGAACGACGAGCGGGAAGACTACCTGCGCGCGACGCTCAGCCGCGATGCGAGCGGCGCGCTCATCGCCACGCCGTTCGCGAAGCAGGACAGCTCCATGCTCTCGCTGCTGGTGCAGGCGCAATGCCTCGTCGTCCGCCCGCCCCACGCGCCTGCGGCCGCGCGCGGCACCGCGGTGGAGATCATCCCCCTCGAAGGCGGCGCCCCGGCGCTTTAGCCGCCCTCACCCGCCGAGCGGCGCTTACGGGCGGAGCATGGCTTGCGGGACCAACCCGCCGATGCCGGCGATTCCGACCGCCCCGCTGCCCCGCAACAGGCGCGCGCGGGCGCCGTCGATGCCGCCGAGAGCATAGACCGGGAGCGGACTCGCCTGCGCCAGCGCCGCGAAGCGGTGGAGGCCGAGGGCGCGGGCGTCCGGGTGGCTCGCGGTGGTGAAGACCGGGGCAAGCAGCACCGCGTCCGCGCCGCAAGCCGCAGCCGTGCGCAACGCCGCAGGGGAATGGACGGCGGCGGTGACCAGCCATTCCCGCTGCCAGCGCACCGCACCTGCGCGGCGAAGCGCGCGCTCCGGCAGATGCACCCCGGCCGCGCCGACGCGCCGCGCGAGCACGGGGTCTTCCCCCATCAGCAGGACCAGCCCGCGCCGGCGCGCGATAGCGGCGAGGCGGCGGGCGAGCGCCGCGCGCTCCGGCACGCCGTAGTGGCGCAGGATGATGGCGCTCCCCGCCGGCAGCGCGCGAGCTGCCGGGAGCGGATCGGCGAGCCGCGCCTCGTCGGTCATCAGGATGAGCGCCGGCAACGGGCTCCCCGCCGCTTGTTTGAGACCGGCCGCGGCCTCTGCTAGCGTTCCCATCGCTCGCTCGACTCAGGCGCCCATGGCCCACGCATCTCCCGCTCCCGCCCAAGACGGCCCACCGGCCGTCGATGTCGCGGCCAATCTGGCCGCCGTCACCGCCGAGGTCCAGGACGCGGCGCGCGCTGCCGGACGCGACGCGGGCGAGATTACGCTGATCGCGGTCTGCAAGGGACACCCTCCGAGCCGCATCCTGCCCGCGCTCGCCGCCGGCCACGCGACCTTCGGCGAGAACAGGGTGCAGGAGGCGAGCCGGAAGTGGCAGGCGCTTCGCGCCGAATGGCCGGGCGCGGTGCTTCATTACATCGGCGCGCTGCAGACCAACAAGGCGCGGGAGGCCGTGGCGGTCGCCGATGCCATCCACGCGATCGACCGGCCGAAGCTGGCTGCAGCGCTCGCCCGCGAGATGGACCGCCAGGGGAAGCGCCCGGACTGCTTCATTCAGGTCAACACCGGTGCCGAGCCGCAGAAGGCCGGCGTGCTGCCGGATGGCCTCGATGCGCTGCTCGCCCAATGCCAAAGCGAGCTGATGCTGCCGGTGGTTGGGCTCATGTGCATCCCGCCCGCCGCCGAGGACCCTGCCCCCCACTTCACGCTGCTGCGGGAGCTGGCCGCACGCCACGGGCTCCGCAAGCTCAGCATGGGCATGTCCACCGATTACCGCACTGCAATCGGGCTGGGCGCCACCCATGTCAGGATCGGCACCGCGATCTTCGGCACCCGGCCCGCGCCCTAGCCTGACTCTCTCGCCGCGGAGGCAGCCTCAATCGTGCGCGTGTCCGCACACGTGCGGGGCGCGGAAGGCGACCGCCGGGGCCCTTGGCAGGGGCCTCGCCCTTCTCAGAGCGCGTCCGTCTTTGACGGACGCGCGACAGGCCGCGACTGCGGCCCGCCGCTCCTGCGGCGCCATCGCGCGCCCGCGCGCGTGGACGCGCGACGCGGAGGCGTCGGCCGTAGGCCGGCTGCCGTGAGCGATAAATTTCTAGAGCGTTTCCGCTTTACGCGGAAACGCTCTAGAAATGCACCTCCTCACGCTCGGCGGCTTCTTCGAAGCCGAAGTAGGCGCGCTCCAGCTCTTCGTCCGTGAGCGCGTCGCTCCGCCCCGTGAGCTCGATCTGTCCGCTCCGCAGCACATAGACCCGGTCGGCATTCTCCAGCGCGCGGTGGGTGCTCTGCTCCACCACCAGCAGCGTGTTGCCGGCCTCGCGCAAGGACTGAAGGATCTCGTAGACCTTGTCGACGATGAGCGGCCCGAGGCCGAGCGAGGGCTCGTCCACCAGGATGATCTTGGGCGCCGTCATCAGCGCGCGTCCGATCACGAGCTGCTGCTGCTCCCCGCCCGAGAGCTTGCCGCCCGGCGTCGACAAGCGATCGCGCATGAAGGGGAAGTAGTCCAGCACGCGCTCGAAGTCCTCCTCGATCTGTTTCTTGTCGGAGCGCATGTCGGTGCCGAGGCGGATGTTCTCCTCCACCGTGAGCCGGGTGAAGACATGGCGGCCCTCGGGCACGAAGGAGACCCCGAGGCGCGCGATGTTCTCCGGCCCCTTGCCCACGATCACCTCGTCATTGAGCCGCACGGTGCCCTCGGTAGGGGTCAGCGCACCCGCGATGGTCATGAGCGTGGTCGACTTGCCGGCGCCGTTCGGCCCGACCAGGGTCACGATCTCGCCCTCGTCCACGGTAAGGCTGACGCCGCGTACCGCCGGAATTCGGCCGTAACTCACGCTGATGTTGTCGACCTCAAGCATCGTCCCGCTCCGACCGCGTGCCGAGGTAGGCGCGGATCACTTCAGGATTGGCCTGAATCTCCTGCGGCGTCCCTTCGCCGATGGTCCGCCCGCTGTCGATCACGTGGATGCGATCGCAGACTCCCATGATCACGCGCATGTTGTGCTCGATCAACAATACGCCGCAGCCGAAATCGCCGGGAATGCGCGAGATCAGCGCCATCAAGTCGTCGCACTCGGCGTCACTCATACCGGCGGCGGGCTCGTCCAGCAGAACGAAGTGGGGCGCCATCGCCAGCGCGCGGCCGATGCCGACCCGGCGCTCGTCGCCGTAGGGCAGGGTATCCGCGTGATCGTAGGCCTTATCCGTGAAGTTCATCCACTCCAGAATGGCGCGTGCGCGCCGTGACGCCTCGCGCCGGCTGAGGCCGGTGCCGACCGCGGCGGCCTCCAGGTTCTCGATCACCAGCATGTCGGGGTAGAGCCGTACCGCCTGGAAGGTCCGTGCGAGCCCGCGGCGGCCGATCCGGTGCGGCGGCATGCCGGTAACGTCGACGCCGGCGAGCACGACCCTGCCATGCGTCGGTTTCTGGAAGCCGGTCAGCACGTTCACCAGCGTCGTCTTGCCGGCGCCGTTGGGCCCGATCAGCCCGAATATCTCGTGCCGGCCCATCGACACCGTGACCTCGTCGACGGCCGCCAGGCCCTCGAAGTTGACCGAGATGTCGTGCGCCTCCAGCCGCTCCTCCGCGTCGCCGCCCGCCGCCACGATCGCGGGCGCCGCTGCCGCTTCCTTTCGCACCGGTGCCGCCGCAACCTGGCGGGCAAAGGGCCAGGGGATTTCTCGCCCCTTCGCGATGCCGCGCGGGCGGAGGATGAGGATGGTGAGCATCAGGAGCGCGATGACGAGCTGGCTCAGCCCGTATTGCTCGATGACGACCTCGATCTGGCGCAGCACCTCCTGCAGGGCCGAGACCACGATCACGCCCACCACGGCACCCGTCAGGCTCCGCTGGCCGCCGATCATCAGCATGGCCAGCGCGATGAAGGTGGGGCCCAGCCAGAAGCCGCGCACCACGATGGAGCCCACGTAGTGGGCCTGCAGCACCCCGCCCAGTCCCATGAAGAACCCGCTCAGCACGAAGGCGATGAGCCGCTGGGTGGGCACGTTGATGCCGACGGCGCGCGCCGCCGCCTCGTTTTCGCGCGAGGCGCGGAGTGCCAGGCCGAAGCGGGACTTCTGATAGATCGTGGCGACCAGCAGCGCGACTCCGGCCCAGGCGAGCGCCACCCAGAAGTTGACGTAGATGGGAATGCCCACCAGCGTGCTCGCGCCAAAGGTCCAGGAATCCCAGTTGGAGTAGAGCGTGTAGAAGATCATCAGCACCGCGAAGGTGCCGATGCTGGCGGCGATGCCGCTTAATCGCATCAATGGGATGCCGACGACGAGGGCGACGAGCGCAGCCAGCAGCGAGGAGATGATCGCCGACGGCAGCAGCGGCAGCGTGTTCTCGGCCAGGAACGTGGGGAGGTCGAGCGCAAAGCTCTTCTTGAACGGCGACATGGTAAACCAGGCGACCGCATAGGCGCCGATCAGCGCGAAAGCCATGTGGCCGAAGGCCAGCACACCGGAATTGCCGATGAAGATGTAGAGGCCGATCACCATGACGGTGTTGATAAGCGCGACCGTGAGCGTGCGCTCGATGACCTTGTCGCCGGTCCCCCAAATGATCAGGGAGAGCACAAGGAGGCCCAAGCCGAGAGTCCCGGGCTCCCACAGGTAACGGCCAACGGTTACAGGGCGGATCTCGCGTAGCACGGTCAGATCCGTTCCTCGACCGCCTTCACCTTGACGATGCCGCCGGGCCTGAGCAGGAGGATGACCAGGATGAGCCCGTAGACCCAGGCATCCCGGTTGAGCCGCATTTCGAGCGGCAGCACTATCTGGAAGAAGACGCTGGCGACGCCAACCACGAAGCCGCCGACCACCGCGCCCGTCAGGCTGCCCATGCCGCCGACGACCGTGCCGACGAACGCGGCGAGCACCAGCGGCACGCCCATGTCGAACTTCAGCACGCCGTTCTGCACGACGAAGAGCAGCGAGACCACGGCCGCGAGAAGACCCGAGATCGCGAAGGCCGCGGCGATCACCCGATTAGCGCGCACACCCAAGAAGCGCGCCATCATGAAGTCCTCGGACGCAGCCCGCATCTGGCGCCCGATGGCGGTGCGCTTCAGAAACGCGACCAGCAACAGCAGCAGCGCCGCGGTCGCAGCGATCATCACGATCTGCAGGCGCGGCAGGCGAATGTCGCCGAGCAGGAAGGGATCGGTCAGCACCGGCCAGAGATCCACACCCTTGGGCCGGCCCTCATAGATGAGCAACACCAGGTTCTGGAGAAAGAAGCTGAGCGCGAAGGAGGCGATCAGCAGCACCGAGGGGTCGGCATCGCGGAGCGGGCGGAAGGCCAGCCGCTCGCAGGCGACGGCGAAGATGATGACGATGAGAATGATCGCCGCTACCACCGCCGCCGGATGCCAGGCGCCGATGAAGAGCTGTGGCGCCACGGCGGCGGACGGCACGATGAGCGCGTAGGCACCGATCATGATCAAGTCGCCATGGGCGAAGTTGATCAGGCGCATGATGCCGAAGATCAGCCCGATGCCGAGGGAGGTGAGCGCGAACAGGCTCCCCAGGCTCAGAGCGTCGATGATGTTCTGAACGACCGCTTGCACCGAAGAAGGCCCCTCGAACGACTGGCGGTGTCAGGCGGCGGCCGTCGGCCGCGGCGCCGCGACCGGGAAAACGGGGGCGGCCCGCGAGACTGGGTTTCGCGGACCGCCCACCGGGTCTGTGCCTACTTGAAGATGAGCTGAAGCGGCGGCGGCTCCGGCAACTGGATCAGGTCGACGAAGTAACCCTTGCCGTCCTTGATCCCGATGATCGCCTGGGGCCGCTCGAGGTTGATGTGCAGGTCCTCGGTGAACGTGGTGGGACCCACCAGCAGCGGCTCCTTGTCGAACTTGTTGAGCTCGGCCAGCACCGCGTCGCTGTCGATGGTGCCCGCCCGATCGATGGCGATGGCGAGCGCCTGGATGATGCTGTAGCCCGAGAGGGCGAACGAACAGCACACCCGCTCGCCGTGCACTTCCTCGTAGCGGTCGAAGAACTCGTTGACCCGGGGCCGAGGATCGTCGCCGAACACCGAGCCGTAAGTGCCGGTGTAGTGGTCATTGAGGTTGCCGATGGCCTCGGTCCAGTAGTCGCCGTCCATTGAATCGCCGCCCGAGATCGGCGTGTCGATGCCGGCCGCTCTGATCTGGCGGATCGCGGCGTTCGCGCCGGCTCCGTAGGAGCAGACGTGGAGCAGGTCAGGCTCGCCCTTCTCCTCCGCCACCTGCTTGAAACGTGTGATCTGCGAGGCGATGGACGCATCGTCCTGCTTGAAGGTGTCCTCACCCAGCATGACGCCGCCCAGCTTCTCGAAGCGTGTCTTGAAGCCGGCGCAGATCGCCTTGTCGTACTCGATCGAGGTATCGAGCAGGCTGTAGGCGGTCTTCCAGCCCTTGTTGTTCCACGCCCACTCCGCAATCACGGCGCCGCTGGTGAGCGACGAGTTGGACATGGTGAAGGCGTAGGGGCCGATGCCCTGCACGCCCATCTTCGCGTCGGAGGCACAGAGCGAGATGACCACCATCTCGTTGCTGTTCGCCACCGTCGCGGCGGCGGCGCCCATGTCGTAGTCGCACGAGACGATCATGAAGTTGGCGCCGTCGGCGATCACCTCCTGCCCGGCTCGCGCGCCTTCCGCCGCCTCCGACTTGGTGTCGGACTGGGTGAAGGTGAAATTGCGGCCGCCGAGCACGCCGCCGGCTTCGTTGATGTCGTTGATCGCCATCTTCGCCGACCGTGACGGCGGGCCGTCGTACTGGTTCATCCAGCCGCTGAGCGCGATGGCGAAGCCGATGACGATATCGTCGTCGGCAGCCTGGCTCGGCGTGGCAACGCCAAGTGATAGAGCAAGCGCGGCCGCGCCTGCCAGCAACGTCATTTTCCGCATCGTGGTTCCCTCCCTGTACGGCCGGACGTTGGTCTTCTACAGCGCCGTCACCCGACGGCATTGCGATATCCGCCGGCACTCTAGGCGGAATGTGCGGCGGGAGTCTACCGAGCCACCCGATCCCCGGCGGCGGCAACGTCGGCAAACGCGGGCATGACCTCCCCGGCAAGCGCGCGCATGGAATCGCGCCACCCTTCCATGTCGTCCAGGTGGTCGTAGGAGATCACCAACAGGGTGCCGAACCCGCCCGAGGCCTCCAACATGGCGGCGACCTTGCGCTCGACGGTGCGCGGACTGCCCACCGCCATGCAGTGCTCGGCGATGTACTCGACCGTGACGTCGGAATCGGCCACGTCGGGGTGGTGCTTGCAGGCCGAGAGCATGCCGATGTGCCTGAGCACCGGCAGCCAGAAACTGCGGTAGTGCGCGCCGATGGCGCCGTTGACCACCTTGTCCCACGCCTCTGCGTCAGTCTCCGCGACGTAGATGTCCCGCCCGATGCGCCAGGCGTTGCGGTCCGGGGTGCGGCCGGCCTCCGCCGCGCCGCGCTCGACCGAGGCCCAGTGTCCGGCGAGGTAGACATCGCTGTAGCTCAGGCTGAGCGGAATGAAGCCGCGACGGCCGGCGAGCACCAGCGTGGGTGAATCCGGGCTGAAGCCGGCGATCGCGATCTGCGGGTGCGGCTTGGTGAATGTGCCGATGTGGTACCCGTAGTTCCCATCGAGCACGCCCTCCGGCCGGCGTGCGGTCCAGTACTTGCCGCAATACTCGAAGGGGCCGTCGCTCTCCCAGAAGCGCATCATGATGTCGAGGGATTCCTCGGTCATCTCTCGGTTCTGGCCGGCGAACCCATCGATGTCGAACATCAGCCAGTCGGTCGGAATCCCGCTTGAGCCCACCCCGATGTAGCAGCGCCCGCGCCCGATATGGTCGAGCCAGGCGATCCGGTGCGCCAGTTCGGCCGGGTGGTGGAAGGGCAGCATGTAGCCGCCCGGCGAGACCCGGATGCGTTCGGTGCGCAGCAGCGCCTGGGCGACCAGCAGGTCGGGCGCGGGGCATGGCTCGGTCGGCACCGTGTAGTGGCAGCCGATCCATGCCTCGGCGAAGCCGATGCGGTCGAGGAAGGCGAGCGTGTCGAGATCGTGCTCGTGGCCCTCGCCGAAGTCGCGGCCTGGCGGGTGGTTGGGCATCATGAACGCGCCAACATCCATGGCTCTCCTCCATCCGTCGGCGCTCGCCGGCCGGCGCGGCGGCGGTGTTAGAACTGCACGCGCTTGGTGAGCCCGCCGTCGACGATCAGGTTGGCGCCCGTGGTGAAGCTCGAGACTGGGCTCGCGAGGAAGGCGACCGCATCGGCGACCTCCTCGGGCGTGCCCATCCGGCCGGTGGGGTTGAGTGCGAGCGCAGCATTGTAGCGCTCCGGATTCTCCCGCTGACGCTGGCCCCAAACGCCGTCCTCGAAATAGATCGTGCCCGGCGAGACGCAGTTCACGCGGATGCCGCGTTCGGCGAGCACGGTGGCCAGATTGGAGGTGTAGTTGATCAGAGCGGCCTTGATCGAGTTGTAGGGTCTGACCCCGCCGAAGCTCTCAACGCCCGCCGTGCTCGATACGGTGACGATCGCCGCGGCCTCCGACGTCTCCAGGTGCGGCATGGCCGCCTCGACCGTACGCACGGTGCCCAGCATGTCGACCTCGAGCGCGGCCCGCCAGGAGTCTTCGTCCGGCGCTCCAGCGATCGCGCTCACGTTGGCCACCACGATATCGATGCCGCCGAGCTGCTGCGCCATCGCCGCGGTCCATTGCCGCACGGCGTCGCCGTCCGCGACGTCGCAGGTGGTTCCGATGACATTGAGGCCCTCTCCCGCGAACGCCGCCAGCACGGCCTCGAGCTTGGCGCCGCCGCGGGCGCAAATGCCGACCCCGCAGCCCTCCAGCGCGAGCCTACGCGCGATCGCGTGGCCGATCCCCCGCGTGCCGCCGGTTACGATGGCCTTCTTGTCGTCGAGCTTGAGATCCATGTCCTCGACCCTGCGTGTGTCCGGTTTGGAGTGTCGGACGCCCGCACGCGCTTGTCCAGCCGGCGCCGACCGGTATTGCGATGAAGCAGGCAACAGTTCCCGGTAAACGTCGAGGGTCGCGCCGCACATCCCTTCGAGCGTGAAATTGTGACGCACGTGGGCTTGGCCCGCCGCGGCCGTGCTCTTTCGCTCGGCCGCGCCTGCCCCCAGTGCCTCTTGCAGAGCGTCCGCCAGCGCACCCGCGTCGCCCGGCTGCTGGGGAGAAAAATATAAGTGTCAAGGGGTCTTGACCGGCCGCGCGCCTCGACTATATTGCGCTGCAACATGATGCTGCATCGCAATATGACCAAGCGTCATAGAGCGGGGCGCCTCGTCAGGAACAACCGCAAAACGATAGGGTGAACGCGATGACCACCAAGACCGACGCCGCGAGCAAGGCCACTGCCAACTCCAAGACCGCCTGGAACGGCGCATTCTCCTTCGACACCATGGCCGATGAGGGCCGTGCGAGCCTCGACAGCTTCGTCCAGGCCTCGACAATCGCGGCCAAGGGCTATGGCGCCATCGGCAGCGCCTGGTTCGGCTTCGCCAAGGAGGCGATGGCTGCCCAGACTGACGCCGCCGAGGCGCTGATGGGTGCGCGTAGCTGGGCCGAACTTACCGATGCCCAGACCGGGGCCGCGAAGGGCGCGTTCGAGCGCACGATGGCTGCGGGCAACCGCATCGCCGACATGACCGTCAAGTCCACCGGCGACGCGATGGAGCCAATCCGTGCGCGTGCCGAGGACCTGGTCGAGCGCTACGGCAAGCCCGCCGCCTAACGGGGCCCACCAGCCGTTATCGAGGGCCCGGAGCCGGACGGTTCCGGGCCCTTCGCCTATGGAGCTGGCGCCGGGTTGATGAGGGTATCTTCAGGTGCCGCCGCATCGATGACGCAGCGCTCGTCCAGGACCGATATGCGGCGCTCGGCGATGAGGCGCACGGCGAGCGGCAGACAGCGATGCTCCTCGCGCAGCACCCGGGCCGCAAGGCTCTCCGCCGTGTCCTCAGGCAAGACCGGCACGGCCGCCTGAACGATGATCGGCCCGCTGTCCACGTCGGGTCGGACGAAGTGGACCGTGCATCCAGCAAATCGAACCCCAGCCTCGATGGCCCTAGCGTGGGTATCGAGCCCCTTGAAGGCGGGCAGCAGCGAAGGGTGGATGTTGATCAGCCGGTCGCGCCAGCGCTCGACGAAATCCGCCGTGAGCACGCGCATGAATCCGGCGAGACAGACCAGCTCGACCCCGCTCGCCTCGAGCGCCTCGGTGAGCGCCTGCTCGAAGACCTCACGGGATTCATACTCCCGGTGGTCGATCACGCGATGGGACAGGCCTGCGCGTTCGGCGCGCGTGAGGCCGAAGGCGTCGGCCCGGTTGGAGAGAACCAGCACGATCTCGCTCTCGGCGTCCGCGCGGGTACAATCGTCGATCAGGGCCTGCAAATTGGTCCCACTGCCCGAGATCAGGACGCCCAATTTGAGCCGCGCCATGTGGTCCCCCGCCGTCTTCCGGCCGCTGCCGGTCGCTTGGCTGCGGGCGCCATGATACCCTGCCACTCGGGTTTCGGTCGCCGCCGGCCCCGAAACGTGACACTAGTGAGTATTCCGGGCTCGATCATGTGTGGACCGGCTCGCATCGCGCTCATGTGCGCGCTGGCGCTGCTCCTCGCTTGCGGCGCCACGCGGGCGGACTCGGTGTTCACCGTCGCGCACGTTCCCGTCGACGCCGAAGCCGCATCGGCAGCGGAGGCGCGCGAGCTCGCCATCGCCGCCGGCCAGCGCGCCGCGTTGGACACTCTCTTGCGTCGGCTCACGGTCGTGGGAACGGACCTGCCCCCACCGCCCGACAACATTATTGCGACGATGGTGGCAGGCTTCGCCATCGACCGCGAGCTGGTCTCGACCACCCGCTACCGCGCGTCCTTGACGGTGGATTTCGACCCAACCGAGGTGCGCCGCCTGCTGCGCGTGAGCGGCGTCCCCTATGCCGAGACCCTGAGCAAGCCGGTGCTGGTAGTTGCGGTTCAGCGCGACCCCGGCGGTATCCTGCTGTGGGAGGACGGCAATCGCTGGCGCCAAGCGTGGGAGGAGCGCCCGCCGCACGGCGGCTTGGTGCCGATCCTTCTGCCGCTCGGCGATGTCATCGATCTCGGCACGGTGGACGCCGCGCGGGCGTTGGCGTCGGATGCCGAAGCGCTCACCGCGCTCGCCGCGCTCTACGGCACGAGCGAAGTCGCGGTCGCCGTCGCCGGCCTTTCCGGCTCCGCTGCCGTGGCAAAACCGTCCGCGCCTGCCGCGGAGAGCGACGACGACGCCCCTACCGCAGGCCGGGCGCTCACGCTCTCGCTGCTCAGGATCGCGGCCGAAGAGAGCCGGGCCATCCAGAAAACGCTGATCGGCCGCGAGGGGGAGAGCGAACGGGCGCTGCTCAAGCGCGGCACCGACAGAGTCATCATCTTGCTGGAGGATGACTGGAAGGCCGCCAACCTGATTCGCTACGACGAGCAGCGGGTGCTCCGGGCGAGGGTGCCGATCGCGAGCCTCGGCGAATGGGTGTCGATCCAGCGGCGCCTCGCGACGCTTGCCATGGTCGCATCGGTCGAGATCGACTCGCTCTCGCGGCGCGAAGGCAGGCTAACCCTCCGCTATCATGGTACGGAGGACCAGCTCCGCCTTGCCCTCGGCCAGGACGACCTCGACCTTGCGCCCGAGGAAGATGGCTGGTGGCTGCGTGGTCGCGCAACACCCCCGGAGCCGGTGGAACCCGACACGCCAGTCCCGGGTGAGGGCGAGTAAGGCACCGGATCATGGCCAAGGCGGACCTCGGGCGGCAGCGCACCTTCGACTGGGGCGTCCGACCGGCGCTCCGGCGGGAGGATTTTATGGTCGCGCCTTGCAACGAGGAGGCGGTCGCCTGGCTCGACCGCTGGCCGGACTGGCCGGGCCCCGCGCTCGTGATCCACGGTCCGCCGGGCTCGGGCAAGAGCCATCTCGCCGAGGTGTGGCGCAGGCGGACCGGCGCAGAGATCGTCCCGGCAGCCCGCCTTGCCGACGTCGTGCCCGATACCGGAAAAGTGCCGGCGCTGGTCATCGACAGGCTCGGCGGGCCGATCGATGAGCGCGCTCTCCTGCATACCTACAACGCTGTTGCCGAGCGGGGCGGCCATTTGCTGCTCACCGCCTCGGCCCCGCCGGCACGCTGGCCGCTCGCGCTCCCCGACCTTGCCTCCCGCCTCAGGCTCGCGCCGGCAGTGGCGCTCGGTCTGCCGGACGATGCGCTGCTCGCAGCTCTCATTCTCAAGCTCTTCGGCGACCGGCAGATCACCGTGGCGCCCGAGGTGCCGGCCTATGTCGTGCCCCGAATCGAGCGCACATTCGAGGCTGTGGCCCGCCTCGTCGAGCGCCTTGACCGCGCGGCGCTCGCCGAGGGCAGGGCGGTCACCGTGCCGCTCGTGCGCGCGGTGCTTGCGCTGGACGAAGGCGAAGACGTGGCGTCGCCGCGGGCTTGATGCGCAGCACCGCCCCAGCCGGCGTATTTTTGTCACGCCGCGGCAATGACCGTATTGTAAGAAGCTGCGAATCAAACCAAGTAGAGGGGACGCGGGAGCAGCCGAATGGCGAGAGCCAAGCGGGCCACCGAGGCGCAAAGCTTCGCGCCGGCCGACAAGTTCATCAACCGTGAGCTGAGCTGGCTCGCCTTCAACGAGCGGGTGATGGAGGAGGCCGAGAACCTCGACCATCCCGTGCTCGAACGCCTGCGTTTCCTCTCGATCTCGGGGTCGAATCTCGATGAGTTCTACATGGTCCGCGTCGCCGGCCTGCACGGCCAGGTCGAGGCGGGCATCCTCGAATCGTCCCAGGACGGTCTGAGCCCCATTGCACAAATCCGCGCCGTCAACGAGCGCGCCAACGCGCTGATGGCGCAGCAGCAGGAGCGCTGGCTCGAACTCCGGGCGGAGCTGGCCGATGCGGGCATCGCAATCCTCTCGGCCGACCGGCTCAGGGAGGACGAACGGCGCTGGCTTGACGGCTACTTCATCGACCGCCTCTTCCCGGTGTTGACGCCGCTCGCCATCGATCCGGCGCACCCGTTCCCGTTCATTCCGAATTTGGGCTTCAGCCTGGCGCTGGAGCTGGTCGAGAAGGGCACCCGGCGCCTGGTCCCTTCGCTGGTGCGCGTCCCGAGCCAGGTGGAGCGCTTCATCCGCCTGCCCGAGGGCGAGCGGGGCGAAATCCGCTTCATCGCGCTGGAGGACGTGGTGGAGCTCTACCTCGACCGGCTGTTCCCTGGCTTCGCCCCGAGCGCGGTGGGGCGCTTCCGGGTGGTCCGGGACAGCGATATCGAGCTGGAGGAAGAGGCCGAGGATCTGGTGCGCTCGTTCGAGAGCGCGCTCAAGCGGCGCCGGCGCGGCAGCGTCATCCGGCTCGAGGTGGACTCCACAATGCCCTTGAGCATGCTGGACTTCCTCGCCGACCAGCTTCACGTCGACCGGCGCGACGTGGTCAAGGTCGAAGGGATTCTGGGGCTTGCGGACACGGCCATGCTCATCAAGTGCGGCCGGGCCGATCTCGAGTTCACGCCCTACCGCGCGCGCTTCCCCGAGCGGATCAGGGACTTTGGCGGCGATTGCTTCGCCGCGATCAAGGCCAAGGATATCGTCGTCCACCACCCCTACGAGAGCTTCGACGTCGTCGTCCAGTTCCTGCGCCAGGCGGCGCGGGACCCGGACGTGATCGCGATCAAGCAGACCCTCTATCGCACCAGCAACGATTCCCCCATTATCAACGCGCTGATCGAAGCGGCGGAGGCGGGCAAGTCGGTCACCGCTCTGGTCGAGCTCAAGGCCAGGTTCGACGAGGCCGCGAACATCCGTTGGGCGCGCGACCTGGAGCGCGCCGGCGCCCAGGTGGTCTACGGCTTCATGGACCTCAAGACCCACGCCAAGGCATCGCTGGTGGCCCGCCGCGAGGCTGACGGCCTGCGCAGCTACGTGCACTACGGCACCGGCAACTATCACCCGATCACCGCCGCGATCTACACCGACCTTTCGTTCTTCACCTGCGATCCGGCGCTCTGCCGCGACGCGGCGCTGCTCTTCAATTATCTGACGGGGGGAGCCGCACCCGAGCGCTACGAGAAGATTGCGGTCGCGCCGCTCGGTTTGCGGCCCGCCATCGATGAGCTGATCGAAGAGGAGATCGCCCATGCCCTCGCCGGCCGGCCGGCGGCGATCTGGTTGAAGCTCAACTCCCTGGTCGACCCCGACGTGATCGAGGCGCTCTATGCTGCCGCTGCCGCAGGCGTCTCCATCGATATGGTGGTGCGCGGCATCTGCTGCCTGAGACCAGGCGTGCCGGGTCTCTCGGAGAACATCCGGGTGAAGAGCATCGTCGGCCGCTTCCTCGAACACTCCCGAATCATGTGCTTCGGCGCAGGCCACGGCCTGCCGTCGCCCCAAGCCAAGGTGTACATCTCGTCCGCCGACTGGATGGGGCGCAATCTGGACCGACGAGTGGAAATGATGGTGCCGATCGAGAACCCGACGGTACACGAGCAGATTCTCGATCAGATTATGACCGCGAACTTCAGGGACAACGAACAAAGCTGGACGCTGGATGCTGACGGCGCCTTCTCTCGCTTGGCGCCCGACGGCGAGCCCTTCAACGCCCACCGCTTCTTCATGACCAACCCGTCGCTCTCCGGGCGCGGCACGGCACGGCGCGAGCCGCGGCTTGCGGTCGCAGGCGACGACGGCGGCGAACCGCACGACGGGTGAACGAGCAGCTGGCGGAGACCCGCCTCGTGGCCGACGCGGCGATGCTTCCGGTCGGAGACGAGCGTTTCCCCGTCGCGGCTGAGGCGGATGCGCCCTACGGCGTGCTCGATGTCGGCTCCAACTCCATCCGCCTCGTGGTGTTCGAGGGGCTCACGCGCGCGCCGGCGCCGGTCTTCAACGAGCGCGAGCTGTGCGGCCTCGGCGCGACCCTGGCCGAGACCGGGACGCTGGCGCCGGACGCGGTGGAGCCCGCGCTCGATGCGTTGCGCCGCTTCGCCGCCGCAGTGGAGGCGCTTGGCGTCGGCCCGCTCGACGCCGTGACCACGGCGGCGGTCCGCGAAGCCAGCGACGGCGAACGGTTCCGCAAGGCGGTGAGCCGCGAGACCGGCTTCTCGCTCCGCGTCCTCTCGGGCGAGGAGGAGGCCCGCTACGCCGCTCTCGGCGTGGTTTCGGCCTTCCCGGCAGCGAACGGGCTGATGGCGGACCTGGGCGGCGGCAGCCTTGAGCTGGTTCGCCTGGAACACGGGCGGCTCACCGAGCACGCGACGCTGCCTTTGGGCGTGCTCCGCCTCGGCAGCCTGCCGCCAAGTCGCCGCTCCGCGCTGGCAGCAGAGCGGCTCAAGGCGCTGCCATGGCTCGATCGGGTGCGGGGCGCGCCGGTCTATCTCGTGGGCGGTGCGTGGCGGGCGCTGGCCCGTCTCCGCATGGCTTCCGAGCGGCACCCCATCCCGGTCGTGCATCACTATCGCATGACACCGGCCGAGGCGCGCGAGGCCACCAAGGAGCTCGCTGCCGTCGATCCCGCCACGCTGCGTCCGGGACCGGAGGGCATGCTGCCCCGGCGGCTCGCGACCGTGCCGAGCGGCGCGTCTGCGCTCAAGGCGTTGCTGAAGGTCGCCGCACCGGGCGAGGTCCTGTTCTCCGCCTTCGGTCTTCGCGAGGGCCTGCTCTTCGACAGGCTGCCCGCAACGGTGCGGGTGGAAGATCCGCTCCACGATGCCTGCCGTTCGATCGCCCGACGGGACGGCCGCTCGCTGGTCTATGCCGAGGCGCTTGCCTCCTGGCTGGGCCGCTCGACGCTCCCGGCGCTCGCCCGGCATCGGGAGATGCTGCCTGCGGCGGCGTTTCTCTCCGAGATCGCCTGGCGCCAGCATCCTGACCTGCGCGCGGCCGATGCATTCACGCGAATCTCGCGCGCACCCTTCGTCGGTATCGATCATGCGGGCCGCGTGTTTCTGGCGCTCGCGGTGGCCACCCGCTACAAGTCGCGCCTTCCGGTCGCGGCCAGCCGGACGGTGAACCGGCTGTTGCCGCCGCCGGTGCGCGCCGAGGCCCGGGCGCTCGGGCTTGCGCTCAGGCTGGCGGAGCGGCTCTCCATCGGGGAGCCGGCAGTGCTCGATGGCTCCCAGATCGCGGCCGGGGAGGGCCATCTGGTGCTCCGGCTCGCGCCTGAGCACCGGCCGCTCGCGTCGGGCAAGGCGCGCACGGCGGCAGACGCGCTCGCACGGGCGCTCGGCAGCAAGCTCTCCTTCGAAACCAACGCCTAACCCGCGTTTCTCGGCAGCGTCGCGTCCCGCGCGGCCTCGCCCGTTCCCCGGTGGGACAGGCAAACATAAAATTCATGCGGGACGAGCCGGGATCATGCGGGATTCCCGGCGACAACCGCTCGCCAAGAAGGTGTCCTGTCGTCCTGTCCACACCCGCTACGGCCCGCCTGCGCCCGCTCATCATGGCGCCATTGTGGCGCGCCCGCCGCGCGCCGTGCAGCGCACCATGGTCCGGAGCGTTGGGCGTGCCCGGTCGCTGTCCCGAGCGCCCTCAGGCGAGGTGGCCTTGCGCGCGCTCTCGCGCTATGAGGAGTCCTGCGGCTGGCGCATGTGCGGGCGTGGCGGAAGCGGTAGACGCGCGGGTCTCAAAAACCCGTTCCTTCGGGAGTGTGAGTTCGAGTCTCACCGCCCGCACCAGCCGCCTCACAGCGGCCGGCGCTAGGCCGCAATCCTACGGCCGGGATGGCACCCGGTTGCCGCACAATCCCTCAATTCGCACGCGGTGCGGCCCGAGAATCCCCCACCTCACCCCGACCCTCTCCGCCCCCAGGGGCGGAGAGGGAGCATTTGGCGGTGCCACCTGCGTTCTCCCTCCGCCTTCGGGGGAGGGGGACAGGGGGAGGTGGGAACGTTCGAATCGTGATCCAGTAAGGTTGGAATTCGCCTAACAATCCAGGGTGTTGCTGCGCTCCCAGTCGGAGATCGTGCCGGCGTATTCGTTCCACTCGTTCGTCTTGAGCTTGACGTAGCTCTTGACGAAGCTCTCGCCGAAGCCCGCGCGCAGCACCTTGTCCTTCTCGAACAGCCGGAGCGCATCCAGCAGGTTGAGCGGCAGGTTGCGCGCGCCGCGCAGCTTGTGGCCCTCGGCATAGAGGTTGAGATCGGTGCGCTGGCCGGGGTCGAGCTGGTTCTCGATGCCGTCGAGCCCGGCGACGACCACGCCCGCCTGCAGCAGGTAGGGGTTGGACGCGCCGTCCATCAGCCGCAGCTCGAAGCGCCCAGCGTCCGGGATGCGCACCATGGTCGAACGGTTGTTGCCGCCGTAGGCCACCTGGTTGGGCGACCACGTGGCGCCCGACAGCGTGACCGGCGCGTTGATCCGCTTGTAGCTGTTCACGGTCGGGTTCCAGATCGCGCAGAGCGCGGGCGCGCGCTGCAGGATGCCGCCCAGGAACTGGTAGCCCAGCTTCGAAATGCCGAGCTCGCCCTTGGCGTCGTGGAACAGGTTCTTCTTGCCCGAGTTGTTCCAGACCGAGACATGGGCATGGCAGCCGTTGCCCGTGAGGTTGGAGAAGGGCTTCGGCATGAAGGTCGCGCGCAGCCCGTGCTTCTCGGCCAGCGACTTCACCATGTACTTGAAGAAGACGTGGCGGTCGGCGGTGACCAGCGCGTCGTCGTAGTCCCAGTTCATCTCGAACTGGCCGTTGGCGTCCTCGTGATCGTTCTGATAGGGCCCCCAGCCGAGGCTCAGCATGGCGTCGCAGATCTCGGAGACCACGTCGTAGCGGCGCATGAGCGCCGCCTGGTCGTAGCAGGGCTTGGCCTGGGTATCGAGCGGGTCGGAGATCGCGGTGCCGTCCGCGCTCACGATGAAGTACTCGGCCTCGACCCCGGTCTTGACCCGGTAGCCCTGCTTCTTCGCCTCGGCGAGCTTGCTCTTGAGCTTGAGCCGGGGCGTGTCCGGCATGGGCTCGTCGTTCATCCAGCAATCGCCGGCGAGCCAGCCGACCTCCGGCTTCCACGGCAGCTGGATCAGGCTCGCGGGGTCGGGCTTGACCAGCATGTCGGGCTCGGCGGGTGTCGAATCGAGCCAGGCGGCGAAGGCGGCGAAGCCCGCGCCATCCTCCTGCATGCCTGCGATCGCCTCGGCCGGCACGAGCTTGGCCCGCAGCACGCCGAACAGGTCCACGAAGCTGATCAGGAAATAGCGAATCTTCTTCTGTTTCGCGGCCTGAGCCAGGTCCACGGCCATCAATCCATACTCCCTTGTCTCGAATTCGCGCGGGCGGGCCGCTACCAGGGCAGCTCCCTGCCGTCGTATTGATAGAAGCAGCCGGTCTGGCCGCTGCCGTAATTCGCCACCACCTGGCGGATGCCGGCGATGCTCTGCTCCTTGTTGACCGGGGCCTCGGGCCCGCCCATGTCCGTGCTCACCCAGCCGGGATGGACCGCGATGGTGCGCACCCCGCGCGGTGCGAGATCGATGGAGAGCCCCTTCACCACCAGGTTCAGCGCCGCCTTGCTGGAGCGGTAGGGATAGAGGCCGCCGTCGGCGAGTTCGGTGATGCAGCCCATGTACGTCGACATGAAGAACATCAGCTTCATGTCGCTCGCCGCGACGTGATCGACGAAGGCCTCGGCAACGCGGAGCGGCGCCATGGTGTTGATCTCGTGCAGCTGCATCCAGGCTTCGTAGTCGACCGTGCCGAAGGCGCCCGGCCCCATTGAGTCGATCGTGCAGCCCAGCAGGCCCGCGTTGTTGACCAGCATGTCGATGGCTGTGCCGCGAAGCTCGTCCGCCAGCGCCTCGATCTGCGCGGGCTTGCCCACGTCGAGGGTGTGCAGCGTGATCGCACCATCCGAGCCGGCGGCGAGCGCGGCGAGATCGGTAGCCGTCTCGGGCGCGCGGCAGCAGGCGTAGATGCGCCAGCCGTCGTCCACGAATTGGCGCACCATTTCGAGGCCGAGCCCTCTGTTCGCACCGGTGACCAGCATCGACGGCATAGCTCTATCCCTCCCTTGCCTTCAAGCGGCGGCAGAATAGCGGACCCCGCCCCGCCGACAAGAGCGAAGCCTTACGGGCGAAGCCCCTCCGCGCGCGGCAGCGGCCACTGAGTTTGTCGCGATAGGGACCGGGCTGCGAAGCAGCCCGGAGCGCGCGACTGCGCACCGCGCCGAAGGCGCGTAGCCAAGCGAGTGGAACGAGCGCCCGCCGTTGAGGGAAATGGAATGAGTTCGCGCCCGGCGACTGAGGGAAATGAATAAAGCGCCCGCGCCTCACTCCGGCCCGAGGGACAGGATCGATGTGGGGCTGGTGCGAAACACCCGCGGCGCGATTTCCGTCCAGGATTCATAGCGATGATCCGGGCTCAAGTGGGATTCGCCGGGATCAGCTGGGATTGATGGGTATAGGCGGGCTTCGGCAGGGTTCCACGGGTCCACTGGCACCGACGTGACGGTGCGGGGAGCAGGCGGGGGTGGCGGGGGCCTGCCCTCCACCTCCGCACGGATGATGGCCACCGCCTCCGGCGAGAGCCCGCCCTGGCGCTTGGGCTGGCCGGCGCCCTGCGCCGCCTTCTTTGCCGCCTGCTCCCGATCGAGGCGCAGCTTGTCGGTGCCTTCGATGCGCTTGAGGGTGAGGGCGAGGCGGGCGAGCTCCTCCGTCGACACGGGCTCTTCCCGCGCGCTGAGACGAGCCATGGTGGAGAGCGCCATGGTCCGCAGGGTCTCGATCAGGATGAGTCCCGCCTGGCCCTCCGGGCGCTCGCCCAGCGCGTCCATCCACGCCTTGATGGTGCGGTCGGTCTCCTGCTGCTGGCGGATCAGGTCGCGCTCGTTCTTGGCGTAGCGGCCGACGGCCGAGCGCGAGCATGTCTCGCCCTCGGCCCGGATGCGGGCGGTGATCTCGTCGATGGTGGCGCCGTCCGCGATGGCCGCGTCCACGGCCTCGCGGAGCTTGGCCGGCAGGCGGTCGATGGAGGAGCGGCCGAACGTCCCGGCCGTTGTGCTCTTGGGGGTGCTCTCGGGGGATTTCCGGGGAGTTTCGTTCTGCATGGCGTCGCTGTGCTCGCGGGATGGTTTCTGGCTCATCCAGCGATGCTGCCCCGCGCCGCCCACACTGTGCACCGCACCATGGTCCGGTTTCTCCCCCCGGCAGCCAACGAGGCGTTTGCCCTGATGGGACCGGGCTGCGAAGCAGCCCGGACGGCGCGAATGCGCCGCGCGGAAACAGACAGAGTGTTTGCCATGTGTGGAGCCAGGCTGCGGAGCAGTCTGGAGCGCGCGACCGCGCGCCGCGCCGAAGGCGCGTAGGCAAGCGAACGGAGTGAGCGCCCGCCGTTGAGGGAAACGAAAAAGTGCGAGCGCCCGCCGTTGAGGGAAACGAAAAAAGTGCGAGCGCCCGCCGTCGAGGGAAATGAATAAACTAGCGCGCGCCGCCCGGCTTGCCTATGGTGCCTGCGGCTCGCCGAGAGCACCCGTAGCTCAGCTGGATAGAGCGCTGCCCTCCGAAGGCAGAGGTCGCACGTTCGAATCGTGCCGGGTGCGCCACCCTGAATCGATTGCTGAGCGCTTTTGCGCCGCCAGTCGATAACCGTCGGAACTTTGCCTTGACCGAATTTCCCCGTAGTGCTCGATCAACGTCCCGAGGCAGCCCCCAATCGATTGACCTGAATTGGACGAACAAGAATGACATCGCCACTAAACGTCCGCACGGAAAGCTGTAATGACGATCAGGGAACCCAAGAATTGTACTTGAATGTTGCGGTATGTGACATTTTGGAAGCTGCGTTTGTTGTACTTACGAGAGCGTTCGATAAACTTCCTGATGCACCTGTTAGTGTTTCTTGGTGGTCTGATCATCCACGATCTCTCTATGATTATCGTCCCTATGAAATTCGAATCAATGCTAAAGTCACTTTATGGTCAAAATGTGTTTATCAATTTTCCCATGAGCTTTGTCATGTCTTAGCTAATTTTGATCGTTGTAGAGGCCATAAGCATAAGTGGTTCGAAGAAAGCATTTGCGAGATGGCGTCACTGTACGTACTGAGAAGATTATCCGTTGTCTGGAGAGTTAATCCACCGCCAACAATAATAGGCGCGGTGCAATACGCATCCAGTTATGCTACTTATGTAGATAATTTCGCGGCCAAATACGATGTTCCGCCTCGGGGAGAATTGGACGAGTGGCTGGCCTCAAATATTCCGGCTATGGAGAAAAACAGTACTATTCGCGACCTCAATGCGATTGTGTCTCTGTCTCTATTGGATTGCTTTCTGAAGGACTCCGTATTATGGAGGGAAATTGGTCATCTAAACTTATGGAATTCTCATGACGACGAAACTTTCGAAGACTATTTGGAATCTTGGGAAGAAGTCTTACTTAAGAGTAGTTTAAATGCGGGTCGAGTACCGGCCATAATGAGGGACATATTCTACCCGTGAAGTGCGCGGAGGTGTGATCGGATTGTTTAGACACACGGTCATCGAGAGAGCATCTTGAATTAGACCGGAGCACAGCCGACGGATGCTCCAACTACCTCGTCTTGCCGATCTCGTCGAGGCGTTCCTGTAGCGCGAGCCGGCCGATGCTGGTGAGCGGCAGGCTGGTGAAGATCGAGATGCGCGCATAGAGCATGCGGTGGGTCTCGGAGAACGCGTAGCGGATCTCCGCGTCCGTGCCGCTTGCCGCAGCCGGGTCGGGCACGCCCCAGTGCGCGCTCATGGGCTGGCCCGGCCACGCGGGGCAGACCTCGGCGGCGGCGTTGTCGCAGACTGTGAAGACGAAATCCAGGTGCTCCGCGTCCGCGCTCGCGAACTCGTCCCAGCTCTTCGACCGCGCCCAATCGGTCCCATAATTCAGGTTCTTGAGCAGGTCGAGCGCGTGGGGGTGCACCTGCCCCGCAGGCTGGGAGCCGGCGGAGTTCGCCTTGAAGCGCCCCTGGCCCACCCGGTTCAGAATCGCCTCCGCCAGGATCGAGCGGGCGGAGTTGCCGGTGCAGAGAAACAGCACGTTGTAGACCCGGTCGGTCATGTCTTCCCCCGTGGCCGTGGGCAGGGCGCGCAGAGCGCACGCAGCCTGCACCGCGTAGCATCGAGACTGCCCCATTCGTGTGACGGTTCGATGACCCTTCCGAGACGTGCCCGCACGGAGGTGGCGTTTCGCGCCCGCCTGCGTTAGCGTGGGCCGGTCACGCAGCGTGGGAAGCCGGTGACGCCCGCCCCGGTAAGGGCACGGGCCAGTCCGGCGCTGCCCCCGCAACTGTAAGCGGCGAGACGGACCCCGTGCGCATTGCGCGGGCCACTGATCCGCAAGGATCGGGAAGGCTGGGGCCCCGTCGACGACCCCGAGCCAGGAGACCGGCTGCGCGGCAGGGCTGCAACGTCCTCGGAGGGAGGATCATGGCGGGTCTCGATCAGGCGCCACCCCCGGCGCGCATCACCCTCGTTCTCGGCGGCGCCCGCTCGGGCAAGAGCGCCCATGCGGAGGCGCTGCTGGACGACTGCGCGGGCCCCCGGCTCTACATCGCCACCGCGGAGGCGCGCGATGCCGAGATGGAAGCGCGCATCGCGGCGCACCGCGCCCGGCGAGGGCCCGGCTGGCGCACGGTCGAGGCGCCGCTCGCGCTTGCCGAGACGCTGGAGGCCGAGAGCCGCCCCGGCTCCGCGCTCCTGGTGGACTGCCTCACCCTCTGGCTCAGCAACCTCATGGAAGCCGGCCGCGACATCGCCGCCGAGACCCAGCGCCTCGTCGCCTGCCTCGGCCGGCTGGAGGGGCGCACGGTGCTGGTCTCCAACGAGGTGGGCCTCGGCATCGTGCCGGAGAACGCGGCCGCCAGGACCTTCCGCGACCATGCCGGGCGGCTCAACCAGGCCGTGGCCCAGGCCGCCGGGCGGGTAGTCTTCGTCGCCGCCGGCCTGCCGATGACGCTGAAGCCGTGAGCGTGCCGTGAGCGCGCCCCGCATCGCCTCGCTGGTGCCGAGCGCGACCGAGATCGTCGCGGCCTTGGGCTGTGCCGAGAATATCGTCGCCCGCAGCCACGAATGCGACTGGCCGCCCGAGGTCGCGCAGGCGCCGGCCTGCACCCGTGCGCGCATCGACGCGCGCCAGCCGAGCGGGGCGATCCACGAGGAGGTGGGAAAGCTGCTCGCCGCGGCGCTCAGCCTCTACGACCTCGATACCGAGATCCTGCGCACCGCGCGGCCGAGCCACATCGTGACCCAAGACCAGTGCGACGTCTGCGCCGTCGGGCTCTCCGAGGTCGAGGCGGCGGCCGCCGAGTTCCTGGAGGCGCCGGTGCAGATCGTCTCGCTCGCGCCGATGCGCCTCGGCGACGTGTGGGACGACATCGTGCGCGTGGGCGATGCCCTCGGCGTCGATGCCGAGCCGGTCCGCGCGGGCCTGCGCGAGCGCGTCGCCGCCATCGCCGAGCGCGCCAAAACCCTTGCGCCCAAGCGCATCCTCACGGTCGAGTGGAGCGACCCGCCGATGACCGCCGGCAACTGGGTGCCGGAGCTGGTCGCGCTCGCGGGCGGCATCGACACCCTGGGCGCCGACGGCAGCCACTCGCCGCGCATCACCGTCGAGGCGGCGGCCGCGGCCGACCCCGACGCGGTCGTGCTCATGCCCTGCGGCTACGACCTGCCGCGCACGGTTGACGACGGCCGCGCGCTGCTCGCCGACCCGGCTTGGGGCGGCTTGCGCGCGGCACAGGCCGGCGCGGTCTATGCCACCGACGGCAATGCCTTCTTCAACCGGCCGGGGCCTCGGCTAGTCGAATCCCTCGAAATCCTGGCCGAAATCCTCCACCCGGCGCACTTCGCCTTCGGCCACGAAGGCACCGGGTGGGTTCGCCTGAACGCGTGAGGAGCAATGCAAGACCAGAAGATACCCGCGACCGTGATCACCGGCTTCCTCGGCGCCGGCAAGACCAGCCTGATCCGCCACGCGCTGGGCGAAGCGAACGGGCGGCGCATCGCGCTCATCATCAACGAGTTCGGCGATCTCGGCATCGACCAGGAGGTGCTGCAGGGCTGCGGCGACGAGGCCTGCGACGAAGTCGATATCGTCGAGCTCGCCAACGGCTGCATCTGCTGCACCGTGGCCGACGACTTCGCGCCGGCGATCGAGGCGCTGCTCGCCCGCGAGCCCGCGCCCGAGCACATCCTGATCGAGACCTCGGGCCTCGCGCTGCCGAAGCCGCTGGTCGCCGCCTTCAACTGGCCCGAGATCCGCACCCGGCTCACCGTGGACGGCGTGGTTGCGGTGGTGGACGGCCCGGCGCTGGCCGACGGCCGCTTCGCCGACGACGAGGACGCGCTGCAGGCCCAGCGCGAGGCGGACGACGCCCTCGATCATGAATCGCCGCTGGCCGAGGTGTTCGAGGACCAGATCGGCTGCGCCGACATGGTGATCCTCAACAAGGCCGACCTGCTGGCTGCGAACGGTGCCGCGCAAGGCAAGGCGCGCATGGCGCCGCACCTCCGGCCCGGCGCGCGCGTGGTCGAGGCGGCGCACAGCCGCGTGCCGCCGGACCTGCTGCTGGGCCTCGATGCCGCGGCAGAAGACGATCTCGCCAGCCGCCGCTCGCACCACGACGGCCTCGACGAGCCCCACGACCACGACGAGTTCGAGAGCTTCGTGATGGCGCTCGGCACCATCGACGACCCCGCCGCCTTCGCGGCCGGGCTCAGCATCGCCGCGGATGCATACGGCCTGCTCCGCGCCAAGGGCTTTCTCGATGTTGCGGGCAAGCGGCGGCGGCTGGTGGTGCAGGCGGTCGGCACCCGTGTGGACCGCCATTTCGACCGCGACTGGCGCCCTGATGAGATTCGCGAGAGCCGGCTGGTGGTGATCGGCCTCGCGCCCCTCGACCGGGCGGCCGTCGAAGCCGCGATCCGCGGCTAAGGGGAGCTTCGGCCTTGCACCTGCTCGCGGCGCAGCCCGGGGCCATTGAGGATGGCGGGGAGGCGGTGGACCTCGGCCAGTCGCCGGGGGACATCGTGCTGCTCTCTGCCGCCGATACCGAGCTCGCCTGCTTCGCCCAGGCGCAGGCCCGGCTGGGCGCGGGCGCGCCGACGCTCCGCCTCGCGAACCTGATGCAGCTCGGCCACAACCTCTCGGTCGACCGCTACGCTGAGCACGTGGTCGCCGGCGCGCGCCTCGTGATCGTGCGTCTGCTCGGCGGCGAGAGCTACTGGCCCTACGGCGTCGAGCGGCTGACCGAAGTCTGTAGCGAGCGTGGCATCCCCACTGCCTGGCTGCCGGGCGACGACAAGCCGGACGCCGGGCTCGCCACCCGCAGCACGCTCGCGCCCGACGCGGCGGAGACGCTCTGGCGCTACTGCACCCAGGGCGGCATCGACAATGCAAAGGACGCGCTCTGCTACGCCGCCACCCTGATCGGGCACGACGCGGACTGGCGCCCACCCCGGCCGGTGCCCCGCGCGGGCCTCTACTGGCCGGGCGAAGGCGTCCTCGCCCTGGAAGACGTGATGTCCCGCTGGCGCGCCGGCAGGCCCCGCGCGGTGGTGGTCTTCTACCGGGCGCTGCTCCAGGCCGGCTCGCTCGCGCCCGTCGATGCGCTGTTGGCGGCGCTGCGGGAGGAAGGGCTCGACCCGCTGCCCATTTTCGTCACCAGCCTGCGCGATGCGCCGGCGGCGGAGCTGATCGGCACGCTCATGCGCACGACGGAACCCGAAATCGTCCTCAACGCCACGGGCTTCGCGGTCTCCCGCCCCGGCGCGCCGCAGGAGACCCCGTTCGCCCAAGCCGGCGTGCCGGTGCTGCAGGCGATTTTTGCGGGCGCCACCGAGCGGCAGTGGGCCGACGCCACCCGCGGCCTCTCGCCCCGCGACATCGCCATGAACGTGGCGCTGCCCGAGGTGGACGGGCGCATCTTGACCCGCGCGGTCGCGTTCAAGACCGAGGCGCGCTTCGACGAGGCCACGCAGGCGCCCATCGTGGTGTCGGAAGCCAACGAGGAGCGCTGCCGCTTCGTCGCCCAGCTCGCCGCCGCCTGGGTGCGCCTCGCGCGTGCCGCACCGGCGGAGCGCCGCATCGCCCTGGTGCTCGCCAACTACCCCAACCGCGACGGGCGCATCGGCAACGGCGTCGGCCTCGACACGCCTGCAAGCACCGTGCGTATCATGGCCGCCCTCTCCGATACCGGTTACCGGGTGGAGAACCCGCCCAAGGACGGCGCCGCGCTGATCGCGAGGCTCCAGGCGGGCCCCACCAACGCCGCCGACGCAGCATCACGGCCGGCCGAGGCCACGCTGCCCCACGCCGACTACGCGCGCTTCTTCGCCGCCCTGCCGGCGCCGGTGCAGGCAACCGTCACCGAGCGCTGGGGCGAGCCGCAAGCCGACCCCTTCTTCCGTTCGGCCGAGGCGAGCTTCGCGCTCCCTGCCTTGCGCTTCGGCAACGTCGTGGTCGCGGTCCAGCCGGCGCGCGGCTACAACATCGACCCCGAGAAAAGCTACCACGACCCCGACCTGCCGCCGCCGCACGGCTACCTCGCCTTCTACGCCTGGCTGCGCCTGGGCCTCGACGCCCATGCGGTGGTCCACGCGGGCAAGCACGGCAACGTGGAATGGCTGCCGGGCAAGGCGCTCGCGCTCTCCGCCGAGTGCTTCCCGGAGGCCGCGCTCGGGCCGCTTCCCCACGTCTATCCCTTCATCGTGAACGACCCCGGCGAGGGCAGCCAGGCCAAGCGGCGCGCCGCCGCCGTGATCGTCGACCATCTGACCCCACCGCTCACCCGCGCCGGCAGCCACGGCGCGCTGGAGGAGCTGGAACGCCTGGTCGACGAGTTCTTCGATGCCGCCTCGGTCGATCCGCGCCGCTGTGCGCCGCTCAGCGCGCGCATCCTGGAGCTTGCCGCGTCTGCCGGGCTCGACCAGGATTGCGGCATCCAGGCCACCGACGGCAGCGACGATGCGCTCCGCAAGCTCGATGGCTATCTCTGCGAAATCAAGGAGATGCAGATCCGCGACGGCCTCCATATCTTCGGCGAGGCGCCCGCGCCCGAGCGCCGCATCGAGCTGCTCCGCGCCATCGCGCGCAGCGTGCGCGGCCCCGGCGCCGGCGAGGCCTCCCTGCTGCGCGCGCTCGCCGACGATCTCGCCCTCGGCATCGATCCCCTCTCCGCCCCGCTGGGCGCGCCCTGGCAGGGCCCCCGGCCCGAGGCCCTCGCCAACGGCGCGGCCTGGCGCAGCACCGGCGACACGGTGGAGCGGCTGGAGACCCTGGCCGCCAGCCTGATCGCCGGCACGTACCACCCGCCTGCAGAATGGGCTGCCAGCGCCGCCGTGCTGCGGGAGGTCGCCGAGACCATCGGCCCTGCGCTCGACGCCAGTGCCGGCGCTGAGACCGCCGGCCTGCTGACCGCCCTGGATGGCCGCTTCATCCCACCGGGCGCAGCCGGCGCGCCCACGCGCGGCCGGCCGGACGTGCTGCCCACCGGCCGCAACTTCTACTCGGTGGACACCCGCCAGGTGCCCACCGCCGCCGCCTGGCAGCTCGGCTGGCAATCGGCCCAGCTTCTGGTGGAGCACTACGCCCAGACCCACGGCGACTGGCCGCGGGCGATGGCGCTCAGCGCCTGGGGCACATCCAACATGCGGACGGGCGGGGACGACATCGCCCAGGCCCTGGCGCTCATCGGCGCGCGGCCGCGTTGGGAGGGTCCGTCCGGCCGCGTCACCGGCTTCGAGATCATGCCGCTCGGCCTGCTCGACCGGCCCAGGGTGGACGTGACGCTCCGGGTCTCGGGCTTCTTCCGCGATGCCTTCCCCGGCCTGATCGACCTCTTCGATTCCGCCGTCCGCGCGGTCGCAGCCCTAGACGAAGACCCGGACGACAACCCGCTCGCCGCCAAGGTCGCCGCCGACGCCGCGACGCTGGCCGGTAACGGCACGTCCGAGGAGCGCGCCCGGCGCTTGGCCTCTTACCGGGTCTTCGGCTCAAAGCCCGGCGCCTACGGCGCGGGCCTGCAGGCACTGATCGACGAGCGCGGCTGGGCCGACGCGAGCGATTTCGCCGCCGCCTACGTCGCCTGGGGCGGCTGGGCCTACGGCGCGGGCGAAGGGGGTGCGGCCGAGCACAAGCTCTTCGAGCGCCGGCTCGGCGCGGTCGAGGCGGTGGTGCAGAACCAGGACAACCGCGAGCACGACCTCTTGGACAGCGACGACTACTACCAGTTCGAGGGCGGCCTTGCGGCGGCGGTGACGGTCCACGCCGGCCGCGCGCCCGCGCTCTACCACAACGACCACTCGGTGCCCGACACCCCGCGCATCCGCACCCTCGCCGACGAGCTCGGCCGCGTGGTCCGCGCGCGCGTCACCAATCCCAAGTGGATCCAGAGCGTCATGCGCCACGGCTACAAGGGCGCCTTCGAGATCGCGGCGACGGTGGACTACCTCTTCGCCTTCGCCGCCACCACCGGCGCGGTCAAGGACCACCACTTCGACGCGGTGTTCGACGCCTACGTTGGCGATGAGGCCGTGCGGGACTTCATGGCCGACGCCAACCCGGCGGCGCTGCGCGAGCTTGCCGAGCGGCTGCTGGAGGCGCAGGAGCGGAGCCTCTGGCGGCCCCGCGCGAACCACGCGCACACGCTGCTCGCGGCGCTCCGCGACGGCCGGCAGGAGGCACTCTGATGGCACGCGAGACCCGGACCGAGGCCGAACTCGACCAGCGCCATGCCGAGAAGATGCGCAAGCGCAAGGCCGCGCGCGAACGCATGCTGGCCACCAAGACCATCGAGAAGGGCCTGCTGATCGTCCACACCGGCAAGGGCAAGGGCAAGTCGACCGCCGCCTTCGGCCTCGCCGCCCGCGCCATCGGCAACGGCATGAAGGTTGGCATCGTGCAGTTCGTGAAGGGCAAGTGGGCGACCGGCGAGCGCGCGGTGCTGGAGCGCTTCCCCGACCTCGTCACCGTCCGCGTGATGGGCGAGGGCTTCACCTGGGACACGCAGGACCGCCAACGCGACCTCGCTGCCGCGCGCAACGCGTGGGAGGCGGCCAAGGAGTTCCTCGCCGACCCCTCCTACCGCCTCGTGGTGCTGGATGAGCTCAACATCGTGCTGCGCTACGACTACCTCGACCTCGACGACGTGCTCGCAGGCCTCGCCGCGCGCAATCCCGACCAGCACGTGGTGGTCACCGGCCGCAACGCCAAGCCCGCGCTGATCGAGATGGCCGATCTCGTGACCGAGATGACCGAGATCAAGCATCCCTTCCGCGCCGGCGTGAAAGCGCAGGTGGGCATCGAGTTCTGATGGCACGCGCCACTCCACAAGGGCCGCCGGCCCTGATGTTTCAAGGCACCGGCTCCAACGTCGGCAAGTCCCTGCTGGTGGCAGGGCTCTGCCGCGCCTATGCCACGCGCGGGCTCCGCGTGCGCCCCTTCAAGCCGCAGAACATGTCCAACAACGCCGCGGTCGCGGGCGACGGGCGCGAGATCGGCCGCGCCCAGGCGCTGCAGGCGCGTGCCGCCGGCATCGCGCCGTGCGCCGACATGAACCCGGTGCTGCTCAAGCCCGAGAGCGAGCACGGCGCTCAGGTTGTAGTGCAGGGCAGCGTGATCGGCACCGCCGACGCGCGCCGCTATCACGCGCTCAAGGCCGCGCTCATGCCGCCCGTGCTGGAGAGCTTCGCGCGCTTGGGCCAGGACACCGACCTGATCCTGGTGGAAGGCGCGGGCAGCCCGGCCGAGGTCAACCTGCGCGAGAACGACATCGCCAACATGGGCTTCGCCCTGGCGGCCGGCGTGCCGGTCGCGCTGGTGGGCGACGTGGACCGCGGCGGCGTGATCGCGAGTCTGGTCGGCACCTGGGCGTTGCTGCCGGCGGCGGAGCGCGCGCTGACCAGGGGCTTCGTCATCAACAAGTTCCGGGGCGACGCCACGCTCTTCGACGACGCCAACGCGATCATCGAACGGGAGACCGGCTGGGCCGCATTGGGCCTCGTGCCCTGGTTCGAGGGCGCCCGGCTGCTGCCGGCCGAGGACAGCGTCGGCCTCGATTCCGCGCCGGCGCTGCCCGCGCGCGCAACCAACCGCGCCATCAAGATCGCCGTGCCCCGCCTGCCGCGCATCTCGAACACCGACGACCTCGACCCCCTTCGCGCCGAGCCGGATACCGTGCTCGACATCGTGCCGCCGGGCCGTGCGCTGCCGGGAGACGCGGACCTCGTGCTGCTGCCGGGGAGCAAGGCGACCCGCAGCGACCTGGAGGCGCTGCACGCCGAGGGCTGGGCGCTCGACATCCAGGCGCACGTGCGGCGCGGAGGCTGGGTGGTGGGCCTCTGCGGCGGCTACCAGATGCTGGGCCAGCGCGTTGCCGATCCCGCCGGCATCGAAGGGCCGCCCGGCGAGACGCCCGGCCTCGGCCTGCTCGATGTCGAGACGACCATGAGTGCGGGCAAGCGCCTCGTCCGTGCCTCCGGCCATGCCAGCGAGGGCGGCGAGGCGGTCGTGGGCTACGAGATGCACATGGGGGAGACCACGGGGCCCGACACCGCGCGCCCGCTGGTCCGCCTCGAAAGCGGCCCCGACGGCGCGCGGGCGGCGAACGGCCGGGTCATGGGCTGCTATCTGCACGGCCTCTTTGCCGCCGACGGATTCCGCCGTGCTTTCCTCGCCCGGCTGCGGGAGCGGGAGAGCGCCGGCGTCGCCTACGATGCCCTGGTGGAGGAGACCCTGGACGCCCTCGGCACCCATCTGGAGGCCCATCTCGACCTCGACCGCCTGCTGGAGGTGGCCCGTGCCCGCTGACCCTGGGCTAGGCCGCACCGAGCGCCATGCCGGCGGCGATGGCAGCGGTGAGCAGCGCCACCAGCGCGCACGCCACGGCGAAGACCCACACCGTGCGCCTGAGATCGGCCGCCGTCGCCTCCTTGCGGCCGTCGCCGAGCCAGGCTTCGTCCGCCGCCACCTCGCCCTCGTACTGACGCGGCCCCAGCAGGGCGAGGCCGAGCGCACCCGCCATTGCGGCCTCGGGCCAGCCGGCGTTGGGCGAGCTGTGCCTGGGCGCATCGCGCAGCATGGCGCGCATAGCCCTGCCCGGCGCGGCACCGGGCACGACGAGCGCCGCAAACCCGACCAGCCCGCCCGCAATCCGCGCCGGCAGCCAGTTCACCGCATCGTCGATACGCGCCGCCGCGCGGCCGAAGGCGTGATGGCGGGGCGAGCGGTGGCCGATCATGCTGTCCATGGTGTTGATCGCCTTGTAGGCGAGCAGCCCCGGCAGGCCGAGCAGCAGGTACCAGAAGGCGGGCGCCACCACGCCGTCGGAATAGTTCTCGGCGCCGCTCTCGATCGCCGCGCGGGCGATGGCGTGCTCATCAAGCGCATGAACCTCGCGGCCGACGATGTGGCGCAGCTCGACCCGCGCCGGTTCGACGCCGGTATCCAGCGCGCGCGCCACCCGCACCATGTGATCGGCCATGGTGCGCTGCGCGAGCAGCGTCGCGACCAGGGCAAGCTCGGCGAGCCAGCCCCAGGCGAGCATGGCCGCGTTGTGGGCGACGGCCCAGCCGGCGGCGGCGCTCGCGCCCGTCACCAGCAGCACCGCGACCCCGCCCAGGAGCACGCGGACGCCTTCGCCCAGGCGCTCCCGGTTGAGGGCGCGGTCGAGCAGGCCGGTGAGCCAGCCCATCAGGCGCACCGGGTGCGGCAGCCAGCGCGGGTCGCCGATCAGCGCATCCAACGCGAGCGCGGCGAGAAGGATGAACGGCACCGCCTGGCCGATGGGCCAGTCGGGCGCGGCGAAGAGGAGCATCGGTCCACAATGGAAAGGGCTGGCGTGCCGGTCAATGGACGGAATGGAGCGGGGCGATGAGCGCGCCTGCGGTGCTGCTCTGCGGCCACGGCAGCCGCGACGACGCGGCGGTCGCCGAGTTCGAGCACCTCGCCGCCGTGATTGCCGCGCGCTTGCCGGATCGCCGGGTGAGCCACGGCTTCCTCGAATTCGCCAGGCCCACCATCGGCAGCACGCTGGCGGCGATGCGGGATTCCGGCGCCCGCGCCATCGACGCCGTGCCCGGCATGCTTTTCGCCGCCGGCCACGCCAAGAACGACATCCCTTCGGTGCTGAACGACTTCGCCGCCGCCAACCCCGGCCTCGCGATCCGCTACGGGCGCGATCTCGCGGTCGACCCGCTGCTGCTGCGGGCCGCGGCCGAGCGCATCGAGGCCGCCCAGCAGCCCGGCGACGCGCCGCCGGAAGACAGTCTGCTCGTCGTGGTCGGGCGCGGCACCTCCGACCCCGACGCCAACAGCAACATCGCCAAGGTCACTCGCATGCTGTGGGAGGGCCTGGGCTTCGGCTGGGCGGAAACTTGTTATAGCGGCGTCACCACGCCCCTGGTCGGGCCTGCGCTGGAGCGGATTGCGGGCTTCGGCTTCCGCCGCATCGTGGTCTTCCCCTACTTCCTCTTCACCGGCGTGCTGGTGCGGCGCATCTACGACGCGGCGGACGCCGCCGCCCGCGCCCATCCCGGCATCGCCTTCCGCAAGGCCGCCTACCTCAACGACCACCCGCTGGTGGTGGACGCCTTCCTCGCGCGCATCGCCGAGATTCCCGAGGGCGACAACCGCATGAACTGCCAGCTCTGCAAGTACCGCGAGCAGATCATCGGCCACGAGGGCGCCCTCGGCGCGCCCCAGGTGGGACACCACCACCATGTCGAGGGCATCGGCACCGATGCGGACCACGCCGGCGGCCATGGGCATGGGCATCACCACGGCCACCACCACGATCACGGAACCGACGGACATGGCGGCCACAGCCACGGCTGACTATCTGCGCGACCCGGACGGGATCACGCGGCGATCCTTCGCCATCATCCGGCAGGAGACCGACGTCGCCGGCCTGCCGGCGGACCTGGTGGATGTCGCCTATCGCATGGTGCACGCCTCGGGCATGACCGATCTGGTAGCGGATCTCGCCTACTCGGCGGGCGTGGCGGAGGCGGCGCGCGGCGCGCTCGCTGCAGGCGCCCCCGTCCTCGCGGACTGCCAGATGGTGGCGTCCGGCATCTCCCGCCGCAGGCTCGCGGCCGGCAACGACGTGGTCTGCACGCTTGCCGCGCCGGGCCTCGCGGAACGCGCGGCGTCGGCCCGGACCACGCGCTCGGCGGCGGCTGTAGAGCTCTGGCAGCCGCACTTGGCCGGCGCGCTCTGCGTCATCGGCAACGCGCCCACCGCGCTCTTCCGCCTGCTGGAGCTGCTGGCCGAGGGCGCTCCCCGGCCGGCGGCGATCGTCGCGACGCCCCCCGGCTTTGTCGGCGCCAGCGAATCCAAGGCGGCGCTCGCGAACGGGAACCACGGCGTGCCCTTCCTCACCCTGCTGGGCCGGCGTGGCGGCAGCGCGGTCGCGGCGGCGGCAGTGAACGCGCTCGCGGCACCGCCCGGCAGCGAAGGCACCCCATGAGCGGCTGGCTCACGGTCATCGGCCTCGGCGAGGACGGGCCGGACGCGCTCGCGCCCGCAGCCCGCACGCTGATCGGGCAGGCGGAGGTGCTGGTGGGCGGCGAACGGCACCTCGCCATGATCCCGGACGGCACCGCACGCCGTCTCACCTGGCGGCGCCCGCTGACGGACACCATGGACGACATTCGCGCGGCGCAGGGCCAGCGCGTCGTCGTGCTGGCCACCGGCGATCCCTTCTGCTTCGGCATCGGCACCACGCTCCGCCGCGCCTTCCCCGACGAGGAGATCGTGACGATCCCGGCGCCATCCGCCTTCAGCCTCGCCCGCGCCCGGCTCGGCTGGAGCGCCGACGAGACCGTGGGCGTGACCCTGCACGGCCGCCCGCTGGAGACCGTCCGCGCCCACCTCGCGCCGGGGCAGCGCCTGCTGGTGCTCTCTCACGACGGGACGACCCCGGCGCAGGTCGCGGCGCAGCTGACCGGCGTCGGCTACGGCGCGAGCACGCTCACCGTCTTCGCTCACATGGGCGGGCCAGACGAAACCAGCATGAGCGCGCGGGCGGACCGCTGGCGCGAGGCGCAGGTGGCCGACCTCAACACCGTCGCCATCGAATGCCGCGCCGAGGGCCGCGTGAAGCGCTTTCGCGGCGCGCCGGGCCTGCCCGACCGCGCGTTCGAGAACGACGGCCAGCTCACCAAGCGCGAGATCCGGGTGCAGACCGTGAGCGCGCTCGACCCGCGGCCCGGCGCCCTGCTCTGGGACGTGGGCGCGGGCTCCGGCTCCGTGGCCATCGAGTGGCTCCTGAGCGAGCGCACGGCGAGCGCCGTCGCCGTCGAGCGCGACACGGACCGCTGCGCCCGCATCGCCCGCAACGCCGTAGCCCTAGGCGTGCCCCGGCTCACGGTGCAGCAGGGCGCGGCACCGGAGGCGCTGGAGCTCTTGCCGGTGCCCGATGCGGTCTTCATCGGCGGCGGACTCACGGTCGGCGGTCTGATCGAGACCTGCTGGGCCCGGCTCGCGCCCGACGGCACGCTGGTGGCCAACGCGGTCACCCTGGCCGGCGAGGCGGTCCTCGCGGACTGGTGCGCGCGCCACGACGGCATCATGGTCCGGCTCGCGATCTCGCGCGCCCGGCCCGTGGGCCGCCACCTCGCCTGGCGCCCGCTGATGCCGGTGACGCAGCTCACGCTCGTCAAGCCACGATGACCGGCCTGCTCAGCGGCATCGGCGTCGGCCCCGGCGACCCCGACCTGATCACGCTCAAGGCGCTCAAGGCGCTCAGGCAGGCCGCCGTGGTGGCCTACCCCGCGCCGCCGGAGGGCGAGAGCCTCGCCCGCAGCATCGCGGCGCCCCATCTCCCCGGCGGGCAGGAGGAGATCGCCATCCGCATGCCGCTTGAGCCGAGCCGCTTTCCCGCGGCGGAGGTCTACGACGAGGCGGCGGCGACCCTCGGCGCGCGGCTGGAGGCGGGCATCGACGTCGCGGTGCTCTGCGAAGGCGATCCCTTCGTCTACGGCTCCTTCCTCTATCTCTTCGAGCGGCTGGCCCGGCACCACCGGGTGGAGGTGATCCCCGGCGTCTCCTCGCCCATGGCCTGCGCCGCCGCGCTCGGCCTGCCGCTGGCCGCGCGCAACGACGTGCTCGCGGTGATCCCGGCACCCCTCGACGATCAGCGCCTCACCGCCCAGCTCGCCAACTGCGATGCGGCGGCCATCGTCAAGGTCGGCCGCCACCTGGAGAAGGTGCGCCACGTGCTCGATGGCCTCGGCCTGCTGCAGCGCGCGCACTACGTCGAGCGCGCCTCCATGACGGCGGAACGGGTCTTACCGCTGGCCGAGGCGGAGCCGCCGGCGCCCTACTTCTCCATGGTCATCGTCCACAAGCGGGGCGCAGCATGGCGCTGAACGCCCCCGTCGTGGCGATCCTGGATGCGCGCCAGGTTCCGCTCGCGCGCCGCATCGCGGCCACGCTGCCTGGCGCGGCGGTCCATGGTCCCGCGTCCCTCCGGGACGACGCCGATGTCGCCTACGAGCGCCTCGCACCCCATCTCGCGGCGCTGTTCCGGGCCGGCACACCCATTGTCGGCATCTGCGCCGCCGGCATCCTCATCCGCCTGCTCGGCTCCCATCTCGCGGACAAGGCTGCCGAACCGCCGGTGCTCGCTGTCTCGGACGACGGGCAGAGCGTCGTGCCGCTGCTGGGCGGCCACCACGGCGCGAACCGGCTTGCGCGCACCATTGCCGACGCTCTCGGCGCTCACGCCGCGATCACCACGGCGGGCGACACGGCCCTGGGCTTCGCCCTCGACGCGCCACCACCGGGCTGGCGCCTCGGCGAGGGTGCGCGGGTGAAGGCGGTCACCGCCGCGCTGCTCGCCGGCGAGCCCGTGCGCCTCGTCAACGAGGCGGCGCCTGCCGACTGGCTCACCGCTGGCGGCGCCCCCTTCGGGGATTGGGGCCGCCTCACCCTCCACATCACGCACCGGAGCGTGGTTCCGGGCGACGACGTGGCCGATGTCACGCTGCATCCCGCCGTGCTCGCCCTCGGCCTTGGCTGCGAGCGGGGCTGCTCTCCGGAGGAGCTTATCCATTTGGCCAAGCGAGTTCTCGTGGCCGGCGGGCTTGCGACCGAGGCGGTGGCCTGCGTCGCCTCGCTCGACCTGAAGGCGGACGAGCCGGCGGTGAGCGCCGTCGCGGACTGGCTCGGCGTGCCGCTCCGCCTCTTCGATGCCTCGACCCTGGAGCGCGAGACCCCCAGGCTCACCGCGCCATCCGAGGTCGTGTTTCGCGCGGTCGGCTGCCACGGCGTGGCGGAGGCCGCAGCATTGGCCTGCGCCGGTGCCGACGGCACCCTCGCCATGCCCAAGACCAAGAGCGCGCGCGGTACCTGCGCCATCGCCCGGGCGCCCGCGATCATCGAGCCCGAGAGCTGCGGGAGGGGGCGCGGACGGATCACTGTGGTGGGCATCGGCCCCGGCGCGCGGGCGTGGCGGACTCCGGGAGCCGACGTCGCCATCACGGACGCCGCCGATCTCGTGGGTTACGGCCGCTATCTCGATCTGCTGGGTCCGCTGCCGCCGGGTTGCGTGCGCCACGCCTATTCCATCGGCGCGGAGGAGGAGCGCTGCCGGGCCGCGCTCGCGCTCGCGGCCGAGGGCCGCCGCGTCGCCCTGGTTTCCTCCGGCGATGCCGGGGTCTACGGCATGGCCTCGCTGCTCTTCGAGCTGCTGGACGGAGCGAACGCCGAACCCCGATGGCGCGGCATAGAGCTTGCGGTGGAGCCCGGCATAAGCGCGCTCCAGGCCGCCGCGGCGCGCGCCGGCGCACCCATCGGCCACGATTTCTGCGCAATCTCGCTCTCCGACCTGCTGACGCCCTGGCCCGCGATCGCCGGCAGGCTCCGGGCCGCCGCCGAGGCCGACTTCGTGACGGCGCTCTACAACCCGGCGTCACAGAAACGCCGCAGCCGACTCGTGGAGGCCCGGAATATCCTCGCCGCCAATCGGCCGCTCGACTGCCCCGTGGTCGTGGCCCGCAACCTCGGGCGGAAGGGCGAGCGGGTCACCGTCACCACCCTGGACGACCTCGATACGGACGCGGTCGACATGCTCACCGTCGTCGTCGTCGGCAGCAGCCAGACCCGCCGCGTCGAGCGTGGCGACCGGACATGGCTCTACACGCCGCGCGGCTACGGGGCGGGCGATGCGGCGGCGGACGACGAAGCGGCACCCCGCGCGGCAAAACGCGCGTGACGGTCCACTTCATCGGCGCAGGCCCCGGTGCGCCGGATCTGATCACGGTGCGGGGGCTCACGCTGCTGCGCCGCTGCCCGGTGGTGCTCTACGCGGGCTCGCTGGTGCCGCCCATGATCCTCGACGAAGCCCCGGCGGGTGCCCGCATCGTCAATACCGCGCCCCTCGACCTCGACGCGATCGTGGCCGAGATGCAGCAAGCGGCGGCAGACGACCACGAGGTCGCGCGGCTGCACTCCGGCGATCCCTCGCTCTACGGCGCCATCGCCGAGCAGATGCGCCGCCTCGACCGCCTCGGCATTCCCTACGACGTGACCCCCGGCGTGCCCGCCTATGCGGCGGCGGCGGCGGCGCTCAAGCAGGAGCTCACGCTCCCCGGCATCGCCCAGACCGTGATCCTGACGCGGACCGCCGTGCGCGCGTCCTCCATGCCCGACGACGAGCAGCTGGAGACCCTCGCCGCAGCCGGCGGGACGCTGGCCATCCACCTCTCCATCAACAACCTCGCCAACGTGACCCGCGCGCTGATCCCCCATCGCGGGGCGGACTGCCCCACCATCGTCGCCTACCGCGTGAGCTGGCCCGACGAACGGATCGTGCGCGGCACCCTCGGCACCATCCGGGACAAGGTGAAGGCGCTGGGCCTGATGCGGACGGCGCTGATCCTCGTAGGCCGGGCTCTGGACACACCCGACTTCGACGAGAGTCAGCTCTACGACCCCGCCCACCATCACGTGCTGCGCCCGCGCTCGAAAGCCTGACTACGCCTCCCCGAGACGCTCTTCGATCCAGGTCAGCGCCTCCTCGACTGACGACGCACTGGAGCCGGGCGGCGGCGGCGGGCGGCGCACCATCACCACCGGCAGCTCAAGTGCTCGCGCCGCCGTGAGCTTGGCCGCCGTCGCCTCGCCCCCGCTCGCGCGGGTGACCAGGCAATCGATGCCGTAGTTCTCCAGCAGCGCGCGCTCGTCAGCCACCGCGAACGGCCCGCGCGCGCAGATCAGCCGGTGACGAGCCAGCGGGATCGGCTCTGCCGGCTCGTCCACCAGCCGCACCAGGAACCAAAGGTCGGGGTGGGCGGCGAAGGGCGCGAGCGAGCGCACGCCCACGGTGAGGAAGATGCGCTCCGCCTCCGCCGGGATCGCCGCCGCCGCTTCTTCCACCGTGGCGACGTCGATCCAGCGATCGCCCGGCACCGGCTGCCAGGGCGGCCGCACCAACACGAGGCGTGCCGTTCCCGCCTGCGCTGCCGCCTCGTGCGCCTGGGCCGAGATGCGTGTGGCATAGGGATGGGTGGCGTCAATGAGCAGGCCGATCCGCTGTTCGCGCAGATAGGCGGCCAGGCCGTCGGCCCCGCCGAATCCGCCGATGCGAACCTCTCCTGCCGGCAGGATCGGCGCGCGGGTGCGGCCGGCCAACGCCGAAATCACCGTGAGCGACGGGCCGAAGCGCGCGTCTGCCGCCGCGGCAAGGGCGCGGCCCTCGGCCGTCCCGCCCAGGATGAGTAATCGCTCAGGGGCCGGCGCGGCCAACGATGCAGCCCGTGCGGTCGACGATGAGCACGTCCACGCGGGGCGGGAGCCGGGCGCCCTCAAGCGCGCCCTCGGCCACCGCGCGCGCCTCGGCGGCGATGGCATCGGCAAGCGGGAATCCCGCCTCGCTCGCGATCTCCAGGATCGCGCCGGCCGAGCCGGCGGCCCCGGCCTTGGCCAACGTCGCCTCGGACGCACCCAGCGCGGCCAGGCGGCGGACGAGCCCCTTGCGGTCCACGCTGCTGCGCTGCGAATGCAGGTCCATGTGGCCGTCGGCGAGCTTGCTGATCTTGCCGAAGCCGCCGGCGATGGTGAGCCGCGGCACCGGCTTGCGCCGGATCAGCTTCAGCGTGGCGCCGGCGAAATCGCCCATGTCGATCAGCGCCGCCTCGTCGAGGCCGTAGAGCGCCTGCGCCGCCTGCTCCGAGACCCGGCCCGTCGCGGCCGCGAGGTGGGGGGCATCGGCGGCGGCGGCCACGTCGATCCCCTGCCTGATCGAGGCGATCCACGCGGCGCAGGAATAGGGCTTGACGATGCCGGACGTGCCCAGCACCGAGAGGCCGCCGACGATGCCGAGGCGGCCATTCATCGTCTGCCGCGCGAGCCGGCGCCCGTCCGGGATTGCGATGGCGACGGAGACGTCCGCCGGCCCGCCCAGCGCAGGCGCGAGATCGTCCAGCATCGCCGCGATCATCTTTCGGGGCGCCGGGTTGATCGCAGGCTCGCCCACCGCGAGGCTGAGGCCAGGCTTGGTCACGATGCCGACGCCCTCACCCGCGCGGAAGACGATGCCGGCACCCGCCGACGCGGGCCTCACCCAGGCTTCCACCAGCGCGCCGTGGGTCACGTCGGGATCGTCGCCCGCATCCTTGAGCACGCCTGCGCGCCCGTAGCCCGGACGGCGCTCGGCCACCACCAGGGGGAAGGAAGGCTCCTGGCCGCCCGGCAGCGTCACCGAGACCGGATCAGGGAAGCGCCCGGTGACCAGCGCCGTGTAGGCCGCGCGGGTCGCCGCCGCGGCGCAGGCGCCGGTGGTCCAGCCTGACCTCAGCTCGCCGGCTCTGCCCGATCGTTCCGTCATGCCGCCGGTTATACCGCGTGGGCCCTCGCCCGGTGTAGAGTGCGGCAATGGACGATTCCTCCCCCCGCCCGCGCAGACCCGCGCTGCCTACGATGGAGCCGGGCTCGGTCTGGCTCGTGGGCGCCGGCCCCGGCGATCCGGGCCTGCTCACACTCCACGCGGCACACGCGCTCGCGGCAGCGGATTGCGTGGTCTACGACGCCCTGGTCTCGCCCGAGATTCTGGCGCTGGCTCGGCCCGGGGCCGCGCTCGAATACGCCGGCAAGCGGGGCGGCAAGCCGTCGGCAAGCCAGCCGGACATTTGCGGCCGGCTGATACGGCTCGCCCGGCAGGGGCAGCGCGTGCTGCGCCTCAAGGGCGGCGATCCCTTCGTCTTCGGTCGGGGTGGGGAGGAGGCGCTGGCGCTCGCCGCAGCCCGCATCCCGTTTCGGCTCGTGCCGGGCGTCACTGCGGCCGCCGGCGGCCTGGCGGCGGCCGGCATCCCCATGACCCATCGCACCACGAATTCAGCGGTGACGCTGCTCACCGGCCACGATGCGGCCGGCGGCGTGCCGGACGCGCTGGACTGGCAGGCCATCGCGCAAGGCGCGCCGGTGCTGATCTTCTACATGGCGCTCCGCCAGCTCGACGCGATTGCTGCGCGGCTGACCCGGAGCGGCCTCTCGGGCGAGACCCCGGTGGCGCTCATCAGCCACGCCACCACCGGGGCGGAGCGCATCGTGGAGGCCCCGCTGGCCGCGGCGGCAGTGGCGGCCGAGCGCGCGGGGATCGAAGCGCCTTGCCTGGTGGTCGTGGGTGACGTGGTGCGGCTCCGTCAGGCGCTGGACCCGGCGGCGACGGTCGAGGCGCGGGCCGAGGCGGCCGAGGCGCTCGCCCGGCACTGGCGCCGCGCCGCCGGTTGAGGAGGAAGAGGCAAGACCGATTCCTTTTGCCGCACGGGCCACAGCAGGGCTAGTCTGGCGCCCTGAAGACTCCCCGAGCACGTAAACCAGCTCATGTGGAAGGAACTCGGCAAATTCGGCATGGGTCCGCCGTCCGGCGGCCAGCAGCCCGGCGGCGGCGATCCGCGGAACCGGGGCGGCGGTAGGCAGTCGCCCCTGGGCCGCAACCCGTTGCTCTGGATCCTGATAATCGGCGCGATCCTGATCTACACGCAGATGGATGGCTCGGGCTCGATTTTCGGCCCCATGGACCAGAGCCACGTCTCCCGCATGGCGGTCTCGCCGGACCAGGTCGTCGGCGATTTCGCGCTGGTCAACCACACCGGCGCGCCGCGCACCGACGAAGACTTTCACGGCGCGTATTCGCTCTACTATTTCGGCTTCACCTGGTGCCCGGATGTCTGCCCGTCTGCCATGCTGGTCATGGCGCAGGTGGTCGAGGATCTGGCGGCTCAGAACATGACGGTGCAGCCGATATTCGTCACCGTCGATCCCCAGCGCGACACGGTGGAGAAGCTCGCCGCCTATGTCGCGCAGCTCCCCGGCCTGATCGGGCTCACCGGCTCGGACGTGCAGGTCGCGCAGGCGCTCCAGTCCTTCGGCATCACCCGGCGCTCGCAGGCAGACGGGCCGGACGATACCAGCTATCAGGTCGACCACACGTCGCTGTTCTACCTGATGGGGCCGGACGGCACGTTCATCCAGCACTACCTGCCGACCCAGGGGCCCACGCAGATCGCTCTCGAAATCGAGCGCGAACTCACGGGCTGAGCGTCCGTGGCCTCGGGCGTCATCCTCGCCGCGCCGGCGTCGGGCAGCGGCAAGACCGTGCTGTGCGCGGGCCTCCTGGCGCATTTTCGCGAAAGCGGCCGTGCCGTCCGCGCCTTCAAGGCAGGCCCTGACTACATCGACCCCGGCTATCACCGGCTCGCCACCGGCCTCGACTGCGTCAATCTCGACCCCTGGGGGATGCGGCCGGAGACCCTGGCGCGCCGGGTTGCGACGCTCTGCGCAGACGCCGACCTCGTCATCGGCGAGGGCGCGATGGGCCTCTTCGACGGCGCCCGCGACGGTACCGGCTCCACCGCCGACCTCGCGGCCCGGCTGGGCCAGCCCGTGGTGCTGGTGGTGGACGTCCGCGGGCAGGGCGCCTCGGTGGCGGCGCTCGCGGAAGGTTTTTCGGGTCACCGCGCGGACGTGACGGTCTCCGGCGTCATCCTCAACCGGGTGGCGAGTGCGGCGCACGAGCGGTTGCTGCGGGATGCCCTCGACGCCCGCTCGATCGCGGTTCTCGGCGCCGTGCCGCGAGACGAGGCACTGAGCCTGCCCTCGCGCCACCTCGGCCTGGTGCAAGCCTGCGAGGGAGGCCGGCACTGGCTGGACGAGGCGGTGTCGGTCGTCGCCCGCGCGGTGGATACCGGCGCACTGGCGGCCTTGGCACGCCCGCTCGGGATCGACTCCGAGACGACGCCGGGTGCGGCGATCCCGCCCTTGGGCCAACGGATTGCGGTGGCCCGCGATACGGCCTTCGGCTTCTGCTACGACGCGCTGATGGAGGACTGGCGGGCTGCCGGCGCAGCGGTCGTGCCCTTCTCGCCGCTCGCGGACGAGGCGCCCGATCCAGACGCCGACGCGGTCTACCTGCCAGGCGGCTATCCGGAGCTGCACGCGGGGCGCATCGCCGGTGCGGCGCGCTGTCTCGACGGGATACGGGTTGCGGCAGCGCGCGGTGCGGTCGTGTTCGGCGAATGCGGGGGCTACATGGTGCTGGGCCAGGGCCTCACCGACGCCGACGGCCGGCGCCACGCCATGGCCGGGCTGTTGCCGCTGGAGACCAGCTTTCGCGAGCGCCGCCTTTCGCTCGGCTATCGCCACGCGCGCCTGGCCTCTACGGGCCCCCTCGGCGCGTCTGGGACAAGCTTTCGCGGCCACGAGTTCCACTATTGCCGCGTGGTCTCCCAAGAGGCGGACCGGCCGCTATTCGAGGCTCGCGATGCGGTCGGCGCGCGGCTCGGCCACGCCGGCATGAGCGTGGGAACGGTCTCGGGCTCCTTCATCCACCTGATCGACCGGGCTTGAGTGATTGGAGCGAGCCCGTCCGTGACGGGCTCGCGACAGGCCGCGACCGCGGCCCGCCGCGAATGCGGCGCCATCGCGCCCATAGGCGCGCGGACTCGCGCGACGGCCGGCTGCCGTGAGCGAAAAAAGACTGTCAAAGCGCATCCACCATGAAGCGGCGCCAAGTTTCGGCCGGATAGCTGCCGCCGGTCACCTCGTCCATCGGGCTGCCGTCATCGTTGCCGAGCCAGACCCCGGCCACGAGGCCCCCGGCCCAGCCGACGAACCACGCATCGCGGAACTTCTGGCTGGTGCCGGTCTTGCCGTAGGCCGGGCCCAGGCCCTCCGGCAGCCGGGCGGCGCGGCCGGTACCCCCGGCGACGGTGGTGCCGAGCAGGTCGCGCATCGCGGCCACGGCCGGACCCTCCGCCGCCCGGCCAGCGCCGGAACCTGCTCGGCTGTAGAGCACGTCGCCGGCGCGGTTGCGGATCTCCGCGATGCCGTGGGGCAGCACCCGCGCACCGCCGTTGGCGAGCGCCGCATAGGCCGAGGTCAGTTCCAGCAGCGTCACCTCGCCGGTGCCGAGCGCGATGCTCGCATCGGCGGGGAGCGTGCTCTCGATACCGAGCCTGCGCGCGGTCTCCCGGATGCGTTTCACACCTGCCTTGAGTCCCACCCTCACCGCTACCGTGTTGATCGAGCGCGCAAAACCCTCCCGCACCGTCACCGGGCCCCGGTATTGGTCGTCGTAGTTGCGGGGCGACCAGCCGCCGATGGTGATGGGCGCGTCCTCGACCCTGTCGTCGGGCGCGAGCCCCGCCTCGATAGCGGCGAGATAGACCACGGTCTTGAAGGCCGAGCCCGGCTGGCGCCTGGCCTGCGTCGCCCGGTTGAACACGCTCCTGGCGTGGTCGCGGCCGCCCACCATGGCGCGCACCGCGCCGCTCTCATCCAGCGCGACCAGGGCGCCTTGCTCGATCTTCCGGCTCTTCCCGGCGGCGGCCAGCGTCTCGGCAAGCGCAGCCTGCGCCGTCCGCTGGCGTGCGGGATCGAGGGTCGTGAACACCCGGAGCGCCCCGTGGTCGCGCCCGACATAGCCCGGCACCTGCTCGCGCACCCAATCGACGAAGTAGCCGGCGGATGGGCCGCTACGCGGGGTCACGGCGAGGGCCTTCACGCGTGCGCGGGCCGCTTCCCCTTCGTTCTCTCTAAGGAAGTCGGCATCCACCATTGCATCGACGACGACACCGGCACGCCTGCGCGCCAGCGCGAGGTCGTTGGCAGGGCTGTAGCGCGACGGCGCCTTCAGCAGGCCCGCGATCATGGCGGCCTGCGCCAGGTCGACATCGCGCGCCGAGCGGCCGAAATAGCGCCTGGCCGCCGCGTCCACGCCGTAGGCGCCGGCGCCGAAATAGGCGCGGTTGAGGTAGATCGTGAGGATTTCTTCCTTGGTGAATTCGCGCTCCAGCCAGAAGGCGAGCATCGCCTCCTGAATCTTGCGCCTGACGGTGCGCTCGGGCGAGAGGAACACCAGTTTCGCCACCTGTTGAGAGATCGTGCTGCCGCCGGCCACCACGCGCCCCTCTACCGCGTTCTGCCAGGCCGCGCGGATCACGCCGAAGGCGTCGATGCCGCCGTGGGTGTAGAAGCGGCGGTCCTCGATCGCGAGGACCGCCTGGGGCAGCACCGGCGCCATCTCCTGGACCGGCACCAGCTCGCCCCACATCTCGCCCACCGTGGCAACCTCGGAGCCGTCCGCCGCCAGCACGGTGATCGAGAGCGGGGTCTCGGGCCCAGTGAGGTGCTCGGTATCGGGCAGGTCATGGGCGTAGTAGCCGACGAAAGCGGCGCCCAGCACGATCAGCCAGAGGACGAAGACGGCGCTCCACTTGGCGATGCGCCAGCCGAGCCGCCGGCGTGGGGGCTTAGCCGGCCGGCGGGCTTTCGTGCCGCCCGATTTCGGTTTCTTGGGCGCCGCCCTGGGCGTTTTCGGCGCTACTTTCGGCTTTTTGGGAGCCGCCTTGTCCTTGGCGCCGCTGGGCTTGGCGCGCGCCTGCGCGGGCTTCTTTGCCGGCTTGCGAGGCCGCTTCGGCGGCGGCGTGCGGCGGCGTGATGCCATCAGCCGTCGGGGAGAGGGCTAGACGTCGAGATTGACGACCTTGAGCGCGTTCTGCTGGATGAACTCGCGGCGCGGCTCCACCACCTCGCCCATGAGGGTGGAGAAGATCTCCTCCGCCTCCTGGGCCTGTTTGATCTCCACAAGCCGCAGGGTCCGCACCTCTGGGTCGAGGGTGGTCTCCCAAAGCTGCTCGGGGTTCATCTCGCCGAGGCCCTTGTAGCGCTGGATGGTGAGGCCCTTGCGCCCGGCCGCATAGACCGCCTCCAGCAGCGCACTCGGCGAGTTGACCTCGGTCTCGATCTCCTTGCGCCGCAGGATCACGGGGTGGTTGTAAGTTTCCTGCAGCAACTCCGCCAGGTCGTCGAGGCGTCGCGCCTCTGGCGTGGTGATCAGGACCTGATCGATCATGTGGCTCTCGGTCACGTCGCGCAGCGTGCGCGAGAAGCGGAAGGCCGGGCCGTCGCGCGTATCCAGCACAACGCCATGCCAGCCCCGCTCGATCTCGGGCGCAAGCTCATCCAGCCGCTTGGCGATGTAGTCCGCTGTCGGCCCCGATTTCTCCGGATCGTTCAAGATGTCGGGCGTGAGCGCGCCGACGATCGCAGCCTGCTCGACGATGTGCTGGGCGACGCGGCGGGTCAGCGCCTTGACCAGCGCCGCGGTATCCCGCGCGGTGTCGACGATGGTGCGCAGATCGGCGCCCGAGCGCTCCTCGCCATTGTGAAATCGCAACACCGCGTCCTCGAGTCCGGCGGCGATGAGGTGGTCCTCGAGTTCGCGGTCGTCCTTCAGATAAAGCTCGCTCGATCCCCGCTTCACCCGGTAGAGCGGCGGCTGGGCGATGTAGAGGTGGCCGGCGCGGATCAGCGCCTCCATGTTGCGGTAGAAGAACGTGAGCAGCAGCGTGCGGATGTGCGAGCCGTCCACATCGGCGTCGGTCATGATGACGATGCGGTGATAGCGCAGCTTCGCCAGGTCGAAGTCCTCGGAGCCGATGCCGGTGCCGAGCGCGGTGATGATGGTGCCGATCTCGGCCGAACTCAGCATCTTGTCGAGCCTGGCGCGCTCGACGTTGAGGATCTTGCCGCGCAAGGGCAGCACCGCCTGATAGCGGCGGTTCCGCGCCTGCTTGGCCGAGCCGCCGGCGGAATCGCCCTCCACCAAAAACAGCTCGCAGCGGCTCGGGTCGCGCTCCTGGCAATCGGCGAGCTTGCCGGGCAGGCTCGTGACTTCGAGCGCGCTCTTGCGCCGCGTCAGGTCGCGCGCCTTGCGCGCCGCCTCTCGCGCCGCTGCGGCCTCGACCGCCTTGGCGACGACTGACTTGGCTTCCGTCGGGTGCTCCTCCAGCCACTGGCCGAGCCCTTCGCCGACAATCCCTTCCACCACCGGCCTGACCTCGGAGCTCACCAGCTTCTCCTTGGTCTGGGAGGAGAATTTGGGGTCCGGCACCTTGACCGAGAGCACGCAGGTGAGCCCCTCGCGGGCGTCGTCGCCGGTGATCGAGACCTTCTCGCGCTTGGCGATGCCGCTCTGGGCCGCATAGCCGTTGACAGCGCGGGTCAGCGCCGCGCGGAGGCCGGCGAGATGGCTGCCGCCATCGGACTGGCGGATGTTGTTGGTGAAGCAGAGGACCGTCTCGTGATAGCTGTCGTTCCACTGCAGCGCGGCCTCGACGATGATGTCGTTGCGGCGGTCTCGGATCATGATCGCGTTGCCCACCAGCGACTGCTTGGCGCGGTCGAGGTAGCCGACGAAGGCCTCGGTGCCTCCCTCGTAGTGGAAGGTCGCGAGCCGGGGTTCGGCCGCGCGCTCATCCCTGAGCGTGATGTGCAGGCCGGCATTGAGGAAAGCGAGCTCGCGCAAACGATGCTCCAGCTCGTCGAAATCGAACTCCGTTTTGGTAAAGATTTGATTCGACGGCAAAAAGGTCACGCGCGTGCCCGAGCGCTCGGCGGTCTCGCCGGTGATGCGGAGCGGCGCCTCCGGCTCGCCGCCGGCAAAGCGCATGGCGTATTCCTTGCCATCGCGGCGGATACGGAGCTCCAGCCACTCCGAGAGCGCATTCACCACCGAGACGCCGACGCCGTGGAGCCCGCCGGAGACCTTGTAGGTGCTCTGGTCGAACTTCCCGCCGGCATGCAGCTTAGTCATGATGACCTCGGCGGCGGAGACGCCCTCCTCCTCGTGGATGTCGGTGGGAATGCCGCGCCCGTCGTCGCTGACCGAAGCCGAGCCGTCCGCGCCGAGCACCACATGGATGTGCTCGCAATAGCCCGCGAGCGCCTCGTCCACGGCGTTGTCGACCGCCTCGTACACCATGCGGTGCAGGCCGGAGCCGTCGTCGGTGTCGCCGATGTACATGCCCGGCCGCTTGCGCACGGCATCGAGGCCGCGCAGGACCGTGATGGACTCGGCACCGTAATCCGTGGCTGCGGCGGGGCCGCGCGGGGCGGGGTCGGCCATGCGCCCTACTCGCCTTCGACCGTGCCGGGCCGCACCGTGAAGAACTGCGCGGCGCCGCCGAGCGGGGAGAACACGCTCCGCTCGGTGCCGGTGAGCCAAGCCTGGGCGCCGACATCGAGGATGATCTCGAAGAGCGCGCGCCGGCGGCTCTCGTCGAGATGGGCCGCGATCTCGTCCAGCAGCAGCACCGGCGCGCAGCGGCGCTGGCGCTCCACAAGACGGGCATGGGCCGTCACCAGCGCGATCAGCATGGCCTTCTGCTCGCCGGTGGAGCATTGCTCCGCCGCCATGCCGCGGTCCCGGTCGGTGACGAGCAGGTCGCTCCGCTGCGGCCCGTCGATCGTACCGCCCTCGGCCTCGGTTCGGCGGCTTGCCGCGAGGTGCTCCCTGAACTGATCCTCCACCGCGAGCGCAGGGGCGGCGGCAAGCGAGCGCTCGACCAGCCCGTCCGCCGCGAGCGTGATCCTCGGGAAGGGCGCCGCATTGGCGGGCAGAAATTGCTCGAGCCGTGAGGCGAGATCGAGACGCGCCGCGCCGATCGCCACCGCGTTCTCCGCCATGCTGCGCTCCAGGGCGCCGAGCCACGCATCGTCGCTGGTGCCCGCGCGCAAGAGCCGGGCGCGGTGACGGCGTGCGCGGTCGTAGCGCTGGACTCGGGCGGCGTGGCCCGTGTCGATAGCGTAGACCAGCCGGTCGAGGAAGCGCCGCCGCTCTGCCGGCGGGCCCGAGAACAGCCGGTCCATCGAGGGTGTGAGCCAGACCATGCCGATATGCTCGGCCAACGCTGCCGGCCCCGATGCCGTTGCGCCGTCGATCCTGACGACGCGGCGTTCCGCCTCCCCCGGCTCAGCCGGCGCCCGCCAGCCGGAGCCCAGGGCGGTCTCGCCGCCTTCGCCGCCGAGCGTGCCGGCAACCGACCACGCCTCGGCGGGAGCCGCGTCGGGCCCGGCCACATGCGCGACATCGACAAGCCTGGCGCCCCTGAGCCCCCGGCCAGGCGAGAGGTAGGAGACCGCCTCCAGCAGGTTGGTCTTGCCGGCGCCGTTCGGGCCGGTCAGCACCAGCGGCCGCGGGTCCATGTCGAGGCGGACCGCGCGATAACTTCGGAAGTCGCCCAGCGTAAGCCGGGTCAGCGCGTGGCGGGCGGTCGCCGGCGTCGGTGCCGCCCGCCCGGTCGCGGCCTGTGTGGTTGGAGAGGACACCTAGACTCGGAGCGGCATGATGACGTGGAGCGAGCCGGAATCGCCGGTGTCCCGTACCAGTGACGGTGAGCCGGCATCGCCGAAGAAGAATCGGATCGAATCGCTGTCGATCTGACTGGCGACGTCCAGCACGTAGCGCGCGTTGAGGCCGATATCGAGCGGCTCGGCGCCATAGTCGGCGTCGAGCTCCTCGGTCGCGGTCCCCGTGTCGGGACTGTTGGCCGAGAGCGTCACCGCGCCCGAACGGATGGAGAGCTTGATTGCGTGGGAGCGGTCCGTGGAGATCGAGGAAACCCGGTCCACGGCCTCGGCGAAGCTGCCGCTGGCCACAGTCATCACGTTCTGGTTGCCGCGCGGAATCACCCGCTCGTCGTCCGGGAACGAGCCGTCTATCAGCTTGGAGGTAAGCTGGGCATCGCCGGCTTCAAAGCGGATCCTGGTCTCGGACAGCGCGACGGAAACCGGCTCGTCGCCATCATCGATCAGCTTGCGCACTTCGGCCACGGTCTTGCGCGGCACGATCACGGCCGGCAGGTCCGCCGCCCCCTCGGGCAGCGCCACGTCGGCGCAGGAGAGCCGGTGGCCGTCGGTGGCAACGGCGCGCAGCCGCGTGATACCCTCCTGGTCCTCGGCCTTATGAAGGTGGATGCCGTTGAGATAGTAGCGGGTTTCCTCGGTCGAGATGGCGAAGCGGGTCTTGTCGATCAGGCGCCGCAAGTGATCCCGCGGCAGCTCGAAGGAATACGGCAGATCGTCGTCGGCCATCACCGGAAACTCGGCGATGGGCAGGCACGAGAGACGGAAGCGCGAGCGTCCCGAGACCACGTCGAGTTGCCCACCATCGCTCCCGTCGAGAGCCATCGAGACCTGCGCACCGTCCGGCAGCTTGCGGACGATGTCATAGAGGGTGAGCGCGGTCGTGGTCACGGCGCCTTCCAGCTCGACGGTGGCCTCGGCCTCGTCGACGACGGCAAGGTCCATGTCGGTCGCGGTGAGTCGCAGGCGGTCGCCCCCCTGCGCATCGATGCGCACATTGGCAAGAATCGGGATCGTGTTGCGCCGTTCGACGACGCTTTGCACGTGCGCCAGAGAGCTCAAAAGCGTGGAGCGTTCGATCGTGAGTTTCATGCTCGCGGGAGGCCCTGAATCGTCGCCGAATCAGGGCCTATTATAGCGGAGAAGTGGCGGAAATCGCAGCCTTACCGGCGAATTATTGGGGCGCGGGCGTTGTGCGCCAGCCCTTGCCGCGCACCCTCCCACGTATTCGCTGTCAGCGGTCCGGTTCTTCGAGGCTCCGCCGGAGGTGCTCCACGTCTTCGTCGAGAGCGGGGTCCTTGGGCCGCAGGTCCTCGATGCGGCGGATCGCGTAGAGAACCGTGGTGTGGTCGCGCTTGCCGAACTTGCGGCCGATCTCCGGTAGCGAGCGGGACGTGAGCTGCTTGGCAAGATACATCGCCACGTGGCGCGGCCTCACCACCGCCTGCGAGCGCCGGTTGGAGGAGAGCTCCGCCGGCTTGATGTTGTAGTGCGCGGCGACCCGCTGCTGGATATCCTCGATGGTGATCTTCTGTTCCTTCGCAACGAGCACGTCCCGCAGCACCCACTGGGTCGTCGGCAGCGTAATCGCGCCGCCGAGCAGCGCGGCATGGGCGGCAATGCTGTGGAGCGCCATCTCCAGCTCGCGTACGTTGGAGGTGATGTTCCGGGCCAGGAACTCCATCACCTCGCGCGGCGCGTCGGCGATGCCGAGCGGCCTTGCCTTTTCCCGCAGGATGCCGAGGCGGAGCTCGTAATTGGCCGGCAGGATGTCGACCGCAAGGCCGCCTGCCAGACGGGACTTGAGCCGCTCCTCCATCCCGTCTAGCCGGGAGGGCGCGCGGTCGGCGGAGACCACCACTTGGCAGCGATGGTCGAGCAACGCATTGAGTGTGTGGAGAAATTCCTCCTGCGTGCTGTCCTTGTCGCAGATGAACTGGATGTCGTCGATCAACAGCACGTCGGCGGAGCGCAGCCGCTCCTTGAACGCCACCGTGTCCTTCTGCCGGATCGCCTGGACGAACCGATACATGAACCTTTCGGCAGAGAGGTAGAGGACGCGCCGGGATGGCTCCCGGCCGCGAATGCACCACGCGATGGCGTGCAGAAGGTGGGTCTTGCCGTGCCCGACACCGCCATAAAGGTAGAGCGGGTTGAACGGAAGATGGTCGACGCCGGCGACCTGCTGCGCGGCGGCATGGGCGAGCTCGTTGCTTTCGCCGACCACGAATTCTCGGAAGGTGAGGCGGTTGTTGAGCGGCGAGCCGAGGCCATCCAGCCGTTCGTCGTGCGCGCGCAGGCCCAGAGCGCCGTCGCGCCGCAACTGCAGCCGCTCGCCGTCGGCAGGCGGTTCGCCGTCCGCAGCCGGCGGCAGGCCATCATGAATGACGATGCGGGTGTCCTGGATGCCTTGCCGATGATCGGCCCAAAGCGCCGCGATGCGATCCGCATAGTGAGATTCGATCCAGTCGCGCAGGAACCGGGTGGCAACGCCGAGGGTGACCTCCTCGCCGTCGACGTCGACCAAGGTGAGTGGCGCCAGCCAGCTCGCGAAGGTGGCCTCGCCCAATTCTGCGCGCAGCCTTGCCCGGATCCGGTCCCAGGCGTCATGCGCGTCACGGGCCGGCGAGGGAGAGCAGTCGTTCATGGCCGGCACTCCCTCAGCAGGTGACGGAACCCCTGCCAACACGACACGTCGCGGCGGCAGGCAATCTCGAAGCGGATATCACAACCCTGGCTATCGCCATGACATAAGCGATATGTTCTATTTTTAGACCTGTTTGATCCCATGTCTGTTCTTGCATTGCGTCGCGCCTTTCGGTGCGGCGGTGGGTCTCCCTTCCCGGACAGGCTATGCCTGCCTCGCCGTTGTTAACGTCAGTGATTCTTGCTTTACATACCGCCGGCGCCTCCTCCGGGCGGCATGTGACGCTTAGGCTAAAGCGCGGAATCGAGGCTTGCAACGGGTCCGAAAGCGGAACCGTCGCAAAATCTGCGTGTCACATTTCCGTCGCAATCTTGGCTATGTGAGTGAAGGCAGGCAGCCAATCGGTTGGCGGCATAACCGGAATTCGGACGGCATGTTTCGCGGCGCCGGCATGGCCGAACCAATGGACGGACGAGCGGTCCCGCCGAGAGCGAAAATGAGAGCCGCCGCTGCTGCGGCGCGATCGGGCCTAGCTGTCGGAGAGCGCGCCCACGCGGCGTGCGAGCAGCGAGACCCGGCGGGCCGCGGTCCGACGATGCAGCACCGCCTTTTGCGCGCCGCGCATGATCTCGGGCTGGGCCGCGCGCAATGCCTCCTCCGCCTGGCGCTTGTCGCCGCTCGCGATGGCTTCCTCCACCCGGCGGATGAAGGTGCGGATGCGTGAAATCCGCGCGCGGTTGACCGCGACGCGACGCTTGTTCTGCCGAACCCGCTTGCGGGCCTGGCGCGAATGGGCCATGGCGAAGGTCTTTCCTATGGTCGCGCGGCCTTATACCACGCCGGCCGCCCCGGTCAACGGCACCATCGCCCCGGCACCGGCCGTTCCCAGTAACAATAGGGGCGTATCAGGCGACAGGTCGGCCGGACAGATCGAGCGGAGCCGCATCGCGTGGAGGAGCTAACTCGAAACCTGGTCGCGAGGGTTCCACAAACGTAACCGCCTCGTAGAAATCGTCCAAAGGAACGAATACGCCGTTCTCCTCCGCCCATCTGCGCATTCGTTGATTGGTGGCGTGAGCCCAGGACAGAATTTCTACTCGCCAGCCGCGGTGGTGCATCCGTTCCAACGCACTATGAAAGCCCGCGCCGTCGAGATAACCAGCGCCGTCTCCAGTGAGCAGCACAGCAACTCCCGGGTCACCGTTGAAGTCCAGAGCGTCTTCCAACATCCGCAACTGTAGCACGCGGTCCGGCATTTCCTGTTCCCCACGGCCGGGATCGCCGCGGTCGAACAAGAAAACTTCTACACCACTGGCCTCCATGCGATTCCATAGCTGACGCATCTCCGGGGGCACAGAGCCGGCTGCGAGCGCCCTCTGCATGGGGCGATCGGCATGTGCCAAGCGCAGCATATTCTCGAAATGGATTCGTACGCGGTAACGAGCCGCAGGCCCCAATTCGCGCTCTGCGGCCAAGCGCTGGGCTTCAAGAAAGATATTTGAGTTGTCCCAGTAAACGAAGACGCGATCCATGTCGCCCTCCGGACTTGAGCGGGCCCACGTCCTGAACAGATGATGCGGGCACCCCTAGCGGTTGTTGAAGGCGGGCTCGCGCTTCTCGATGAAGGCGTCCATCCCTTCCTTCTGGTCCTCGGTCGCGAAGCTCGCGTAGAAGACCGCCCGCTCGTAGAGCACGCCTTCCGTGAGCGTGGTCTCGAAGGCACGGTTCACGCTTGCCTTGGCGAGCGCGACAGTGGGCGCCGAGAAGTGCGCGATCTGCTCGGCGACAGCGACCGCTTCGTCCACCACGTCGGCGACCGGAACGACCCGGCTCGCGAGCCCGCTGCGTTCGGCCTCCTCGGCATTCATCATGCGCCCGGTCAGGATCATTTCCATCGCCTTCGACTTGCCGACCGCGCGCGTGAGCCGCTGGGTGCCGCCGGCGCCGGGAATGGTGCCGAGCTTGATCTCCGGCTGGCCGAATCTCGCGTTGTCCGCGGCGATCACGATGTCGCACATCATCGCAAGCTCGCAGCCGCCGCCCAAAGCATAGCCCGCGACCGCCGCGATCACCGGCTTGCGGAAGGCGGTGATGCGATTCCAGGCGGCGATGAAGTCGCTGCCGTAGGCATCGACGAAGTTCAGCCTGCGCATCTCGCCGATGTCGGCACCGGCTGCGAAGGCCTTCTCGTTGCCGGTGACGACGACGGCGCCGATTTCTTCCTCCGCCTCGAAGCTGTCGAGCACGGCGTTGAGCTCGCCGATCAGCGCGCCGTTCAGCGCGTTCAGCGCCTTGGGCCGGTTCAGCGTAATCAGGCCGACCCGGCCGCGCCGGTCGACGGTGATGTGTTCATAGGCCATCGTGTTCTCCCTCAGGGGGCCGGGGCCCGCGTTCTTGTCGGGCGGGCTGCTGCCGGACGGGCGCCGCGAGGGGCGTCCGGCCGCCTCATTACTCACCGTTGGCGTTTTGCGCAATAGAATGTCGAGCGGTTGCTTTGCACGATACGGCGCACCGCGGCCCCACAATCGCAGCCGGGGCAGGGCTCACCCGCCCGGTCGTACACCGCAAAGCGATGCTGAAAATAGCCGAGCTCGCCCGATGCCTGCACGTAGTCCCGCAGCGATGATCCGCCGGCCGCGATGGCTGCCTCCAGCACGTCCTTGATCGCGGCGGCGAGCCGGCCCGCCCGCCCGCCTTGCACCGAGCCCGCGCGGCGCCTCGGGCTCAGTCCCGCATAGTAGAGCGCCTCGCACACATAGATGTTGCCGAGGCCCGCGACCACGCGCTGGTCGAGCAGCGCGGCTTTGATCGGCGTGTCCTTGCCCTTGAGCCGCGCGGCCAGCGCCGGCCCGTCGAAATCCGCGCCCAGCGGCTCGGGGCCCATGGCGCAAAGCAATTCATGCTCATCGAGCCGCGCGTCTTCGGCGAGCTCCATCAGGCCGAAACGTCGGTGGTCGACGTAGCTCAGCACTGCGCCGTCATCGAAGTGAAGGACGACGTGCTCGTGCGCGGCGCCGCTCGGCGCCGCGTCGACGAAGAGGCGCCCCGACATGCCGAGGTGAACGATCAGCACCTGGCTGCCGTCGAGGTGCACCAGCAGGTACTTGCCGCGCCGCCCGAAGCCCTGCACCGCCCGGCCCGTCAGCACTTGCCCCATGTCCGGCGGGAGCGGCCGGCGGAGGTCGCCGCGGCGCACCGTGACATGGGTAATGCGCCGGCCGGTAATGCGCGCGGCGAGTCCGCGGCGCACGGTTTCGACCTCGGGCAATTCCGGCATCCTGCGGCCACGGTAGCGCGGGTTCCGCCGCTGGGCTATGGTCGCCGCCATGGCCTCCGCGCGCGGTGAGCACGACGCCACGGGTGGCGCCGATTTCGGCTTCCGCCGCGTCGGCGAGGACGAGAAGCCGGGGCTCGTCCGCGACCTGTTCGACCGGGTCGCCGGCCGCTACGACCTCATGAACGACCTGATGAGCGGCGGCGTCCATCGCCTGTGGAAGCGCGAGATGGTGGCCTGGCTCGCGCCCCGTCCCGGCATGGCCGTGCTCGACGTGGCGGGCGGCACCGGCGACATCGCGCGCCGGGTGTGGGAGGCGATGGAAGGCGAGGGCCGAGTCATCGTCTGCGACGCGAGCGAGCAGATGGTGGACGCAGGCCGCGAACGCACCTGGAACGCCGGCCTCATCGGCGGCATCGAGTGGCTGGTGGGCGATGCCGAGGCGCTGCCCCTGCCTCCGCGCTCGGTGGATGCCTATACGATCGCCTTCGGCATCCGCAACGTGACGCGGATCGAGCGGGCGCTGGAGGAGGCCGCGCGCGTGCTCCGCCCGGGCGGGCGCTTCCTTTGCCTGGAGTTCAGCTCGCGCCCGCCGGCCGGTGTGGACCGCCTCTACAACGCCTATTCCTTCGCCGTGATTCCCACGCTGGGCGCGGCGGTAACGGGCCAGCGCGACGCCTACGCCTACCTCGTGGAGAGCATCCGTCGCTTCCCGCCGCCCGAACGGCTCGCCGCCATGATGACCGATGCCGGCTTCGGCGGCGTGCGCGTCCGTTCGCTCTCCGCCGGCATCGCCACGCTCCATTCGGGCTGGCGCGTCTAACCTGGCCTTCCCGCCATGCGCCGGGCGCTCAGAAACATCGGGCGGCTGCTGCGGATCGCCTGGACCTTGGGCCGCTGGGACGCGCTCTTTCTCCTCCGCGACTTCGGCCTCGTGCCGGCGGTAACCTTTCTCACAGGCATGGCGCCTAAGAAGCGTGGGTTGGGCACGCCGGGGCAGCGGCTGGCTGGCGCGCTACAGGTCCTGGGCCCGAGCTTCATCAAGTTCGGCCAGGCCCTTTCCACCCGGCCCGACCTGGTGGGCGAGGAGATCGCCGCCGAGCTCTCCGCCCTGCAGGACCGATTGCCACCCTTCGAGGCCAAGGCCGCGCGCGCCATCGTCGAATCCGAGTTCGGCGTATCTCTGGAGACCCTGTTCAAGGAGTTCACCGACGAGCCGGTGGCGGCGGCCTCCATCGCGCAAGTGCACTTCGCGGTCACCGCGACCGGTGAGCCGGTTGCGGTCAAGATCCTCAGGCCCGGCGTGGAACGCGCCTTGGAACGCGATCTGGAGCTCTTCTACTGGTTGGCCGAGCTCGCCGAGCGGACGCTGCCCTCCTGGCGCAGGCTGCGGCCGGTCGAGGTCATCCGCACCTTTGCCCAGAGCGTGATGATCGAGATGGATCTTCGCTTCGAGGCCGCCGCCGCCTCGGAGCTCCGCCAGAACTTCGCCGAGGATCCCAGCTTCCTGGTGCCGGCGGTCGACTGGCGGCGCACCAGCCGCCGCGTGCTTACGTTGGAGCGGGTCGAGGGCATCCCGATCGACGAGCGCGACGCCCTGATGGCGGCCGGCCACGACCCCTACGAAGTTCTGGGCAAGGCGGCCGAGGCCTTCTTCAACCAGGCCTTTCGGGACGGCTTCTTCCACGCCGACTTGCATCCTGGCAACCTGCTGGTGAACGCGGACGGCAACATCGTCGCCGTCGATTTCGGCATCATGGGCCGGCTCGACACCCAGACCCGGCGCTACCTCGCCGAGATGCTGCTGGGCTTCCTGATCGGCGACTACGAGCGCGTTGCCGAGGTGCACTTCGAGGCTGGCTACGTGCCGCGGCGGACCTCCAAGGCGGCCTTCGTCCAGGCGCTCCGGTCCATCGGCGAGCCGATCCTGGGCCGGCCGCTCAACGAGATTTCCATCGCCAAGCTGCTGGGCCAGCTCTTTCAAATCACCGAAGCCTTCGAGATGGAAACCCAGCCCCAGCTCCTGCTGCTGCAGAAGACGATGCTCATGGCCGAGGGGCTCACCCGCCGGCTCACGCCCGACCAGAACATGTGGGTCTTCACCCGGCCGCTGATCGAGCGCTGGGCGCGGGAGAACCTGGGCGTTCAGGCCCGCGTGCGCGATATGGCCGAGGAGTTTATGGAAGCGGCGGGCCGGCTGCCGCGCCTTGCCGCGCGCGCCGAGCGGGTGCTGGACGGGCTGGAGGCGGGGGTCTCTCTGTCGCCCGACACGCTGGAGGCGATGGGCGGGCGCAAGCGAGGCGGCAGCACGCTGCCCATCCTGCTCGGCGTGATCGCCGCGCTGCTCGCGGGTCTGCTGGCCGTCCAGCTCTTGTAAGATGGAGCGCGTCCGTCTTTGACGGACGCGCGACAGGCCGCGACCGCGGCCCGCCGCTTATGCGGCGCCCTCGCGGAGGCGCCGGCCGTCGCGCCCATAGGCGCGCGGACTCGCGCGACGGCCGGCTGCCGTGAGCGAAGAAAGCGGGAGCGCCCCGGCCTTGACACGGGCGGCCGCGCGCGGAGAGTGCGGGACATGGACGCAGACGCAATCAAGCGCGAAACCGAGCTCGTGCGGGCCGACTGGGCCGGGCGCGGGCGCCATTGGGACCGGCGGGCCGACGAGATCGCCGAGCAGGCGGCCCGTATGAACGAGCCGCTGATCGAAGCGGCCGATATCGCGCCGGGCCAGCAGGTCTGCGACATCGCCACGGGTGCGGGCGAGCCTGCGCTCAGCGTCGCAGCCCTGGTGGGCGCGGAAGGCCGCGTCTTCGCCACCGACCTCTGCCCCGAGATGATGCTGGGCGCGCGGCGGCGGGCTGCCGCCCAGGGCCTCGGCAACATCACCTTCAGGACCGCCGACATGCTGGCGCTCCCCGACACGGACGGCGTGTTTGACCGGGTGATCTGCCGTTTCGGCCTGATGTTTTGCCCTGCGCCTGCGCGCGCAGCCGCCGAGGCCATGCGCGTGCTCAAGCCGGGAGGGCGGGTGGCTTATCTGGTCTGGGGACCGCGCGAGGAGACGACTATGTTCGTCGTATTCGTCGCTGCCGCCGAGGCCGTACTGGGCCCTCTCGATACGGTGGACGACATCGACCTCGCCCGGCCCTTCTCGCTCGGCGCGCCCGGCGCGCTCGCCGAAGCGCTTGGAAGCGGCGGTTTGACCCAAGTGGAGGAGCGGGAGGTCCGCTTCGCGCCCCGTGTGCCGGCGCAGGCGCCGTTCTGGCAGGCGCAGTTCGACATGACCTTCGGCCGCGCCCTGGACGGTACCTCGGAGGCAACGCAGAGCGCCCTGAAGGAGGCGGTGGCGGCGGGCTTCGAGCGCCTGAGAGACGGCGACGAAGTCCCGATGGACGTTCATGTGCGGATCGGCACAGGCGTGAAGCCGACAGACTAAGCCCGCACCGCAGCCGGCGCCGGCTTCGGCGTGCCTCACAAAGAAATTCTTCAAAATCAGTACGTTACCCGAAATTGGGTTCGTTTTGTAAGTTCTGAATTCCAGACTTACCCGGAGTGTGCGTGCTCGCTTTCCAATCGCGCGATTTCGTCCTTGAGCCGGAGTTTCTGGCGCTTGAGCCCTTGAATTTCGAGATTGTCGCCGCGGCCCTTGAGCGCGTCGATTTGCGCGTTGAGCGACTGATGTTCGGCGCGCAACGCCTCCAGGCGCTGCGCGATCGAGTCCTGATCAGTCATTCGTCCCCCTTCGTCCTGTCAAATCCGGCGCGCGGCCGTGACTCCACCGATATAGTGGCAGAACGCCGCTGCGAAAAGGCGTCGCAGCGCTGCGCGGCTCAAATGGTCTCGAAGTAGCGCTCGTACTCCCAAGCGCTGACCTGGCTTTTCTGCCATGTGCGCCAGAGATCGAGCTCGGCCCGGCGCGAGAGCGTGTAATGATCCACGAAGCGGTCGCTGAAGACGCGGCGCAGGAAGGCCGATCCTTCGAAGACCTCCACCGCGTCCTCCAACGTGGCCGGCAGTTTCGTATAGCTCTCGTCGAGCGCTGCGTTGCCGGTACACATCGGCGGCGGCGCGAGGCCCCGCTCGATGCCGTCGAGCCCTGCGGCCAGCATGCCTCCGATGGCGAGATAGGCGTTGGAATCCGCACCTGGCAGCCGGTTCTCGAAACGCGCACCGTGCGGGGTGGGCCGGGTGATGAGCCGCATCGCCGCGCTCCGGTTGTCGTCGCCCCATGATGCGTTCTCGGGCACCCAATGCTGCCAGTCCCGGCGCCGGAACGAGTTGACGTTGGGCATACAGAGCGCGACGAGCGCCGGCAGGTGCTCCAGCTGGCCAGCCGCGTACTGATTCGCGGTCTCGCTCACGCCGGCGCCGTCCCAGAACGCATTTTCTCCGCCCCGCCAGAGGCTCTGGTGGATGTGCCCGCCGCAGCCCGGTAGGTCGGCATCGAGCTTCGCCATGAAGGTCGCGATCATGCCGCGCTCGGCGCAGAGCTCCTTGAGGTATGTCTTGGCGCGCATGGCGCCATCGGCGGCTGCGAGCGCAGGGGCATGGGCCAGTGCGAACTCGATGGCGCCGTGGCCGAGCTCCGTATGCATCGAGACCACCGGCGTCCCCACCTCCTCCATGCGCTGCATGAAGGTCTCGAACACGGCGCGGAGCGCCGGCAGGCGCACCAAGCTGTAGGCGTTCCGCCCACGCGAGACCGGCGTGAGCGTCCCCGGCGAGAGCGGCGAGGCGTCTTCGTCCACGTAGTAGATGAAGACCTCGTACTCGAGCGCGAAGCGCGGCTCGAAACCCATCTGGGCGGCCTTGTCCGCGGCGCGCCTGAGCATCGTGCGCGGGCATTCCGGCGTCAGGGTGCCGTCGGCGTCGTGGATGTCGAGGATGGCCGCCACCGTGTCCGGCCGCCAGGGCAAGCGGCAGACGGTGGCGGGGTCCGGTTTCCCGTAAACGTCGGCAAAGCCGTTCTCGTAGGACGAGAACGGTGAGAGATAGACATCGTCCGCCGTGGTCAGGCCGTAGATGATGTTTGACCAGCCGATCTCGGCCGACAGCCCCTTGTCGAGCGCGAGAAACTTGCCGCGCAGCCCGCCGTCCAGCTCCGGCGTCTCGACTTGGACGAAGCGCACGCCTTCGGCGCGCATCTGCTCGCGCACCGCCGCCAATCCCTCATTCGCCGTACCGCTCATGCTCCCGCCCCCGTTCCGCCGGCCGCCGGCTTCTCATAGCCCACGCTGATATAGGCCTCCGCCGGCACCAGCGACGGGTCCTTGTAAACAGACCAGCGGCAGACGCCGCCCTGCCGCGCCTCGGGCCAGGTCGGCGGGTCGATCACCCGCGTCGGGTAGCCGAAGCGGCGGATCGGCATGCGCTGGTTCAACTGGCAGCAATGGACACAATAGACGCAGACGCCGGTCTTGCCCCAGGCCCAGTCATGGGCCTCCGTCGTCACGGCGAAGCCATACGGGGGTTCCATGCGGGGGCCCTCGGGGTCATCGTCCCGGTAGGTGCGCCCGCCGGAGCCGCAGGGGTCGAAGCTCAGCACCCAGCGGTCCGCCTCCTCCGTGATCTCGATGGCGCCCATGCGCCCCGGCCCGCTCAGATGACCCCGCAGGGAGAGTGCCGCGACCAGGATCAGCCGGTGCATCGAGCGCGGCCAGGGGTGCGTGGCGGTGTCGTAGACATCGTAGGTCTCGTACATCGGCGCCATGAGATCGTCCCAGAGCGGGCCGATGCGGTGCTCGCCCAGGTGGCGGACCACGAGGTCGAGCATCCCGTAGACCAGATCGCAGCCCCGGTCGTGGGTCTCGAGCCAGAGCGTGCGGGCGCGCTCCAGGTGTTCGCTGGCCGAGTCCACGTCGCCGGACGTGCAGGCCGCCTCCACATCCTCGATTGCGGCAGTGTAGGCGGCCCAGCCCGCGTGAATGTCGAAGGGCTCGCCCGCCTCGCCGGCCAGCAGCGCCTGCAGCCGGGCTTCCCCTGCTGCGATCACGGCTTCGTCCACGCCTTCGGCGCCCAAGTATTCCCTGATCTGATCGGCCCAGAGGGCGTAGAGCTCGTAGCCCTCGCGCGCTTCCTCGACCGTGTGGCGGGCAAGCGCCGCGGCATCCGCAAGGCGCCCGTCGTCGAGCGCCGCGGCTGCCAAGGTGTAGGACGAGGCAGCGTGGTCAGCCCAGCCGCCAGCGCGTACCGGGTGCCCGATGATGGGATCGTCCACGAGTGGCCCCGCAGCGCCTCGGATCGCCTCCCCAGCCACGCTTTGTCCTAGCCGTACTGCAGTCCACTGCTCCGCGGCGCCGCGGGGTTGCTCCAGGGTAGGAAATCATGCGCCATCGGTAAAGGAGGCACCCGCCGCGGCCCCCTGGCTGGCTCAGCCGCCGGGCCGCGCCACCGTCAGTACCTGCTTGCCGACCACGCTGCGGCTCTGGAACCCCTGCAGCGCCGCAGGTGCCTCCGCGAGCGGCAGGCGGCGGGAGATGCGGGGCTTCAGCGCGCCCTCCTCGTACCAGCGGAAGAGATCGTCGAAATAGGCGCGGTTCGCGGCGCGGTCGCGCTGGGCGAAGGCGCCCCAGGCGACGCCGACCACGCTGATCTCCTTGAGCAGAATGATGTTGGTCTTGGCCTCGGCGATGCGGCCGGAGGCGAAGCCGATGACCAGCAACCGCCCGTTCCACGCGATGCAACGCATTGACGTATCGAAGATATCGCCGCCCACCGGGTCGTAGATCACGTCGGCGCCGCGCCCGTCGGTCAGGGCCTTGATCCGCTCGCGCAGGTCCTCGGTTCGGTAGTTGACGAGGTGATTGGCGCCGTGGTCGCGCGCCAGTTCCAGTTTCTCGTCGCTGCTGGCGGCCGCGATCACCGTTGCGCCGAGCCGCCTGCCGATCTCCACCGCAGAGAGCCCCACACCGCCCGAGGCGCCTTGCACCAGCAGCGTCTCGCCTTCGGCCAGCGCCGCGCGCCCGACCAGCGCGTGGTAGCTGGTGCCGTAGACCACGGGGAAGGCCGCTGCGACATCGAACGGCATGACATCGGGAATGGGGATGACGCACTCCGCTGGCGCCACCACCTCCTCGGCCATACAGCCGTAGGACATGTAGGCGAGCACCCGCGTGCCGGGCGCGGGCCCTTCCACGCCGGGGCCGAGCTCCGCGACGGTGCCCGCGCATTCGAGGCCGGGGCTGAAAGGGAAGGGCGGCCTCACCTGATACTTGCCTTCGATCAGCAGGAGATCGGGGAAGTTTACGCCCACCGCGTGCACGGCAATGCGCACGCTGCCGGGCGCCATCGCCGGCGCCTCCACGTCTTCGAATGCAAGGGTCTCGGGCGGGCCGAAGGCCTTGCAGAGAACTGCTTTCATGGCATTAGGTCTCTTGAACGGAGGGACGATCAGGCGGTACGCGGGTCTCTCAGTCGAGCACCTTGCCGTCGCGGGCGAGCGGCGGTGCCACGGAGCCGCCGTCGAACTCCACCGTGGCGATCAGCTCGACCGAGTGGTTGACGGCGAGCCCGCGGCAGCCGATGGCAGCCCGCGTCGGCATCAGGCGACGGCCGTACAGCTCAACGAGCAGGTCGACGGCGCCGTTGATAACCCGCGGCTGATCGACGAAATCGGGCCCCGAGTTCACGTAGCCGTGCAGATGCAGCATCCGGTGCATCCGGTCGAGATCGCCCAGCGCATACTTGATCAGGCCGAGATAGCAGAGCATGCACTGGCGAGCCGCCTCGTAGCCCTCCTCGATCGTGAGATCCTCGCCGAGGATGCCCGGAAGATAGGGCTTGCCGTCCTTCATCGGCGTGCAGCCCGAGAGGTAGAGCACGCGCCCGAGGGCATGGTGCGAGACGTATTTGGCGGCCGCCGGGTTGGTGCCGTAGCTGTCTTCCAGCCGGGGGAGTGTCAGGCCCGCGGCCTCGATCTTCTGCTCGATGGTCATGGGCCGAGCATGGTGCGCGGCGAGGGCCAAGTCAACGACGGGGCCGGCGCTTGGGCTATACTCGCGCCATGGGCAGGCTTGAAGGCACCCGCGATGACGACGACCCGGCCACGCTCGCCCGCCGCTTCCTCGATCTCTGGCAGGAGGAGATCGCCGGCACCGGACGGGACGATGGTCCCGGCGCGCTCACGCTCCGCCTTGCCGCCCTGCCCCTCGCCGCACTCGCGGGCGGTGGGAAGAACAGCGGCCTGAATGCCCACACGGGAACCGACGAGGCTCGGGCCGAGGCCGCTGCCGCTCCATCTGGGGATGGCGCTCAGCGTCTGGCTGAGCTCTCTCGCCGCCTTGCGGCTCTCGAGGAGCGGATCGCTGAACTGGCGGCACACGGACCGGGCGGAGACGACGACCCTGCAGGAGGGGCTGGCACGGGCCGATCCTGAGGCGCTGGCGCGCGCGCTCGGCGCCGAGGCGGCAACCCGCATCGGGCGTTTTCTCGAAGGCATCGAGGGCTACCGTTCGCATCCCTATCGCCGCCGCCTGGCGGACCCGCCGGTGCTCTGGCAGGCCGGCACGACGCGAGTCCTGGCCTTCGGCGGGGACCCGGCAGGGGCGCCCGTCCTGCTCGTGCCTTCGCTCATCAACCGCGCCTACATCCTCAATCTCACGGCGCAGCGCAGCTTCGCCCGCTATCTGCGGGAGCGGGGATTGCGGCCCTATCTGCTGGACTGGGGGGCGCCGGGCGCGGACGAACGCGAATTCGAGCTCGACGATTACATCCTCGGCCGCCTCGCGCCTGCGCTGGAGGCTGTGCGGCGGGACGCAGGCCGGCCCGCGGTGCTCGCCGGCTACTGCATGGGCGGCACGATGGTGCTGCCGCTCGCTACCCGCAGGGACGTGGCCGCGCTGGTCCTGCTGGCGACGCCCTGGGATTTCTGGGCGGACGGCCGCCATCAGGCGCGGCTGATCGCGGCCCACCTGCCGGGGCTCACTGCCCTGATCGACGGTCTGGGGCAGCTGCCGCCTGATGCGCTGCAAGCCATGTTCGCCGCGCTCGACCCGTTGCTGGCGGCACGCAAGTTCAGCGCCTTCGCGGAGCTTGCGCCCGCCTCGGCCGCCGCGCGGAACTTCGTCGCGCTGGAGGACTGGCTCAATGATGCCGTGCCGCTCACCGGCCCCGTGGCCCGCGCTTGCCTGGAGGACTGGTACGGCGCGAACGCTCCCGCGCGCGGCAACTGGCGCGTGGGCGGCGAGCCGGTACGGCCTGAGCGCGTCACCTGCCCCGCGCTCAATGTCGTGCCAGCGCGCGATCGTATCGTCCCGCCGGCGTCGGCGGAGGCGCTGAGCGAGGCGCTCCCCGATGTCGAGACCTGGCGCCCGCCGCTCGGCCACATCGGGATGATGGCCAGCCCCCGCGCCAAGCGCCTGCTCTGGCGCAAGCTGGCGGATTGGATTTCTGCCCACGCCACCGCTTGAAAGTGCACGGGCGCAGGCGCATATGAGGCCCGCGCGCCGCCGCGGAATGGGTCCCCGGCGGCGCGGATCAATGCCGGGAGAGAGAACATGAGTCGCGTCGCACTGGTGACGGGTGGAACGCGCGGGATCGGCGGCGCCATCTCGCTTGCGCTGAAGAACAACGGCTGCCAGGTGGCCGCCAACTACAATGCGAACGACGAGGCCGCCGAGCGCTTCCGCGAGGTCACCGGCATCGACGTCTACAAGTGGGACGTGAGCGACTTCGCCGCCTGCGAGGCGGGCATCGCCCAGATCGAGCAGGACCTGGGCCCCATCGACATCCTGGTGAACAACGCCGGGATCACGCGCGACGGCACGCTGCAGAAGATGACGCCGGACAGGTGGCAGGCGGTGCTCGACACCAATCTCGGCTCCTGCTTCAACCTCTGCCACGCCACCTTTCCCGGCATGCGGGCGCGCAAGTTCGGCCGCGTGGTCAACATCGGCTCGATCAACGGCCAGGCCGGCCAGTACGGCCAGGTCAACTACGCCGCCGCGAAGTCCGGGATCCACGGCTTCACCAAGGCGCTGGCACAGGAGGGCGCGCGCCACGGCATCACCGTGAACGCGGTCGCCCCCGGCTATGTCGATACCGAGATGGTGCGCGCCGTGCCCGAGGCCGTACTGGAGAAGATCGTGGCCAGCATCCCCGTGGGCCGGCTCGGCCGTGCGGAGGACATCGCGCGCGCGGTATTGTTCCTGACCGCAGACGATGCGGACTTCATCACCGGGTCGACAATTTCGGTCAACGGCGGCCACCATATGTATTGATCGGACTGAGGGGAGACGGGCGTGGGACGGCTAGCACTCATCACCGGCGGCACGCGCGGCATCGGCGCCGGCATTGCGCGTGCCCTGCACGAGGCCGGCCACCCGGTGGTGGTCAACTACCATGCGGATGAGGCGTGCGCCGCCGCCTTCACGGCGGAGACCGACATCCCGGCGCTCAAGTGGGACGTGAGCGACGGCGACGCCTGCCGGGCCGGGGTCGCCGCGATCGAGGCCGAGCACGGCCCGGTCGAGATTCTCGTCAACAACGCGGGCACGGTCTCCGACAACAAGTTCGAGAACATGGCCGACGACCAGTGGCAGCGGGTGGTCCGGGTCAATCTCGATTCCGTCTTCTACATGTCGAAGGCGGTCTACCCCGGCATGATGGAGCGGGGCTGGGGCCGTATCATCCAGATCGGCTCGATGAACGGACAGGCCGGCCAGCTCAACCAGGTCAACTACGTCGCCGCCAAGGCGGGCATGCACGGATTCACCAAGGCGCTGGCGCAGGAAGGGGCGAAGCACGGCATCACGGTCAACACCGTGGCACCCGGCTACGTCGACACCTACCTGATGCGCAACATGCCCGAGCGGATCGCGCAGAAGATCATCGACAAGTCCCCGATCCGCCGCATGGGCTACGAGGAGGAGGTGGCCCATGCCGTGCTCTTCCTCGTGGACGACAAGGCGGCCTGGACCACCGGTTCCACCATCACCATGAACGGCGGCACCCATATGTATTAAGGGGGTGCTGAGACGGGCCGGCGTGGGCTGCTACCATAGCCCGCCATGCATCAGGACGTTGTCGACCTCAACGCCTTCTACCTGACCCGGCTCGGCCGGGTCACGCGCCGCATCCTGGGCCAGCAGATCCGCCGGGTCTGGCCCAGCGTGCGCGAAGAGGTGGTGCTGGGGCTCGGCTATCCCGTACCCTTCCTCGGCCTCTTTCGTGAGGAGGCCGACCGCGTGTTCGCGGTGATGCCGGCGGGTCAGGGAGTGATGGCCTGGCCCGAGAGCGGCGGGCGGCAGGTCGCGCTTGCCGACGACGGTGTTCTGCCGCTGCCCGACGGCTGCATCGACCGCATCCTCATCGTCCACGGGCTGGAGTTCAGCGAACAACGCCGCCCGATGCTGGAGGAGGTGTGGCGGGTGATGCGGCCGGACGGGCGCATCCTGGTGCTAGTGCCCAACCGCCACGGTCTCTGGGCGCGGGCCGAGGCCACGCCCTTCGGCCACGGCTCGCCGTTCAGCGCCTCCCAGCTGGCCCGGCTCTTGCGGGAGCACCGCTTCGCCCCGGTCGCCTCCGGCGCGATGCTCTTCTTGCCCCCCACGGGCTGGCGCGGGGTGCTGCGTACCGCCGCCATCTGGCAGCGCCTCGGCCGCCATCTCGGCCGCCCCTTCGGCGGCATCGTCTACGTGGAGGCGGGCAAGACCGTGTTCGAGGCCATCCCGATCACGGCGCGACGCCGGCGACGGGTCATCATGCCGTTGCCGCAGCCGGTGCCGGCCGGTGCGCGAACTGCCGTAGAGGGTGGCTCAGAGCGCGTCCGTCCTTGATGGACGCGCGACAGGCCGCGACCGCGGCCCGCCGCTTAGCGGCGCGCCCGCGCAGGCGCCGGCCGGTCGCGCCGGCAGGCGCGCGAAATCGCAGGACGGCCGGCTGCCGTGAGCGACAAGACGCCTTACCTACGCTCGGCGGAGAGTAGGAACACCGCCTGCTCGCCGAACAGGTTGGCGAAGCGGCCGGTGCCGGTGAAGCGGCGCACGCGCCCCCGCGAATCGACCTGGGTGCGGCGCTCGATGCCGATATCGAGCTCGCGGCAGAGCATCACGAAGTCCTTGATCGTGCACGGCCTGATCATCGGCGTTTCGTACCAGAGCTCGCCGGAGCCCAGCGCTGCCGGCATGCGGCCGCGCGTCAGCAGGTGCAGCCGATTGCGCCAGTGTCCAAAGTTGGGGATAGAGACGATCGCGCTCCGGCCGATCCTGCGCAGCTCCAGCAGCACGCCCTTGGGATCGCGGATCGCAGGCAGGGTCTGGCTCAGCACCACGTAGTCGAAGGCGGCATCCGGGTAGTCGGCGAGGTCGGTTTCCGCATCCCCCTGGATCACCGACAGCCCGCGCCTCACCGAGGCATTCACGCCCTCCTGGCTGATCTCGATGCCGCGGCCGTCGACGTTCTTCTCCCGCGCGAGCAGCTCCAGCAGCGCGCCGTCGCCGCAGCCGATATCGAGCAGCCTGGAGCCCGGCTCCACCAGCTCGGCGATCAGGCGATGGTCGGGGCGAGCGCTCTGGCGCATGTTCTGCCGCTGCGGGCCTGCGTTCATGGACGAGCGCTCAGGGGCTGCTGAGCCCACGCTTGGTGGCGGCGCCGCTCAGGAACCCGCGCAGAGTCTCGAACATGTCCGGCTCGTCGAGGAGGAAGGCATCGTGCCCCTTGTCGCTCACCACCTCGACGAAGCTCACGTTGGCAGCGGCCGCGGCCAGCGCTCGCACGATGGCCCGGTTTTCCGACGTGGGATAGAGCCAGTCGCTGGTGAACGAAATCACGCAGAAACGGGTGTCGACCCCGCGAAACGCATTCGCAAGCACGCCGTCGTAGTCGGCCGCGAGATCGAAGTAGTCGATCGCACGGGTGATGTAGAGGTAGGAGTTGGCGTCGAAGCGCTCGACGAAGCTCTGCCCCTGATAGCGAAGGTAGCTCTCCACCTGGAAGTCCGCATCGAAGCCGTAGGTGACGTTGGACCTGTCCTGCAGCGCCCGGCCGAACTTCCGGTGCAGCGCCGATTCCGAGAGGTAGGTGATGTGCGCAGCCATGCGCGCCACCGCGAGGCCGCCCACCGGATTTCTGCCGAGTTCCTGATAGCGCCCCTCGCGCCATTCGGGATCGGCCATGATCGCCTGGCGGCCGACCTCGTTGAGCGCGATGTTCTGCGCCGAGTGCTTGGCCGCACAGGCGATGGGAACGGCGGTAAAGCAACGCTCGGGGTAGCTCGCCACCCACTGCAAAGCCTGCATACCGCCCATGGAGCCGCCGGAGACGCAGAAAAGTTGCTCGATCCCCAGATGATCCAGCAACATGGCCTGGGCCTTGACCATGTCGCGGATCGTGATGACGGGGAAGTCCAGGCCCCAGGGGCGCCCTGTCGTCGGGTTGATCTCCTTCGGCCCGCTGGTTCCCATGCAGCCGCCGAGCGTGTTGCTGCAGATCACGAAGTAACGGTCGGTATCGAACGTCTTGCCGGGTCCCACCATCAGCTCCCACCAGCCGGGTTTGCCGGTGACCGGGTGGGGACCCACGACGAACTGATCGCCGGTGAGCGCGTGACACAGGAGAACCGCGTTGGAGCGCTCCTCGTTGAGCGTGCCGTAGGTCTGATAGGCGAGCGTGAAGGGCCCCAAGGAGACGCCGCAATCGAGCTGGAGCGGCGTCTCCCGGCCGAGCTCGACGCTCAGGCCGGTCTGTGCATGCTCCGCCGCGACTTGGCTCTTGGGCATTGCGGTCATCGTTCACCGGGCTCCGGGCGGCTGCGTCCCCTCATCGGATCGCAGGTCGCAAGTGTCGCCGAAAGGGGGTCAGACAGTTGCGATTTGAACCCGAAAGTCAATGTTCTCTTTGATTTTACCACGCTCTTGCACTACGACTTGCCTCCCCCTTGAGCCGTGTCAGCCACGCCATGAACAGGCCTTCGCCGGAGGAATCTCCGATCGCCGCCCTGCGCGACGAGATCGACGAGATCGACGACACGATCCACGATCTCCTGATGCGCCGGATGGCGCTCGCCAACCGCATCAGCGAGGCCAAGCGCGCCCGCGGCGCCACCGGCGCCCTGCTGCGGCCTGCGCGCGAGGCGGCGATCCTGAGACGGCTGCAGGAGCGTCATGAGGGACCGTTTCCGTTCCCCGTCATCGTGCGCATCTGGTCCGAGATCATGTCGGCGACCCTCTTTGCCGAGGGCGGCTTCGCGGTCTCGGTGTTCACGGTGGAGGAGCCAAGCGAGGAGAGCCGCTTCCCCGACCTCGCGCGGGTCTATTTCGGCGCCGAGACACCGCTGATCACCGCCCGGACGGAGAGCGGCGTGCTGCGCGGTGTCCGCGACGGCAAGGCATCCATCGGCGTGCTGCCCGTGCCTGCTGATGCCATGAGCGGCGACGTCGGGGTGAGCGCCGAGCCCTGGTGGCTGACGCTCGCAGTCAGCGACGAAGAGAGGCCGATGATCGTCTCCCGCCTGCCCTGGCTCGCGGGCGGACGACACGCCGCCGGCAAGACCAATGCGCTGGTGGTGGCCATGACCCCGCCGGCACCGTCAGGCGATGACGTTTCGTACCTCGCGGTGGAATCCTCCGACACGATCAGCCGCGACCGCATCCGCTCGGCGCTCGCCGTGACCGGCATCGCGGTGACCGGCTCAGTGGCCTGGCACGGCGACGGCGGCGCGCCCGGCCGCTGGCAGCTGATCGAGGTCGATGGCTTTGTTGCCGAGGAGGACGAGCGGCTGCAGCGCTTTGCCGAGCAGCTTGGCGACGATGTCGGGCGGATCGCGGTGCTGGGCAGCTACCCGAGGCCGCCTGCACCCGCGCGGGCCGGCTGACGGGAAGCGGGGACAGCCATGCCGGTCCAGCCGACGCCCCGCCCCGGGATCATGGAGATCTCGCCCTACGTGGGCGGGCGATCCACCGCATCGGGCCACGCCAACACCATCAAGCTCTCCTCCAACGAGTCCGCGCTGGGGCCCAGCCCCAAGGCGCAGGCCGCCTATCGGGAGCTTGCCGGGTCGCTCCACCGCTATCCCGACGGCGGCGCCACGGAGCTGCGCATGGCGCTCGGCGCGCTCCACGGCATCGATCCCGATCGCATCGTCTGCGGCAACGGATCGGACGAGCTGCTGCAGCTTGTCGCCCACGCCTATGCCGGCCCCGGCGACGAGATCGTCTATTGCCGCCACGGCTTCCTGGTCTATCCGATCGCGACGCTCGCCGTCGGCGCGACGCCCGTCGTGGCACCCGAGACCGACTACACCGCCGACGTCGACGCGATCCTGGGCCTGGTGACCGAGCGGACCCGGATCGTCTTTCTCGCCAACCCCAACAACCCGACCGGGACCTACATTCCGAAGGGCGAAATCCGGCGGCTGTGGGGCGGCTTGCCGGAGCATGTCGTGCTGGTGATTGACTCGGCCTATGCGGAGTTCGCCCCCACCGAAGATTACGATTCCGGTATCGAGCTTGCCGGCATGGCGCCCAACGTGGTGATGACCCGCACGTTCTCGAAAGCCTACGGGCTTGCGGCGCTGCGGCTCGGCTGGGCCTACGGGCCGCCTGCCATCATCGACGTGCTCCACCGCATCCGCGGCCCCTTCAACGCCAATGCCGCGGCGCTCGCTGCGGCGCTGGCGGCGTTGGAGGATCAGGACCACATCGCGCGCGCCAGGCAGCACAACGAGCGATGCCTCGGTGCGCTTGCCGCGCGGCTCGGCGCAGCCGGGCTCCACGTCGTACCCAGCGTCTGCAACTTCCTGCTGGTGCGCTTCCCCGACGAGTCGGGACGGGATGCTGCGGCGGCCGATCGCTTCCTCACCGAACGCGGCATCGTCGCCCGGCGGATGGAGCCCTATCACCTTGCCGACTGCCTCAGGATCACCATCGGCCTGGAGGCGGAGAACGAGGCCCTGGCCCAGGCGCTGGAGGCCTTCATGACGGCCCCTGCGGCGGGCGCAGACGCGGGCGACGACCGATGAGCGAACCCTTCTCCCGCGTCGCGCTGATCGGCCTCGGCCTGGTCAACTCCTCGCTCGCGCGGGTCTTGCGGCAGAAGGCACCCGCGACCGAGATCGTGGGTTGCGCCCGCAGCCAGGCGACCATCGACAAGGCGACGGAGCTCGGCTTCGTCGACCGGGTGACGCTGGACCCGGCGCAGGCGGTGGAAGGCTGCGACCTGGTGGTGCTGGGCTCGCCGGTCGGCACGTTCGCGCCGCTCGCCGCGAAAATCGGGCCGCATCTGGCCGAGGGGGCGACCCTGACCGACGTCGGCTCGGTCAAGAAGGCGGTGTTCGCTGCGGTGTCGCCGCACGTGCCGCCGGGCGTCCACCTGATCCCCGGTCACCCGGTCGCGGGCACCGAGCATTCCGGCCCCGAGGCCGGCTTCGCCGAGATGTTCGAGGGCCGCTGGTGCATCCTGACCCCGCCGCCGGACGCCGACCCCGCAGCGGTGGAACGGGTCGCCGCGCTCTGGTGCATGGCCGGGATGTCGGTGGAGCTGATGAGCGCCGACCATCACGACGCGGTGCTCGCCATCACCTCGCACCTGCCGCACCTGATCGCCTACAACATCGTCGGCACGGTCACCGACCTCGAGGAGGAGACCAAGGAAGAGGTGTTCAAGTACGCGGCAGCCGGATTCCGGGACTTCACGCGCATCGCCGCCTCGGACCCGATCATGTGGCGCGACATCTTCCTCACGAATCGGGAGGCCGTGCTGGAGATGCTGGGTCGCTTCAGCGAGGACCTCTCGGCGCTGCAGCGCGCCATCCGGCGCGGCGACGGCGCCTATCTGGAGACGCTTTTCACCCGCACCCGCGCGATCCGGCGCGGCGTGATTGAGGCCAAGCAAGTCTGACCGAGTTGCGCCGGGTCGCGGACCCTCAATCGAGGCCGAGGACGTCCGCCATCGTGTAGAGGCCCGGACCGCGCCCTTCTGCCCAGCGCGCGGCCTGGACCGCGCCCCGCGCGTAGGTCTGACGGTTGGACGAGCGAACCGCCAGTTCCAACCTCTCGCCGTCGGCGGCGAAGATCACGCTGTGCTCGCCAGTCACATCGCCGCCGCGCAGCGCGGCGAGGCCGATCTCGCCCCGCGCACGCGCTCCGGTCACGCCATCGCGCCCACGGGCTGCGACCTCATCGAACGCGACCCCCCGCGCACGCGCCGCCGCCCGGCCGAGGCCCAAGGCCGTGCCCGACGGCGCATCAATCTTGTGCCGGTGGTGCATCTCGACGATCTCGATGTCGTAGTCGTCGTCCAGCAGGCCCGCGACCTGCTCAGTGAGCCTGAATAGCAGGTTGACCGCCAGGCTCATGTTGGGCGCCTGAACCACCGCGGTCTGCGCCGCTGCGGCCTCCAACGCGGCCTGCTCGTCCGCGCCGAGGCCCGTGGTGCCGACCACTAGCATCGTGCCCTCCGCCGCCGCGAGTTCGGCGTGGCGGGCGGCGGCGCCCGGCAGAGTGAAGTCGAGCACCGCGTCAGCAGCCCGAAACATCGCCTGCGCATCGTCGCCCACCGCGACGCCGAGCGGCTCAATCCCGGCAAGCGCGCCGCAGTCCCGCCCGAGCGCGGCATGGCCTGGCACCTCGGTCGCGGCCACCACGGTGCAGCCGTCGGTCGCCGTCACCTGACGGGTCAGCGCCTGGCCCATGCGCCCGGCCGCGCCCGGGATTCCGATTTTCATCGCTTCTCCTTTCACTATCCCTCAGGCGCCGGGCGCTCGCTCCGCTCGATCGTGCGCTCCGCGCGCGTGAACGCGCGACGCTACGCGCCTTGCGGCGCGCGGCGCAGTCGCGCCGTCCGGGCCTGGCGGCCCGGCGCAAATCGCATCCCGCACCTCTCGAGCGGCCGAACGCGTGGTCCGCGAGGTCCCGCTCAGTCCTTCAGGTCCTCCCAGAGCTCCTTCACCTTGGCGAAGAAGCCTTCGGACTCCGGGCTGGTCGGGCGGGAGCCGCCCTGCTCATTGAACTGCTTGAGCAGCTCCTTCTGGCGCTTGCTGAGGTTGACCGGCGTCTCGACCGCGACCTCGATGTACATGTCGCCGTGGCCGGCGCCCCGCAACGCCGGCATGCCTTTGCCGCGCAAGCGGAACTGGTGCCCCGACTGGGTGCCCGCCGGCACCGTGACCCGCGCGCGGCTGCCGCCAACCGTCGGCACCTCGACCGCTCCGCCGAGCGCCGCGGTGGTCATCGGGATGGGCACGCGGCAGTGAACATGCTTGGCGTCGCGCTGGAAGATGGGGTGCGGCTCGACCGACAGGAAGATGTAGAGATCGCCCGGCGGGGCGCCGCGCGCGCCGGCCTCGCCCTCGCCGGCGAGGCGGATGCGGGTGCCGTCCTCGACGCCGGTGGGAATGTTCACCGAGAGCGACTTCTCCTTCTGCACCCGGCCTGCGCCTCGGCAGTTGGGGCAAGGGTCGGCGATCACCTGGCCCGCGCCCTGGCAGGTGGGGCAGGTCCGCTCGATGGTAAAGAAACCCTGCTGCGCCCGCACCTTGCCTGCACCGCCGCAGGTCCCGCAGGCCGAAGGCCGGGTGCCGGCGCGGGCGCCGGAGCCGCCGCAGGACTCGCAGTTCACGGTGCCGGGAACGCGGATCGTCGCCTGCTTGCCGTTGTAGGCGTCCTCCAGCGTGATCTCCATGTTGTAGCGGAGATCCGCCCCGCGGGCCGGCTGTCGCCGGCCGCCGCGGCGTTGGCCGCCACCCATGAAGTCGCCGAACAGGTCGTCGAAGACGTCGGCAAAGCTCGTGCCGAAGTCGAAGCCGCCCGCGCCGGGGCCGCCGCTCGCACCGTCGAAGGCGGCATGGCCGAAGCGGTCGTAGGCCGCACGCTTCTCCTTGTCGGAGAGCACGTGGTAGGCCTCGGATATCTCCTTGAACTTCTGCTCGGCGGCCTGGTCATCCGGATTGCGGTCCGGATGGTACTGCATCGCGAGCTTGCGATAGGCCTTCTTGAGATCGTCCTCGCTGGCGTCGCGGGAGGCGCCGAGAAGGTCGTAATAGTCGGCCTTGGCCATGGTTCAGCGCCCCGCTCGGGCGTGGCCCACAGCCCGACGGCCGCCGACAGCCTCCGCGTTCACGGGAGCCGCCCTCCGCCGGTTCAGGAGGACGGCCGGTCCTTCTTGTCGTCGACCTCCTCGAAGTCCGCGTCGACCACGTTATCCCGCTCGCTGGCGGGGCCTTCGTCGGGCCCCGGTCCGGTCGGCGGCTCGTCCATTGGCTGCGTGCCGGCCTCTGCCCCCTGGCTTGCCGCGTACATGGCCTCGCCGAGCTTCATCGCGCTCTGGCCCAAAAGCTCCATCTTGGCCTTGATCGCGTCTGCATCTTCGCCGCCGAGTTCCTCGCGCAGCTCGGCGATCTGTGCCTCGATCCCGCTCCTGTCCGCCGGATCGATCTTGTCGCCGTGCTCGGACAGGGTCTTCTCGGTCGAGTGGATCAGCGCCTCGGCATGGTTTCGGGTCTCGACCAGCTCGCGCCGCTGCTTGTCCTCCTCGGCATGGGATTCTGCGTCCCGCACCATCCGCTCGATGTCGCCGTCGGAGAGGCCGCCGGAAGCCTGAATGCGGATCTGCTGTTCCTTGCCGGTCGCCTTGTCCTTGGCGGAGACGTTGACGATGCCGTTGGCGTCGATGTCGAATGTAACCTCGATCTGCGGCATCCCGCGCTGCGCCGGTGGGATGCCGACGAGATCGAACTGGCCGAGCAGTTTGTTGTCCGCCGCCATCTCGCGCTCGCCCTGGAAGACCCGGATGGTGACCGCGGTCTGCCCGTCCTCGGCGGTGGAGAAGACCTGGCTCTTCTTGGTCGGGATCGTGGTGTTGCGGTCGATCAGCCGCGTGAACACGCCGCCGAGCGTCTCGATCCCGAGCGAGAGCGGGGTCACGTCCAGCAGCAGCACGTCGGTCACGTCGCCCTGCAGCACACCGGCCTGGATGGCGGCGCCGACGGCCACCACCTCATCCGGGTTGACGCCCTTGTGCGGCTCTCGGCCGAAGAAGTTCTTCACCACCTCGACGACCTTGGGCATGCGGGTCATGCCGCCGACCAGGATGATCTCGTCGATCTCGCCGGCGGAAAGGCCCGCATCCTTGAGCGCTGCCCGGCAAGGCTCGATCGTGCGCGTAATGAGGTCGTCGATCAGCGCTTCGAGCTTGGCCCGAGTCACCTTCATCGCGAGGTGCTTGGGCCCACTCGCATCGGCCGTGATGAAAGGCAGGTTTACCTCGGTCTGCATCGCGCTGGAGAGCTCGATCTTGGCCTTTTCCGCTGCCTCCTTCAGGCGCTGGAGCGCGAGCTTGTCCTCGCGCAGGTCGATGCCGTGCTCCTTCTTGAACTCATCGGCGAGATAGCCGAGGAGTCGCATGTCGAAGTCCTCACCGCCGAGGAAGGTATCGCCGTTGGTGGACTTCACCTCGAAGACCCCGTCGCCGATCTCCAGGATCGAGATATCGAAGGTGCCGCCGCCGAGGTCGTAGACCGCGATGGTGCCGCCGCCTTTCTTGTCCAGGCCGTAGGCGAGCGCGGCGGCGGTGGGCTCGTTGATGATGCGCAGCACCTCGAGGCCCGCGATCTGACCTGCGTCCTTGGTGGCCTGGCGCTGGGAATCGTTGAAGTAGGCGGGCACCGTGATGACCGCCTGGGTGACCGGCCCGCCGAGGAAGGCTTCGGCGGTCTCCTTCATCTTCTGCAGCGTGAAGGCGGAAATCTGGCTCGGCGAGTAGTTGTCGCCCCGCGCCGTGACCCAGGCATCGCCGTTGCCGTGATTGACGATCTGGTAGGGCACCATCTTCATGTCTTTCTGCGTCATCGGGTCCTTGAAGGGCCGCCCGATGAGGCGCTTGATCGCGAAGATGGTGTTCTCGGGGTTGGTAACGGCCTGTCGCTTGGCCGCCTGGCCGACCAGGCGCTCGCCGTCGTCGGTAAACGCGACGATCGAAGGCGTCGTGCGCGCGCCCTCCGCGTTCTCGACCACCCGCGGGTCCTTGCCTTCCATGATGGCCACGCAGGAATTGGTCGTGCCCAAGTCGATACCGATCACCTTGCTCATGTCTCGTCCCTATTGTCAGCAGGCCCGAACGACCACGTCATGCATCGCTTCGCGCCCCGTGTCCTTTGCCCCATGTCTCATGCCCATGGGGCTCCCCCCTCGCGGCGGGCGACCGCCGCGTCCAATGGTCAATATGGGTGCAGATTTGCGCCCTGCAAGCGTCCAGAACGGCGCGTCTGCAGGCTCATGAGGGCTCATCCGCCGGCGCATCCGCGCCGTCCGACCCGGTCTCCGCCTCGGCTTCGGCCTCAGGATCGGCTTCGTCGTCTGCTGCCGGTGGAGTGCCGCCCTTGGCCACACCCACCATCGCCTCGCGCAGCAGGCGGTCGCCGATCCTGTAGCCTGTCTGAAAGACCTGGACGACGGTGCCATCCGGCTGGTCCGTCTCCGCAGTCTCGAACAGCGCCTGGTGCAGGTTGTAGTCGAACTTCTCGCCCAGCGGGTCGATCCTGGTGATGCCGTGGCGCCCCAGCGCCGTCTCGAACTCCCGCGCCGTCATCTCGATGCCCTCGGCAATCGCCTTCACCGCGTCGTCGCTCTCGCGCCGCTCGGCGGGAATGCTCTCCAGTGCGCGGCCCAGGTTGTCGGCGACGCCCAGCAGGTCCTGGGCGAAGCGCGAAATCGCGTAGTTTCGCGCGTCGTCCACGTCCTTCTTGGCCCTGCGCCGCGCGTTCTCGGCATCGGCTAGGGCGCGCAGGAGCTGATCCTTGAGCGCGTCTTCCCCGTCCTCCGCCTCATCCTCTTCGGCGTCGGCGATCTCCTCGTCCTCGGCGGCTTCCAGCTCAGGGGCGTCCTCCGTCGCTGCGTCCTCTTGGCCGCGGTCCTCGTCCGCGGCGCCTTTTGCGTCGCTCTGCTCTTCGGGCCGGGCGCTGTCGGTTTCGGGCTCGGCCCGTTCGGTCTCGTCTTGCATGGTCTCCTTCGTTTCCTTCCGCGCCCACGGGCGCCGTCGCGCCGGGCGCGATTTGCCTTCGCTCACCCGAGCACCCGGCCGATGATGGCGGCCGTGTGATCCACCATCGGGATGATGCGGCCGTAGTTGATGCGGGTGGGGCCGATCACGCCGATGGCTCCGATGAAGCGCGCCTCGGAATCGCGATAGGGCGCCACCACCATGGAGCAGCCGGTGGAGGCGAAGAGCGTGCTTTCCGCCCCGATGAAGATCTGGACCCCATCCGCCCCTTCGGTGCTCTCCAGCAGCTTGATGAAGTCGTTTCGTTCCTCCAGCGCGTCGAACAGCTGCCGAATTCGTTCGAGGTCCGCGAGAGCGGTGACATCCTCGATCAGGTTGGCCCGGCCGCGCACGATCAGACTGCCGTGCTCGCGCGCCCCATTCGACCATTCGGCGATCCCGGCTTCGACGACGCGCGCGGTGAGATCATCGAGCTGAGCCCGGTGCTCCTCGATTTCGGTGCGGATTTCGTCGCCGAGCTCGGCGAGGGTGCGGTCGGCAAGCCGCGCGTTCAGGTAGTTGGTGGCGCGGCTCAGGTGCGACTGGGTCATGCCGGGCGGCACGTCGATCACCCGGTTCTCGACCAGCCCCGTCTCCGTCACCATGACCGCGAGCGCCCGGCCCTGGCTGAGGCTCACGAACTCCACCTGGCGGCACGGCACGTCGGCCTTGGGCGCGAGCACCAGCCCGGCGCAGCCCGAGAGGCCCGAGAGCGCTTCGGTGGTCTCGGTCAGCATCTCCTCCACCGTGCGCCCCGCCGCCCGGCACTTGCCCTCGATGCTGGCGCGCTCGTCTTCGGTGAGCCGGCCCAGCTCCAGCAGGCCGTCCACGTAGATGCGCAAGCCCAGCTGGGTCGGCAGCCGCCCCGCCGAGACATGCGGCGCATAAAGCAGGCCGGCATCCTCCAGGTCGGCCATGACGTTCCGCACCGTCGCGGGCGAGACCGGGGTCGTGAGCCGGCGCGAGAGCGTGCGCGAGCCCACCGGCTGCCCGGTTTCCATGAATTCCTCGACCAGCCGGCGGAGCACCTCCCGCGAGCGGTCGGTCAGTTCGCGCAACACCTTGCAATCTCGTCCTGTGATGGGGCGGCCTGAATGTAGTGAGCGCCCTTGGGAGCGTCAACGCCGCGACAGGCGACAATTTCCATGCCTTCGACGGCCTGAGTCAGCTTGTCGCGGGTAGGGCCACGCTTCAGGAGCGCGCTGACAAACGTCGTATTATGTATTACAATCTAACGAGCCTCGATACTTCAAATGCAGGCACTCATGCACAACCCTCCCCACCCCGGGGCGTTCATCAGGCGTCAGTGCCTCGAACCGCTCGGGTTGACCGTGACGGAAGCCGCGAAGGGGCTCGCGGTATCGCGCAACACGCTGTCCATGCTGCTCAACGGTCGGATCGGGATTTCGCCCGAAATGGCCATCCGCCTGTCGCAGGCATTCGGCGGCAGTCCGGAGAGCTGGCTGCAGCAGCAGATGCAATACGATCTTTGGCACGCACAGCAGAACCGGGAAGAGGTCGCCGTGCGCCGGTTCGTCGCTGCCTGACGGTGATCGGGCAGCCGCCTTTGCGGCACGGATGCTGCCCTAAATTGGCAAGCGCATTGTTTTTGGCGGCCCGCGGCACTATCATAAGGGTGCGAAACGACTGATGGACGAGCCACGCCGCACCGCACGCAAGACGATGGCGGGGGCGGTGGCTTCCCGGCAAGAAGCCGGGGGCAGCGGGCGCGTCCGGTGAGTCTACACCTCGAAACCACGGAACGAGTCCGATGCGGCAGCCGCCTACCATCGAGCCGACCGACCCCGCCGTGATGCGGTCCGTCGCGAGACGAGACCGCCGCGCGCCGGCCGGCGGCCCCCTTTCGGCGCGGCGCCGGATCGCGTTCCCGCGGACGCGCTTACGGGAGGCTGAGGCCCCCGCGCGCTCCCGGACGGAGAAAACACAACAATGGCCAAACGAATGCTCATCGACGCCAGCCACGCGGAAGAGACCCGCGTGGTGGTGGCGGACGGAACACGCCTAGAGGAATTCGACTTCGAATCGGCTGCCAGGAAGCAGCTCAAGGGAAACGTCTATCTCGCTAAGGTCATGCGCGTGGAGCCCTCGCTCCAGGCGGCATTTGTCGACTACGGTGGCAATCGCCACGGCTTCCTGCCCTTCAACGAAATCCACCCCGACTACTACCAGATCCCGGTCGCGGACCGGGAGGCGCTCTATGCTGAGACGGCGGATGCCGTCGATGACGCCGAAGAGCCCGCCGCCGCCCCGCCGGCCGCAGCGGCCGAGGACGGTGCCGACGGCGAGGCCGCGGCCGAAGGCGAGGCGTCGCCCGAGGGCGATGCTCAGCCCGAGCCGACGGACGCCCCTGAGAATACGGAAGTGGCCGCCGACGATGGTGACGGCAGCAGCGATGACGGGGCCGCCCAGGCCAACGGCGCCGACGACGGCAATGGCGGGGCCAACGGCGATGCCAGTGCAAACGGCGATGTCGAGGTCATGGGCGGGGACGAGCTGGACGACCTGGAGCGGCGGCGCCTGCAGGCCAGCCGCTCGCTGCTCAGCCGCCGCTACCGCATCCAGGAGGTCATCAAGAAGCGCCAGATCCTGCTGGTGCAGGTGGTCAAGGAGGAACGCGGCAACAAGGGCGCGGCGCTCACCACCTATCTCTCGCTCGCCGGACGCTACATCGTGCTTATGCCCAATGCGATCCGGGGCGGAGGCATCTCGCGCAAGATCGTCAACGCCGACGACCGGCGTCGCCTCAAGAAGATCATGGCCGATCTCGATATCCCGGCGCGCATGGCGGTCATCGTGCGGACCGCCGGGCTCTCGCGCTCGAAGACGGAGATCAGGCGCGACCTGGAATACCTGCTGCGCCGCTGGCAGAACATCCGCGACCTCACGATGGAATCGATGGCGCCCTGCGTCATCAACGAGGAGGCCAACCTCATCCGCCGCTCGATCCGCGACCTCTACACGCGCGACATCGAGCAGATCCTGATCGAGGGGGACGAGGGCTACAGGACCGCAAAGACGTTCATGAAGACCATGATCCCGAGCCACGCCTCTCGCGTCAAACCCTATCGGGACCGAATTCCGCTCTTCGTCCGCTATCAGATCGAGAGCCAGCTCGATTCCATGTATGGCCCTGAGCTCCAGCTCAAGTCGGGCGGCTACCTGGTCATCAACCCGACCGAGGCGCTGGTGGCGATCGACGTCAACTCGGGGCGGGCCACCAAGGAGCGCACGATCGAGGAGACCGCGCTCAGGACCAACCTGGAGGCGGCGGAGGAGATCGCCCGCCAGCTCAGGCTGCGCGACCTCGCCGGGCTGATCGTCATCGACTTCATCGACATGGACGAGAACCGCAACCAGCGGGCGGTGGAACGCAAGTTCAAGGAGTCGATGAAGATCGACCGCGCGCGCATTCGCATGGGCCGGATCAGCCCCTTCGGCCTGATGGAGCTCTCGCGCCAGCGGCTGCGCCCAAGCCTGGTGGAAGCCAGCATGGAGCGCTGCACGAGCTGCGCCGGCACCGGCGTCAGACGCTCGGTGGAATCGTCCGCAGTCCACGCGCTCAGAGCCATCGAGGAGGAAGGGCTGCAGGGGCGAAGCGCCGAGATCCTGCTGCGCGTGCCGGCCGCGGTCGGGCTTTACATCCTCAACCGCAAGCGCCGGATGCTGGAGGAGATCGAGCAGCGCTACGCGTTCGCCGTCAGCTTCGAGCAGGACGACAGCCTCGTGCCGCCGAGCTACGCGATCGAGCGGCTCGCGGCCCGACCCGCACCGGTCGAGGAGCCTGCGGAGGAAGAGGCAGACGAGGCGCCCCAGCGCGAGAGCAAGGCCAAGCCGGAGACCAAGGGCGAGTCCGCGGAGCCGACCAAGCGCCGCCGTCGGCGCCGGCGCAAGCCGCGTGGCGAGGGGGCGGAGGAAGCCCCTGCCGAGGCTGCTACCTCCGCACCGGCTGAGGTGGCCCCGGCCGAAGGCGGCTCTGAGGACGAGAAGGAGGAGTCGGCAGCCGCGGCGGACGACAAGGCCGAGAAGACCGAAGATGCTCCTCGCGCCAAGCGCCGGCGTCGAGGCCGACGTGGTGGGCGCGGCCGCGCGCCCAAGCAGCAGGAGCGGCAGGAGGAGGCGCGCGAGACTCCCGGCGCAGCAGCCGAGGAGACGACCCCTCCGCTCGCGGCGGAGGGAGACGCCTCACCCGCGTCTGCGGCTGAGGTCGAGCCCCCGGCGGCCCCTGCAACTCCCACCGCCGAAGAAGCGGCCACCCCCGCCAACGACGCGAGCGCGCCGGCCCTAGCCACATCCGAGCCTGAGCTTGAGGCACCGCCGGCACCGGTGTTTGCGCCGCCGGCGCCAGCGCCCTTGCCTGAGCCAGCGGTCATCGATGGCCCGCAGGCGACCGCAGCGAGTGGCAACGGATCGGACGACGCATCGCGCCCGGAGGCTGTTGAGGTCTCCGACGGGAGCGAGGCTCCTCCGGTCGACGGCGGCGATGACGCGCCCACCGCGGTGCTTCCGCCGGACGATATCGAGGGTGAGCGCCCCCGGCGGCGCGGCTGGTGGCAGCGCCTCGCCTCTTCGTCGCGATAACGGGTTCGCGTCCTGTTCAGGGCACGGTGTGGGCACGCGCGCGATTCCGCGCGGTATGAACCCGCGCGTTTTCGCGCGATATGCGCAGGCCGTGACTTAAGGTGAGAACTCTGGGTTAGCGCTCCGCGCCGGGCCGGAGCGCCGGCAGGGGATCGCTGAGGAACGCCGGCACGTGGTCGCCGAGCCCCGTTACCCGCTCGTCGTCGCGGTCAGTGGCGCTCTGCTTGGTCGCCCTGCGGTCACGCTGGCCCTCATTTGCCTCTGCGGAGCTCCCGGCTCGCCTCTTCTCCCGCTTGGGCTTGCTTTCGGCAGCTTCTGCGTCGCGCGTCCGCTTGCGCTGACGCGTCGGGCGCTTCTCGGCCGTGCCAGGCTCCTCGCGGCGCCTGCGGCCCCGGCGCGAACGGCTGCGCTCGCGGGGGGCGGCGTCGAGTTCGGCCGGCTCGCCCTCGGGGGTCGTGAGCGGGATCGCGGCGTTGACGAGCGCCGCGATGGCGCCCACGGCCTCGGCTTCCTCATGAGTGGCGAGCGTGATCGCCTGGCCCTCGCGGCCGGCACGGCCGGTGCGGCCGATGCGATGGACGTAGTCCTCGGGATTGTAGGGCACGTCGAAGTTGATGACGTGAGATACGGCCTCGATGTCGAGGCCGCGACCCGCCACGTCGCTGCAGACGAGGAGGTTGACCTCGCCCTCCTTGAACGCCGCCAGCGTCTCGGTGCGGCGGTGCTGCACCATGTCGCCGTGCAGCGCGCGAGCGTCGAAGCCGTGGCGCTGGAGCGAGGCGCTGACGATATCGACGTCCTTCTTGCGGTTGCAAAAGATCAGCGCGCTCTGCACCGCCTCGTCGCGGAGCAGGACACGCAACGCGGCGCGTTTTTCTTCCGGGTCCACCAGGATCATCGCGTGGCTCACGGTGCCTGCCACCGTTGCCGGCGGCGCGACGCTCACCTCCTTGGGGTTGATCAGGAACTCCTTGCCGAGCCGCTTGATCTCGGGCCCGAGTGTGGCGGAGAACATGAGAGTCTGGCGGATGCGCGGCAGCGTCTGGACGATGCGCTCGACATCCGGGATGAAGCCCATGTCGAGCATGCGATCGGCCTCGTCGATCACCAAGACCTTGACGCCGCCCAGCATGATCCGGCCCCGCTCGAACATGTCGATCAGGCGACCAGGGGTGGCGATCAGAATGTCGGGGTCCTTGCCGAGCGCGGCTTCCTGCAGCGTGAACCCCTCGCCGCCGATGAGCAGCGCCTGGCGCAGGCTGTGTTTGGCGCCGTAGGTGACGAAGTTGTCGGCAATCTGCTGCGCGAGTTCCCGCGTCGGCGCCAGGATCAGGCATCGCGGCATCCGCGGCTTGCCCGTGCCCGCGCTCAAGATGTCGATGATCGGCAGCGCGTAGGATGCGGTCTTGCCTGTGCCGGTCTGGGCGCAGCCCAGCAGGTCGACGCCGCGCAGGACCAGCGGGATGGCTTTCTGCTGGATCGGCGTCGGCGCCTCGTAGCCGGCCCCGGCCACGGCGGCGAGCAGCGGCTCGCTCAGACCGAGATCCGCGAATCCTTCATTCAATTCCACGAAATTTCCTCCATAGCGGCGATTTCGCCGCACCCTGCGAGCCTTCGAGCGACAGCACGGCACGGGCGCCGGCGTGGCTCCCAGCCGCATGTCGCGGACCAATGACGTGATGCAGGATTTATTGCTCCTTCAGCGGCGGGTTGGCCGCAAGGCAACCGATGAATGACCCGCCGTCGGACTCGAATTCGGACGCGCGTGCGACGCGGCGTCCTCGGTCCGCGCCCCTCCTACCCTTGCCGCAAGCCAGCGTCAATCGCCATCTGCACGGGGGGCAACGATGCACGTGCTGCGTATACCTTTTCGGTGGGAAATGTGTCAGCGGGATTGCGCTTGTGCGGGCGCGCCGAACGCGTACTATCGCAACGCACGGGGCTGGGCGCAGGCGGGCGTAGCTCAGGGGTAGAGCACAACCTTGCCAAGGTTGGGGTCGTGGGTTCGAATCCCATCGCCCGCTCCAGTCTCCGGCCCGCGCCCGCCAAAGTTTACGGCGGGCGTTTGCGCGACGCGCAGGGGAAGAGGCCGAGATGCGCGTGCTGCCCGCCGCACCCGCCATTCACGCGACGAACAGCCGCCAGTGACCGCGCTCGTCACCCACACGGGCGGCTGCCACTGCGGCGCGGTGCGCTTCTCCTGCGAGGCTCCGGCCCAGATCGAGGTGCACGACTGCGACTGCTCGATCTGCCGGAAGTCCGGCTACCGCCATCTGGTGGTGCCGAAATCGCGTTTTGCCCTGCTCTCGGGCGCGGACAAGCTGACCAGCTACCGCTTCGGCACTGGCGTGGCCGAGCACCTCTTCTGCGCGGTCTGCGGCGTGAAGTCATTTTACTCGCCGCGCTCGGCGCCCGATTGCTACAGCGTCAACGTGCCCTGCCTCGATCCCGGCACCGTCACGGGCGAGACGGTGATCGCGGTGTACGGCGCAGACTGGAACGTCGACGATCCAGGGCCGCCCAAGCGCGAGCCCCTATAGAACAAGGCCCACGTATCGGCCTGAATATAGGTCTACGAGCGCGCGAGCCGGACCTCGATCGCATCCCAGATCAGGGCTTCGAGGCGAGTGCCGTCGAGGCGGTTGATCTCCTGAATGCCCGTGGGCGAGGTGACGTTGATCTCGGTGAGATAGCCTCCGATCACGTCGATCCCCGTGAAGATCAGGCCGCGTTCCCGGAGTGCCGGGCCGATCGCCGCGCAGATTTCACGGTCGCGGTCGCTCAGTCGGGTTTTGTCCGGCCGGGCGCCGACATGCATGTTGGCACGGGCCTCGCCGGCGGCCGGCACCCGGTTCACGGCGCCCACCGGCTCGCCCTCCACCAGGATGATGCGCTTGTCGCCGTCGCGCACCGCCGGCAGATAGGCTTGGGCAATGATCGGCTCGCGGAAGAACGTGCCGAACATCTCGATCAAGGCATTGAGGTTCTCGTCCTCGGGCCCGACGTGGAATACGCCCGCGCCGCCGTTGCCGAAAAGGGGCTTGAGGATGATGTCGCCGTGCCGGGCGCGGAAATCGACGATCATGTCGCGCTCGGCGGTGATCAGCGTCGGCGGCATCAGCTCGGGGAACCGCGTGACGAAGAGTTTTTCCGGCGCGTTCCGCACATGAACCGGGTCGTTGACCACCAGCGTCTCTGCTTGAATCTGTTCCAGGATGTGGGTGGCCGTGATGTAGGCCATGTCGAAGGGCGGGTCCTGGCGCATCAGGACGACGTCCATGGTGGCGAGGTCGACGCTCTTAGGCGCACCGAGGGAGAAGTGATCGCCGATCTTCCGGCGCACCTCAAGGGGACGCACCGTCGCCACCGCACCGGCCGCGGTCAGCGAGAGATGCTGCGGCAGGTAGTGGTACAGCCTATGGCCCCTGGCCTGCGCTTCCAGCGCGAGCACGAAGGTGCTGTCGGCCTCGATGTCGATGGACTCGATCGGGTCCATTTGAATGGCCACGGCGAGGCTCACGTCATGGACCCCCTAAGTCCCTCGGCTCTCAATGCAGGCTGGTCGTGAGAGACGCGAGCGCCGCCTCGACACGCGACCGCGCGGCTTCGGGCAACGGACAGGCAAGGCTCCGCTCCAGCGCCTCGACCGCGCCCTTGATGGTGCCGAGCCGCGCCCGCACCATGCCGAGCTCATGCCAGAGGCCGCCGGCCTCCGGCGCGATCAGCAGCATCCGTTCCAGGATCGCGGCGGCGCGGGTGCCGTCGCCCGCCTGCAGCGCCCGGGACTTGATATTGTTCTGGAGCCTGAGAAGGATCGCCCGGTTGCCGACCGGCGCGTAGTGGGCGGGCTCCAGCTCCACATCGGCACCCTGGAACTGCTTGAGCAGGCCGCGCAGGTGACCGGCCTCCAGCGCCTGGCCCTGGTGGAAGGGATCGACGATCACACGGCGGTCGCCCTCGTCCATCCGCACCAGAAAGTGACCGGGGAAGGCCAGCCCGTCCACTGCCCAGCCCTGCGCCCGGGCGGCGTGGATGTAGAGAATGCCGAGGCTGACCGGGAGACCGATCCTGCGGTCGATGACCTGAAGCAGATTTGCGTTCTCGGGCGCATCGTAGCTCTCGGTATCGCCGGCATACCCGTGCGCCTCGAAGAGAACGGCGTTGAGGTGACGGCGGCGACGCTCCAGCGGCTCGCCGGCGCGGGCCAGCGCCGCCACGTCCTCGCCGAGCCGGCCGACGTGGGTGCGGTAGCCTTCGAGCGATGCGCCCGGCATGTCGAGGGCACCGAGCAACAGCGCAGCATCGGCCAAGTCGATCTCTTCGTCCGCGAGGATGCCGACAGCGCGGAGCGCACCTTCGATCGCGTCACCCGGCATCAGGTGGCAGCGAGGAGCTTGACCGCGCATCAGATGGCAGCGGGCGACGCGGGTCGTCCTTCATGATCACGTGGCTCACCACGCGCTCGACGCCGCCCACACTGCGGGCGTGCGCCTTGACCTGCTCCAGCTCATCCTCGTCCTGCGCGATCCCCAAGAGATAAACCGTGCCGTTGACGGTCTCGATATCATAGTTGACCGACAGGATATCGAGGTCCATGAGCAGCCTGGCCCGGAGCTTAAACGAAATCCACCTGTCCTCCGCGTAGTCCAGAATTCCGCCCTCGCCGGTCACCTGCAGCTCGTTGATCACCTCCTCCGCGCGCGCAGCCTGCCGGGCGACCCAACCCGCGCGGATCCGATCCTCATGCGTCGGCACGCTACCCTTGAGCAGCACGCGGCCCTCCATCACGCTGATCGAGACGTCGTTGTAAAGGTCGAGATCGTCCCGGAAGAAGAGATGGTTGAGTTCCGCTTGAATCGTCAGGTCCTTGACGGCGTCGCCGACCGTGCGTTCCTCGGCGATGGCGAGGCCCGTCGTGGTGGCCGCGCCGATGATGACATCCGCACAACCGGCGAGACTCAGCGGGGCGGCCAGCGCGAGGGCGAGAGCTGCGGCCGGACCAGCTTGGCGCCAGTGGCGAAGACTCCGGCCGCCCGTGCGGCCTGTGCGTGCATTCGCCCCACCGGCCATCAAGGCGTCACCGGGCGGTGACGGTCGTCCTTCAAGACCACGTGGCTCACGACACGCTTCACATCCTCGATGCTGCGGGCATGTTCGGTGACCCGCGCGAGTTCGGCTTCGTCCTGCGCGATACCCAGGAGGTAGACCGTGCCGTTGACCGTCTCCACGCTGTAGTTGATGGAGAGGACATCGCCGTCCACCAGAAGCTTTCCCTTGAGCTGCGCCGAAATCCACGTGTCACGCGCGTAATCCAAGATCCCGCTGTCGTCGGCCACCTGAAGCTCATTGATCACCTCGCGAACGCCGGCGGCCTGCCAGGCGAGCCGAAGCGCACGGATGCGATCGTCGGGCGTGGGCACGCTGCCTTTGAGCAGAACACGTCCTTCGATCACGCTGAACGACACGTCCCCAAAGAGCTCGACATCGTCCCGGAAGAATAGGTGGTTGAGCTCCGCCCTAATGGTCAGGTCGTCGACCGCGTCGCCGACCGAGCGCTCCTCGGCGATCGCAACGCCCGTCGTAGCGGCCGCGCCGATCAGAAGTTCCGCACATCCAGAGAGGGAGAGCGAGCCGGCCAAGAGGAGTACGAGCGCGACTGCGGGTCCCGCCTTCCGGCTCGGGCACCGCGTCAATCGTGTCAGATAACTGTCCCGCTGCGGTCGGGACGCCACGCATCTGGCAGGTGGCTCGGCCATCGCCAAGGGCTCACCACCATCAAATCGAATCGGAGTGAAAGCTTGCGCCGATTCGGGTGACGCGACAAGTAAATGGTGGCGGCGTTCTCGATACGCCGCCGCTGATGCGCGGTAACGGCCTCAAGAATGCCCTGGCGCTCCTTGCGATGCTTCACCTCGATGAAGGCGATCAACGCGCCGCGTTGCGCGACGATGTCGAGTTCGCCTGCGGGGGTCACGTAGCGCCGCGCCAGGATGCGCCAGCCCGTGAGTCGGAGACGCAACGCGCAAAGTCGCTCCGCCGCAAGACCACGCGCATAAGCCGCGCGTCGTTCCTCTAGGGATCGACCGCGCATTCCTCCCGTGCCCGTGTCCGTGCCAATGCACGGGTATAGAGCTCGCGACGCGGCAGCCCGGTTTCGGCGCTGAGCGCCGCCGCGGCGTCGCGCACGGTGCCCTCGGCGAGCAGACGGTCGAGGCGCGCGTCGATATCCGCGTCCGAGAGCGCTCGTTGCGCCGTGTCTCCCCGCTCGCCGCCAACGACGATCACGACTTCGCCTTTGGGAGCACCGGCGGCGGCGTAATGGCCGGCCAGTTCGCCGAGCGATCCGCGCCGTACCTCCTCGTGCAGCTTGGTCAGCTCGCGCGCCACAGCCGCCGGGCGCGGGCCGAGTATCGCCGCTATGTCTTCTAGTGACGCCGCCAGTCGCCGGGGCGATTCGAGGAAGACGAGCGTGGCGTCGAGGGAGCAGAGCGTGGCGAGCGCCTCCCGCCGGGGCCCCGCCTTTGAGGGCAGGAAGCCGCCGAAGTAGAAGCGATCGGTCGGCAGGCCAGAGAGGATGAGCGCGAGCAGGGGCGCGCTCGGGCCGGGACAGCCGGTGACGTGAATACCGGCGGAGACCGCTTCGCTGACCAGCTTGTAGCCGGGGTCGGAGATCAGCGGCGTGCCGGCGTCCGAAACTAGAGCCACCGAGCCGCCCCCTGTAAGCGTACGGATCAACGCCGGGCGAACGCGCGCCGCGTTATGCTCGTGGTAGGAGACAAGGCGTGCCGAGATACCGTGGCGTGCCAGGAGCCGCCCGGTGCGGCGGGTGTCCTCGCAGGCGACACGATCGACGGACGCAAGCACCGTAAGCGCCCGTTGAGAAACGTCCTCCAGATTGCCGATCGGGGTCGCCACCAGCCAAAGACCTGGTTCCGCCCCGGGCTTCGGTTTACTCGCCGGGGTGTCCTCCCTAGTCTGTCCCGCGCCTGCCGGCGTCGCGGGAGCTTCCTCGGACATGGATCGACCTCGTAGCCTCTCCGCAGCTAATCGGCGCCGGCGGATCGGAGCGGCAGGCGCCGCCCTGCTGCTGGTCCTTCTCGGGGGCGCCTGCGCCGCACCGAGCGTACCGCCGCCACCGCCCGAGGACCAGCCGCCGCCTCGCTCGGCAGCCGAAGGGGAGACCGCCGCGTCTGAGTCTTTGATCCCTCCGGCCGATGAGCGGGCCGAAACGCTCGCCGCCCTCCCCGCCGATGAATCGACTGCGGGGGAGCTTGCCGAGGAAGACGACGGCGCAGCCTCGGCGCCCGAAGAAGCGCGACCCGCCGCCAGGGTGGGCCTGCTGCTGCCACTCTCCGGCCGCTATGCGTCGGAAGGTGAGACGCTGCTGCACGCGGCGCAGCTCGCCCTCTTCGACACGGCCGATGAGCGCTTCTTGCTGCTGCCGCGCGATACGGGAGGCACGGCGCCGGGTGCCGAGCGGGCCGCGCTCGCGCTGCTCGAAGAGGGCGTTGACCTGATCCTCGGACCCCTGTTTGCCGAGGGCGTGAACGCAGTCGCCTCCCACGCACGAGCGCATGGGGTCACCGTGGTCGCCTTCTCCACCGATCGGGCGGCCGCAAGCGAAGGCGTGTACCTGCTCGGCCATACACCGCGCGCGCAGATCAGGCGGGTCTTCGCCCACGCGGCGGCGAATGGCCACCGACGGATCGCCCTGTTGGCGCCTGAGACACGTTATGGCGCGACGGTGGCGGACGAAGCCTGGACGGCGGCAGCGCTCAACGGACTGTCGCTCGAAAAAGTCCGTAACTACGCTGCGGATGCGTCGGACGCAGCAAACGTCGTGAGTGACCTCGCCGAGTACGACCGGCGCGCCCAGGCCCTGGAGCACGAGCGACGGACGCTTGCCCGGCAGGACGATGCCGCCGCCCGCCGCCGCCTAAAACGGCTCGAGACCCTCGACACGCTGGGCGAGCTGCCCTTCGATGCGCTACTGCTGGCGGATGGCGGCGCTCGGCTGCGGCAGGTCGCGCCGCTACTCCCCTACTACGACATCGACCCCACCGAAGTCCGCGTTTTGGGAACGGGCCTCTGGGAGGATGCGGCTACGCTCGGCGAGCCGGCGCTCGCGGGCGGCTGGTTCGCGGGTCCTGACCCGGACGCACGGCGGAATTTCGAGGAACGCTACCGCCGGGTCTTCGGCGAATCGCCGGGAGCAATCGCTACCGTCGCCTATGATGCGACCGCGCTGGCCGCGGCTCTCGCCCGTGCGGGCGCCTCGTTCGGCGCGCAGGCCATCGGCAACCGCGGCGGATTCGTCGGCGCGGACGGTCTCTTTCGCTTCGACGACGAGGGGATCGCGGAACGGGGCCTCGCCGTCTTCGAGGTCGCTGACGGCGGCAAGACCCGCGTGGTGAGCCCCGCGCCTGCGCGTTTCGACGTTGGCGAAGGCAAGGCGGACGGAGGCTGAGACAGGCCGCATGCCCACCGCAGGCCCTACAGAATCTGGCTCAGGAACAGCTTGGTCCGATCGGACTGGGGATTGTTGAAGAACTCTTCCGGCGTGTTCTGTTCGACGATCTGGCCCTCGTCCATGAAGATGACGCGGTTGGCGACCTGCGAGGCGAAGCCCATCTCATGGGTGACGACGAGCATGGTCATGCCGCTCTCGGCAAGGTCGACCATGACCTCGAGCACCTCCTTGATCATCTCCGGATCGAGGGCCGAGGTGGGCTCGTCGAACAACATGATGTTCGGCTGCATGCAGAGGGAGCGGGCGATGGCCACGCGCTGCTGCTGACCACCCGAGAGCTGGCCGGGATATTTCAGGGCCTGTTCCGGAATTTTGACTCGCTCGAGGTATTTCATGGCGATCTGCTGCGCCTCGTCCTTGGGCATCTTGCGCACCCAGATCGGCGCGAGGGTGCAGTTCTCCAGCACGGTCAGGTGCGGAAACAGATTGAACTGCTGGAACACCATGCCGACCTCGCGGCGGATGGCATCGATGTTCTTTAGGTTGTGGGTGAGCTCGACGCCGTCGACGACGACCTTGCCTTCCTGATGCTCCTCCAGCCTGTTGATGCAGCGGATCAGCGTCGACTTGCCCGATCCCGACGGCCCGCAGATGACGATGCGCTCCCGTCGCTCAACCATGAGATCGATGTCGCGCAGCACGTGGAACTGGCCGAACCACTTGTTGAGGCCGGTGATTTCGATGATCGGGTCTTCGGCGCCGCCGGGCGCGGCATCTGCCTCCGCCATGGTGCCTCCCTAGCGTCTCGTGGTGTCCAGACGCTTCTCGAGATTGAGCGAGTAGCGCGACATGCTGAAGCAGATCACGAAGAAGAACAGCGCCGCCAGCAGGAAGGTCTCGTAATCGACCTTGCCCAGCCAGTCCGGATTGGTCTGGAGGAGGCGCGCTTGGCCCAGGATATCGAACAGGCCGATGATGATGACCAGCGTGGTGTCCTTGAAGAGCCCGATGAAGGTGTTGACGATTCCCGGGATCGAGATCTTGAGCGCCTGTGGCAGAATGATCAGGCGCATCGACTGCCAGTAGCCGAGCCCCATCGCCTGACCGGCCTCGTACTGCCCTTGCGGGATCGCCTGCAGTCCGCCGCGGATCACCTCGGCCATGTAGGCGGAGGCGAACACCGTGATGATGATCATCACGCGGATCAACTGGTCGAGCGTGACCTGGGGCGGCAAGAAAAGCGGCAGCAGGATGATCGCGACGAAGAGCAGCGTGATCAGCGGCACGCCGCGGATGAACTCGATGAACCCGACCGAGAACATCCGGACGATCGGCATGCGCGAGCGCCGGCCGAGTGCCAGCAGGATCCCGATGGGTAGCGAAAGCACGATGCCGACGAGTCCGGCGATAAGATTGAGCATGAAGCCGCCGAACTGATCGGTCCGCACGACTTCGAGGCCGAGGCCGCCGACCAGAAGGATCGCGGCGATTACCGGATAGGCGAGCGAGAACCAGCGCCCGTAGCGGGAATACGGCAGCTTGTCGAACAGCATATAGGCGAGCGCCGGTACCAGCAGGGCGATGCAGATGTTCACCCGCCAGTAGGCATCGGCTGGGTAGAAGCCGTAGAAGAACTGAGTGATGCGCTGGTCGAGCCAAGCCCAGCACGCACCCTCGCTGGGACAGTCCTTGCCGATCTCGCCCGTAAGCGTTGCATCGATGAAGGCCCACTCGATCAGACCCGGTACGATCAGCGCGAGCACGGCGATCGAGCCGAGCGTCAGCGCCGCGCTCAGATAGCTGGAGAAGAGGTTGGTCCGCAGCCAGCCGATCACACCCGTGGTGGTGATGGGCGCCGGCCGCTCCGGCAGCATCTCCGCCCGGCTGCGGTGGAAGGCGTGCGTCTTCATCGTTCCACCAGGGCGATGCGCTTGTTGTACCAATTCATGAATGCGGACGTGAGCAGGCTCAGCACCAGATAAAAGGCCATGTAGAGCGAGATCACCTCGAGCGCCTGTCCGCTCTGGTTGAGGATGGTATCGCCGATGGAGACGATGTCCTGGTAGCCGATGGCGACGGCGAGCGAGGAGTTCTTGGTCAGGTTGAGGTACTGGCTGGTCATCGGCGGGATGATCACCCGCAGCGCCTGCGGCAGGATGATCTTGCGCATGGTCAGCCCGCGCCTCAGCCCGAGCGCGCCGGCCGCCTCGGTCTGACCCTTGGAGACCGAGAGAATGCCGCCGCGCACGATCTCGGAGATGAAGGCGCCGGTATAGGTGGAGAGCGCCAGCCAGAGCGCTATCAGCTCCGGCGTAATGTTGAAGCCGCCCTTCAAATTGAAGCGCTTCTTCTCCGGGATGTCGAAATCGAGCGGCTGGCCGAGGGCGACATAGACGATCACGGGGATGCCCACGATCAGCCCGAGCCCGACCCAGCCGACCGGGAAGGTGCGGCCCGTCGCCTCCTGGCGTTTCCTGGCCCAGCGCCCGACCAGGACCGCCCCGATCACACCGATCAGGATCATCGCCAGCACGATCGCCGAGCCGTCCTCGAAGACGGGCGAGGGCAGGAAGATGCCGCGATTGTTCAGAAAGGCTGCATCGCCGATCGAAATGCTGTCCTTCACCCTGGGCAGCGCCAGCATGATCAGCCACCAGAAGATAATCTGCAGCAGGACCGGGACGTTGCGGGTGAACTCGACCCAGACCCCAACGATGCGGCTCACCAGGAAGTTGTTGGACAATCTGAGGACGCCCGTGACGAAGCCGATGACCGTCGCAGCGATGATGCCCATCACGGCGACGAGGATCGTGTTGAGCGCACCGACCACGAACGCCTGCCCGTAGGTCGAGGTCGACGCGTAATCGAGGAGGCGCTGGTTGATATCGAAGTTGGCGGTGTCGAAGAGGAAGCCGTAGCCGGAGGAGAGACCGGCTTCTCTAAGGTTCGTGATCGTGTTGATAACGATGAAGGCGGCAAGGCCTGCCACCCCGAGCACGATCAGAATTTGGAAGATAACGCCGCGGGCGCGCTCGTCGGTCCAGGCGCGGCTTATGTCGAAGCCGCCGCCGCGTGGAGGCGCCGGTCTCTCGCTCACGGTGGCGGCGCCCTCCTCACGTCAACGGAACAATCTCTCTTGTCTCAAATAAGCACTGATCAGAAAGAATCACCGTCCCGCCCGGTCGCGCGGGCGGGACGGTGACATCGTTGATTCTAACGGAACGGAGGCGAATAGAGGATGCCGCCATCCGTGTACAGCGCATTCAGGCCACGACCCAGTCCGAGCGGGCTGTCGGGGCCGATATAGCGGTCGAAGATCTCGGCGTAGTTGCCTTCCGCCGCGATCGCCCGGACCGCCCACTGCGCATCGAGGCCCAGCATCTCGCCAAGCGAGCCTTCCGTGCCGAGCATCCGGTTGATCTCAGGATGATCGCCAGCGGCTGCGGCCATCTCCTCGACATTCGCCTGGGTCACGCCGAGCTCCTCGGCCGTGATCAGCGCGTTCAGCGTCCAGCGCGCGATGTCCGCCCACTGGTCGTCGCCCTGGCGCACCAGCGGCCCCAGCGGCTCTTTTGAGACGATCTCCGGGAACACCATGTGTGCACTGGGGTCGTCGAAGGTGGTCTTCGTTGCTGCCAGACCGGACGCGTCCGTCGTGTAGACGTCGCAACGCTCCGCCTCGTAAGCCGCGCGGGCCTCTGCGTTGGTCTCGATCGGCACCGGCTCGTAAGTGATGCCGTTGACGCGGAAGAAGTCCGCGAGGTTGAGCTCGGTGGTCGTGCCGGTCTGGATGCAGACCGAGGCGCCGTCGAGCTCGGTGGCGCTGCTGATACCCAAAGCCGTGCGGCCGATGAAGCCCTGGCCGTCATAATAGTTGACGCCGACGAAGGTGAAGCCGAGGTCGACGTCGCGCGAGTAGGTCCAGGTCGTGTTGCGCGACAACACGTCGATCTCGCCCGATGCCAGCGCCGGGAAGCGGGTCTTGCCGGTCAGGTTGACGAAGGAAATTGCGTTGGCGTCGCCCAGAACGGCGGCAGCCATCGCCCGGCAATAAGCCACGTCGAAGCCGGTCCAATTGCCCGCGTCATCGGTGTAGGCGAACCCCGGCAGGCCAGTGTTGATGCCGCACTTGAGCGTGCCTGCGGCCTTCACGTCGTCGAGTGTCGCTGCCTGGCCCGGAACCGCGCCCGCGGCCACCAGCGCGCCGGCCACCGCGACGGCGCCGGCAATCTTCTTGAAGCTCATCCCGTCCTCCAGTCTGACTTATGGTTGCTGCACGCGCCCGCCACGAACAACTCGCAGATGCTACGGGAGTCCGCGATTATCGCCCGCCCGCCAAGCGCGCGTCAGGACGGCAGTCTAGGCACCAAAATGGCCATGAACAAGAAAAAGAGTTGGGGCGGCTATGCTTATTCGGTTGCGCTATACGTTATAGCGATAACGTGAAGGGTGCTTGTCGGTATCTACTCTGCGACGCACGACCGTGCCTGTCGAAGCGCCGCCCTTGAGGCCGGCCGACCGGAACGGGATGATGGCCGCAACGGGACAGCGGGCGCATCCCCGGACCTTTCGAGCCGGGAGAAGAGGACAGGGGCTGACGTGACCGATGCAACAGCATCACGGGCCGGCCGTGCCCGTTCGCCTTTGGCTGGCCTGGGATATGGCTCAAGTGGCCGCTTCCTGAGCGCGCTCGGCAGCGCCCGCGACCGCTCTCGCCGATGACGGACGCGGCGACCTCCCCCGGTGGCACCGAGCCGCTACCGCGCCGGGGCTTCGTTCTTCTGGCAGCGCTGACGCTGCTGTGGGGCGTCAACTGGCCGATGCTCAAGCTCGCGCTCAACGAGCTGCCGGTTCTCACCTTCCGCGGAACCTGCCTCTTCTTCGCAGGCCTGGTCATCATCGCCCTCCACTGCGCGATCGGCCGCTCGATCAAAGTGCCGCGCCGGCAGTGGCGGCCGCTCCTGATCACCGGGTTCTTCAACATCACCGTCTGGCACCTCGCGACCGGATTCGGCCTCGTCTACACGACCTCCGGCCGTGCCTCGATCATCGCCTACACGATGCCGATCTGGACCGTCCCGGTGGGCTATTTCGTGCTCGGCGAGCGACCGGGCTGGCGGCGACTGAGCGCGCTCGCGCTGGGCTCTGCCGGGTTGGGGGTGTTGATCGCGACCGACGCCCAGACCCTCAGCGCCGCACCACTGGGGCCGCTCCTGGTGCTCGTGGGCGCCGTCGGCTGGGCCTGCGGCACTGTCGCGCTCAAGCGCACCGATTGGCAAGTCTCCATGTGGGTGCTGGTCGGCTGGCAATGCCTGATCTGCGGCTTGCCGATCTTCGTCGCCGCGGCCGTGGTGGACGCCGACACGGTGCAATTCCCGTCGCTCTGGCCGCTGGTTTCGGTGATTTACAACGTCTTCGCGCCGTTCGTCATCTGCTACTACATCTACTATGAGATTGTGCGGATGTTCCCGACTGGGGTTGCTACCGTGGGAACACTGGGAATCCCGATGGTGGGGCTTTTCAGCGGAGCCCTGATCCTGGGCGAGCCGCTCGGCTGGAGCGAGTTCAGCGCACTCGGCCTGGTCATCGCAGCACTCGCGGTACCGGTGATGACGCGGCGCGAGAGCTTCGCGCGCAGCGGGTGACGGGCGCGCCGGCGCGCGGCTCTCGGGCGCCGACGGGTCGAGAATCGGTCCGCATGCAGGGCCAACCCTTGAACGGGCGCCGTGGCCGCCCCTATGTTTGTCACTCTTGCTGCCGGCGCCCGCGCCGGCCTTGACGGGAGACGCGCATGGCGACGACCCACCGCAGCAAGGTCGTGATCATCGGCTCCGGCCCTGCCGGCTACTCTGCGGCGATCTACGCCGCGCGCGCCAACCTTGAGCCGATCATGGTCCAGGGCCTCGAGCCCGGCGGTCAACTCACCATCACCACCGATGTCGAGAATTATCCGGGCTTCGCCGACATCATCCAGGGACCGTGGCTCATGGAGCAGATGGCGGGCCAGGCTGGGGCAGTGGGGACGCGGCTGGTCCACGACATGGTGACTACCGTGGACCTCAGCCAACGGCCCTTCGTCTGCACCGGCGATTCCGGCGATGTCTACATCGGCGACACCGTCATTATCTGCACGGGCGCGCAGGCGAAGTGGCTGGGCCTGGAAAGCGAGCAGCGCTTCATGGGCTTCGGCGTCTCGGCCTGTGCGACATGCGACGGATTCTTCTTCCGCGGCAAGGAGGTCGCGGTGATTGGCGGCGGCAACACCGCGGTCGAAGAGGCGCTCTACCTCACCAATCACGCGAGCAAGGTCACCCTCGTCCACCGTCGCGACGCGCTCAGGGCCGAAAAGATCCTGCAGGACCGCCTGTTCCGAAACGACAAGATCGAGGTCCTGTGGGACCACGTGCTGGACGAGATCGAGGGCGAGAGCGAGCCGCCGACGGTGACGGGGATAGCGGTGCGCCACGTCAAGACCGATGCAGTGCAACGCATCCCGCTCTCGGGCGTGTTCATCGCCATCGGGCACCGACCCAACACCGAACTCTTCGCCGGCCAGCTTACGATGGACGACGAGGGCTACATCCAGACGATGGCGGACAGCACGAAGACCAACGTGCCGGGCGTGTTCGCCGCCGGCGACGTGCAGGACAAGGTGTTTCGGCAGGCGGTAACCGCCGCCGGCACCGGCTGCATGGGCGCGCTGGAGGCCGAGAAGTTTCTCGCGGAGGCCGACACGCCGGAGGCCGCTGCCGCGGCGTGAGCGCCGACGCGGCGCCGGGGGCGCTGCCATGGATTGGAACCGGCTACGAATATTCCAGACGGTCGCGGAGCACGGCAGCTTCACCCGCGCAGGCGACATCCTTGAGCTCAGCCAGTCGGCGGTGAGCCGCCAGATCGCGGCTTTGGAGAAGAGCCTCGGCGCAGTCCTGTTCCACCGCCACTCGCGCGGCCTGCTGCTGACCGAACAGGGCGAGGCGCTCTACCGCACGGTCCGCGAGGTCTCGGCCAAGCTCGCGATGACCGAGGCGCAGATCACCGATGCCCGCGACCGGCCTTCGGGCCCACTGAAGATCACGACGACGGTCTCCTTCGCCTCGGTCTGGCTGACGCCTAGGATCCCCGCCTTCAACAGCCTTTATCCGGAGATCAAGATCACCCTGCTGACCTCGGACAACCTGCTGGACCTCGCCATGCGCGAGGCGGACGTGGCGATCCGCATGATCGAACCGACCGAGCCCGATCTCGTCCGCCGTCACCTGATGACCGTCTATTCGTACATCTACGCCTCGCCGGACTATCTGGCCCGTTTCGGGCCGATCGAGACGGTGGACGACCTCGCCCGCCAGCGCCTGATCATCTATGGCCAGGGGCCGCTCACCCCCATCGCCAACCCGGACTGGCTGATCGGCATTTCGGGCAATCCGACGGCCGACGGCCGCATCGTTTTGGAAGCGAACAACATTTATTGCATGCGCGAAGCCGTGGAGAGCGGCTTGGGGATCGCCGCGTTGCCTGACTACGTGGCCTGGGGCAGCAAGCGGCTGCAGCGCGTGCTGCCAGACCGTCAGGGCCCGCCCTTCGAAGCCTTCTTCACCTACGCCGAGGAGTTGCGATACTCCAAGAGAATCGGGGTTTTCCGAGACTTTCTGCTCTCCGAGGTGGCCAAGTGGCGCTCCTGATACGTCCGCAGCCATGAACTAAACGCATGGCTGGTTTGCTTCCCATGCCCTAGCACATTTGTTTCGGCACGATTACATATTGCGCCGCAGCATGACGCGTGCGTCATGCGACGAGGATTAGCCGGGGTGCCCACCCCGGTTTGTCGTCTTCAGGTGCAAGGCCTGAAGGGGATCCTCGGATCCCACGTCTCCTAGACGTGAAGCCTCCCTGTTAGACTGGCCGGGTCTTCGGACCCGGCCTTCCTTTTATGCGGCACGCGCGATGAGGCCACCCCGGTCCAGCCCGGTCCTCCGTTCGGGCCGGGGTCGATAGAGTGCGGCCGCCACAGCATGGGTGATGGTCATGGATTTCCTCCGCCCCGAAATCGCCGCCCTGGAACAGAACGGGATTACCCGCGTCGCCCTGACCCGCATCGGCGACCCCAAGGTGATCGCGCTCTGGTTCGGCGAGGGCGATGCCGTGACCGACGAGTTCATTCGCGTGGCGGCCAAGGAGGCACTCGACGCGGGCGACACCTTCTACACCCACACCCGCGGCAAGCAGGCGCTGCGCGACGCGCTGAAGCGCTACCTCGACGCCCTCTACGGGATCGACCTCGACCCTGACCGAATCACCGTGCCGGGCGCGACCATGCTCGGCATCACCATTGCCGCACAGATGGCGCTGACCACCGGCGATCACGCGATCATCGTCGGCCCGGTCTGGCCCAACATCGAAAGCACTTACCAGGCGACCGGCGCCGAGGTGACGTATGTGAGCCAGCGGCGGTCGGAGGCCGGATGGCAGCTCGATCTCGACGACATCCGCGCCGCGCTGCGCCCCCGCACCCGCTCGCTCTTCGTCAACTCCCCCTGCAACCCGACCGGCTGGGTGATGCCCGCGGAGCAGCAGGCCGAGCTGCTGGAGCTTTGCCGCGAGCGGAACATCCTTCTGATCGCCGACGAGGTCTACCATCGCAACGTCTATGACTGCGACGTCGCGCCCTCCTTCATGACGCTGGCACGCGACGACGATCCGGTCATCGTCGTGAGCGGGTTCTCCAAGGCCTGGGCCATGACCGGCTGGCGGGTCGGCTGGGTGGTCGCGCCGAGCCGGCACGCCGAGACCTGGGCGATCCTCTCCGAGTGTTTCAACACCGGGGCGACCGTATTCGTGCAGCAGGCCGCGATCACGGCGCTGGAGCGGGGCGAGGAGACGGTCGCCCGGCTACGCGATCAGTACGCGAGAGGAAGGGAGATCGTGACCGAGGTGCTGGGGCGCTGCCCGCGCGTCGAACTCACGGAGCCGCAGGGCGCGTTCTATGCCTTTCCGCGCGTGCGGGGGCTCACGTCGAGCCTCGCGTTCGTGGAGGGCGTGCTCGCGGAGGAGGACGTCGGCATCGCTCCGGGTTACACCTTCGGCCCCGGCAACGAGGAGCACTTCCGGCTCTGCTTCGCCCATTCGCACGAGGCCCTGCGCGAGGGGCTCGAGCGGATCGTCCGCTACATCGAGCGCCACGACAACGAGTTCGATTCGGTCTGAATCGAAAAAGGAGGTTACGCGCCCATAGCAAAAGGAAAGCCGCCCTGACCAATGGCCAGAGCGGCCTCCGCGCGATGCTCTTTCGCGCCGGCGCTACATGAAGATCAACTCGTTCTCTATGCCGTCGTAGAGCGAGGCGACCTGCTCACCGTAACCGTTGTAGAGCAATGTCGGGCGGCGCTCCTGCCCGTCGGGCCCGTAGAAGCGCTCGTTGGCCTGGCTCCAGCGCGGGTGCGGCACTTGCGGATTGACGTTGGCCCAGAAGCCGTACTCGTTGCCCGCGAGGTCCTCCCAGAAGGAGACCGGCCGCTCGTCCGTAAAGCTGAAGCGGACGATGCCCTTGATGTGCTTGAAGCCGTACTTCCACGGCACGGCGAGGCGCAGAGGTGCGCCGTTCTGCTTCGGGATCGGCTTGCCGTAGTAGCCGGTGGCGATGAAGGCGAGCTCGTTGGTGGCCTCGGCCATAGTCAGGCCCTCGATATAGGGCCACGGATACCAGAACTGCCGCTGGCCTTCGGCCACGTCGTCGTCCTCGAAGGTCTGCATGACCAGATACTTGGCATCGCCCAGCGGCCGTGCGAAATCGACGAGCGCCTTGAGCGGGAAGCCGCTGTAGGGCACGGCGATCGACCACGCCTCGACGCAGCGGTGGCGGTAGAGGCGTTCCTCCAGCGGCATCTTCGCCAGCAGATCGTCGATGCCGATGGTCATCGGCTCTTCCACCAGCCCGTCGAACTCGACCGTCCAGGGCCGGATCTTGAGCGCCTGGGCCTTCTGCCAGATCTCCTTGTAGGAGCCGAACTCGTAGTAGTTGTTGTATGTGGTGGCGAAGTCCTCCGGCGTGAGCGGCCGGTCGAGGGTATAGGCGGGGTTCTGCTCGACCGGATAGAGGTGGGCCGAGGGGTCTTCCTGCTCCTCGTCCGCCAGCGCCGAGCCGAGGCCGCCCGCGAACGGCACCGCGGCGCCCGCCGCGAGCAGCGGGCCGGTGGCGAGCCCCTTGAGCAGCGTGCGCCGGTTCATGAACACCGATTCTGGAGTTGCGGCGGAGTCCGGCAGCTCCCAGCCGCGCTTGATCTTGATCAGCATCGAAGGCCCTCCGCGAATGCCAGTTGCGTTTTGCCCTGCGCCCACGCGCGGGGCTCTTGCAGAGAGAAATGGCACCGGCGGCTGCTCACGGCAACTCAACGCTGCGTGAGCGGCTGTCAGGTCACTGTCAGGAAAGCGCGCCCGCCGCCCGCTGGATGCGCATGCACGCCTCTTCCAGCGCCTCGGTGGAGGTGGCGTAGGAGATGCGGAAGTAAGGCTCGAGGCCGAACGCCGCCCCGAACACGACGGCGACACCCTCCGCCTCCAGGAAGTAGCGGGCGACGTCCTCGTCGTTCGCGAGCGTCTCCCCGCCCGGGGTTTTGCGGCCGATCATCCCGGCGCAGCTGGGATAGACGTAGAAGGCGCCTTCGGGTGTCGCGCACTCGATACCGTCCGCCTGGTTCAGCATGCTCACCACGAGGTCGCGACGCTCCTGAAACACCGCGCAGCGCTCCGGTATCGAATCCTGCGGGCCGTCCAGCGCCGCCATGGCCGCGTGCTGGCTGATGGACGAGGGATTGGAGGTCGATTGCGACTGGATCTTGGCCATGCCCTTGATCAAGTCGGCCGGCCCGCCGGCGAAGCCGATGCGCCAGCCGGTCATCGCGTAGGCCTTGGAGACCCCGTTGATAGTGACGGTGCGCTCGAACAGCCGGGGCTCGACCTCGGCCATCGTATGGAAGCGGAAGTCGTCGTAGACCAGATGCTCGTAGATGTCGTCGGCGAGCACGCCCACGTCGGGGTGATCGACCAGCACGGCCGCGATGGCGGCCATCTCGTCCCGCGTGTAGGCCGCACCGGTGGGGTTGCTCGGCGAGTTGAACATCAGCCAGCGGGTGCGCGGCGTGATTGCGGCAGCGAGCGCCTCCGGCTTGAGCTTGAACCCGTCGGCCGCGTTGGTCGGCACGATCACCGGCGTGCCTTCCGCCAGCACCACCATGTCGGGGTAGGAGACCCAGTAGGGCGCCGGCACGATCACCTCGTCGCCCGGATCGAGGCCCGCCATCAGCGCATTGTAGAGCACGTGCTTGGCGCCGGAGCCCACGCTGATCTGGTCGGGCGCGTAGTCGAGGTTGTTCTCCCGCGCGAACTTGCGGGCGATCGCCTGCTTCAGCGCCGGCAGGCCGTCCACGCGCGTGTACTTGGTCTCGCCCGTCTGAATGGCCTCGATGCCGGCGGCCTTGACGGTCTCCGGCGTGTCGAAGTCGGGCTCACCGGCGCCCAGGCCGATCACGTCCTTGCCCGCCGCTTTGAGATCGGCGGCCATGGCCGTAATCGCCATCGTGGGCGAGGGTTTGATGCGCCCGAGGCGCTGCGCCAGGTGGACCATAGAATTCCCCATATCGAGAAGCGGCGGCACCCTACGCGCCGGGGGGCCGGGCTACAAGCCGTCGCGCCGAAAAGGCGCGCCACCCAAGAGTCGCCGAGCCGGAGCCGTTTGGAGCGCTGCGGGCGGAGAGCCGACACAACGTGCTAAGCTTGCCGCCTAGGCCAGACCGACGAAGGCGTGTCACGCCATGGACGACTCATCGCTTGCCGCATCCGCCGCTGTACCCGCCGCCACCGCTGCGGCCGAGACCGAGGAGCGCCTGAGTGCCCTCAACCTCGCGGTCATGGCCAATCGCATGGATGCGATCTGCCGCGAGATGACCAACACCGTGCTGCACAGCGCGCGCTCGGCCGTCATCGGCATCGCGCGGGATTTCTCCTGCGGCATCATCACCTCGGACCACGAGGTGCTCGCAACCGCCGAGGCCATGCCGATCCATGTCTTCGGCATGAACATCCAGACCACCATCATGAGCGAGAGGCATCCTGATTTCCGCGAGGGCGATGCCTTTCTCGACAACGACCCTTACGGCGGCAACAGTCACGCGGCGGATCACACGATCCTGGTGCCGGTGTTCCACGAGGGCGAGCATTTCTTCACGGTCGGCATCAAGGCCCACCAGGCGGACGTGGGCAACAGCCAGCCGACCACCTACTTCGCCGCGGCCACCGACGTCTATCACGAGGGCGCGCTGATCTTCCCCTGCGTCCAGGTGCAGAGCGACTATCGCGATATCGACGACATCATCCGCATGTGCCGGCGCCGCATCCGGGTACCCGACCAGTGGTTCGGCGACTATCTCGCCGCCATCGGGGCGGCGCGGATCGGCGAGCGGCGGCTCAAGGAGTTCATCGAGAAGTACGGCGCCCAGGCGGTCAGGGCCTTCATCGGCGAATGGCTCGACTATTCCGAGCGGCGCGCCAGGGAGTCGATCCGGGCGCTGCCCAGCGGGCGGCTCGAGAACGAGGGCTGCCACGACCCGATCCAGCCGTTCCTGCCCGACGGCATCCCGATCAAGGTGACCATCGACATCGACGGCGAGGCCGGCTTCATCACGGTCGATCTGCGCGACAACCCCGATTGCGTGGACGCGGGCATGAACCTCACCCGCGTAACCTCCACAATGGCGGCGGCACAGGCGGTCTTCGCCTGCCTCGACTCCGACATCCCGCACAACGCGGGCAGCTTCCGCCGGCTGGAGGTGCTGCTCCGGGAGAACTGCGTGGTCGGCATTCCGCGCTTCCCGCATAGCTGCTCGGTCGCCACCACCAATATGACCGACATGATCATCAATTTGATCCAGTCTGCCTTCGCCAAACTCGGCGACGGCTACGGCTTCAGCCAGGGCAACTTCTGCAACGGCGCGGGCACCGGGGTGTGCTCGGGCAAGGACTGGCGGCGGGAGGGCGCTCCCTACGTGAACCAGATGTTCATGTCGGCCGGCGGCATGGCGGCCTCGGCCGAGACCGACGGCATGCACGGCCTGGTCAACCCGGTAAGCGTCGGCCTCGTCTACCGCGACAGCATCGAGGTGAACGAGCAGCGCTTTCCGTTCCAGGTCGACAGCGTGCGCGCGCTGAAGGACTCATGCGGCGCCGGCCGCCGGCGCGGCGGGCCGGCCTCGGAGGTGATCTTCGGCCCGCGCCACGACCCCATGCTGGTCATCAACATCTGCAACGGCCTTACCATCCTGCCGCAGGGTGTGCTCGGCGGCCTGCCTTCGCAGGCAGGCTATCAGGCCAAGATCGCGGCGGACGGCACGCGCGAGGTCTATGAGACCGACGCCTATTGCCACCTGGAGGCGGGCTCCAAGCTGCATGCCATCGACAACGGCGGCGGCGGCTACGGCGACCCGCTGGAGCGCGAGCCCGAGCGGGTGCTGAGTGACGTGAACGAGCGCTACGTCTCCCGCGCCAAGGCGGAGGCGCTCTACGGCGTGGTGATCGTGGGCTCGGAGGAGAACGACGACCTCGCGGTCGATAGCGCGGCGACCGAGGCGCTCCGCCGCGCGAGGCTCGGCAACGGCCAGCAAAGGGCGGAGGTATCTTAGGCGGCGAGTGCCCGGTGGCGCTGCGCCAGAAAGACCACGATCGCGGCGTTCATCACGTTGAAGGCGACCGCGTTGATGAATGACGCGGTGTAGGAGCCCGTCAGGTCGTACAGCGCACCGGCCATCCAGCCGCCGAGCGCCATCCCTGCGAAGGTGAAGAGCATCGCCCAGCCGACCCGGCGGCCCGCTTCGTGCGCGGGGAAGAACGTCCTGATGATGATGGTGTAGGACGGCACGATCCCGCCCTGGGAGAGGCCGAAGACGGCCGAGACCACGTAGAGCAGGGTGAGCGTGTCGGCGCCGAGGAAGGCCATCAGCGTGACCGCCTGCAGGACCGAGCCGAGCAGCAGCGTGCGCAGCCCGCCGATCCGGTCCGAGATGAAGCCGGAGCCGATCCGGCTCACGATGCCGGTGCCGAGCATGAGCGAGAGCATCGCGGCGCCGTGTTGGGCGGCGTATCCGAGATCGGTGACGTGGGCGACGATGTGCACCTGGGGCGCCGCCATCGCGATGCAGCAGCCGAGCCCGGCCGCGCAAATCAGGCATTGAAGCGTGCCGGGAGCGACGCCCAGCGGTCTGCCTGCGCCGGGCGCCATGCGCGCCGCCTGCGCCTCGATCAGCGCGGCCGGCTTGCGATAGAGCAATGCGATCAGCGGCAGCATGACGCACGCCATGAGGATGGCGATCGCGACGAAGGTCTCGCGCCAGCCCCGCGCATCGAGCGAGGCCTGGACGATCGGCGGCCAGAGCGCGCCCGCCAAGTAGGTTCCGGTAATCACGATCGCGACGGCGAGCCCCCGCCGCCGCGTGAACCAGTGGGAGATGTCGGCGGCCATCGGAGCAAAGAGGGCCGACGTGCCGAGCAGGCCGGACAGCACGCCGAGCGAGACGCAGAACTGCCAGAACTCCTCGGCGAAGGCGGCGCCGGCCATGCCGGCTGGCAGGCCCACGCAGCCGATCAGGGCCGGCATCATCACACCGAAGCGGTCGGCAAGCCGGCCCATCACCACGCCGCCGACCCCGCCCGTCACCATGAACATCATGTAGGGGAGCGACGCGACGCCGCGCCCCACATCGAACTCGAAGGAGACCGGCTTGAGCACCACGATGACCGCGTACATGGCGGCGCCGCCCATGGTCACAAGGACCAGCGAAGTGATCAGGCGAACCAGCGGGTAGATGGAGGGCGCCGCGCCCGGCGTCGTGTGGTCGGTCTCGCTCATGTATCGTCCACGTGGCGGCCGCCCACGCGCAGGGTGGCGTCGGCCGCGCACGCTACCACGCGCCTAGCAGCCGGGCGAGGCGGCCCGGCGGGCGCGGCGGTCAAGGGGAGAGTCGACAGGCGATGTTCTTAGATGCGCTGAAAGACCGCAACCGGGCTTTCCTCGAAGCGGCCGTCGCGCTGCACCAAGCGGGCCGGGTGCCGGCCGGCGCCTACCTGCTCGACCTCGACACGATGACCGAGAACGCGTGCCTGATGTGCGCCGAGGCAGCCCGGCTCGGCCTCGATGTGCTGGCGATGACCAAGCAGATCGGCCGCAACCCGCCGGCGCTCGATGCGCTCAAGGCGGGCGGGATCGGCCGCTTCGTCGCGGTCGACATGGCCTGCGCCCGGCCGATCCACGCGAACGGCCACGGGCTCGCTCACATCGGCCACCTCGGCCAGATCCCGCGCCACGAGGCGGCGGAAGCAGCGGCCATGCGCGCCGATTACTGGACCGTCTTCAACGAGGAAAAGGCGGCCGAGGCCGCGCAAGCCGCCGCGGCGCACGGCCACGAACAGGCGCTGATCGCCCGCATCCAGGCGCCCGGCGATACCTTCTATTCCGGCCACGAAGGCGGCTTCGACGCGGATGCCGTCGAGGCCGTGGCCGACGCGCTCGACCGCACGCCGGGCGGGCGCTTCGCCGGGCTCACCACCTTCCCCGCCCTGCTCTTCGACGAAGGCGCGGGCGAGGCGCGGCCCACGCCCAATCTCGCGACCCTGCGCGAGGCCGCGTCACAGCTCGGCAAGCAGGGCCGGCGCGAAATCGTCATCAACGCGCCGGGCACCACGTCGGCCAGGGTGATGGCGGCGCTCGCGGATGGCGGCGCGACCCAGGTGGAGCCCGGCCACGGGCTCACCGGCACGACGCCGCTCCACGCCCGCTCCGACCTGCCGGAGCGCCCGGCGATGCTCTACCTGACCGAGGTCTCCCACTTCCACCAGGGCCGCGCCTATTGCTTCGGCGGCGGCCTCTATATCGACCCGGTGTTCGCGCCCTACCCGCTCAAGGCGCTGGTCGGCCAGGACCCGGAGGTGGCGCTCGCGCAGGAGGTCGACGCCGCCACGCCGGACCCGGCGATGATCGACTACTACGGCCAGCTCCTGCCGGAACCCAACCACCGCGTCACGGTGGGCGATACTGTGATCTTCGGCTTCCGCGCGCAGGCCTTCTTCACCCGTGCCGTCATCGTGCCGGTTGCGGGAATCGCCAGCGGCCGGCCCGAGGCCAAGGGAGTTTGGACGACCGAGGGCCGCCCCGCCTCTTGGTCAGAAACGGGCGCGGACTGAGCGCTCCGAAGGAGCGGCTGGCCGCAGCAGCGGCCTACCCGGTCTGGGCCGCCCATCCCTCGGCGTGCTCGGCCATGAACTTGCCCGTGACCTTGATGTGGGTGAAGAGCCACTCGCCGTCGCGCTTCACCAGATCGTCGTCGTACTCGGCGGCGAACCAGCGGGCCTTCTTCTCGCCGTCGACCATCATGGTGCACCACATGATGAGCCACCACTTGGCGTTCGCGGTGTCGCCGTCCACCGTGATGATCGGATTCATCACCGGGTGGATGGCGAAAACGATGTCGTCCTTGATCCCGGCGAAGAACTCCCGGATCGCCTCCTTGCCCTCGTAGACACCGAAGTCGCCGCCGTCCCAGAGGGCGTCCTCGACGAAGAGGCTCGCCAGGCCGTCCGGATCGTAGCCGTGATCGGCGTAGTAGCAGTACTGCGCCTTCATCCGCTTGATGTCCTCGATCGCGGTGAGCCGCGCGACCTGTTCCTCGAGGGTCAATTCGGCCATCGTCATTCTCCCTATGCGGTGCGTCGTCGCGCTATTGCGCGTCCACGAGATATTCGTCGCCCTGGCGCAGCTTTCTCTGAATCCAGTCGGCGGCGCCGGGACGGCTGGGCGAGGTCACCTGGAGCGGGCCGCGCTTGGCCGCCATCTTGGCGCGCAGTTTCTCGGTCTTGGCCCGGTCGATGGTCATCATCGCCCGGTTGATCACGACGCCGTAGACGTCCTCGGCGCATTCGAGCGACAGCATGCCGTCGAAAACGCTCTCCAGCACGGCTTCCGGATCGCGCTCCAGCGCGTCGCCGTAACCGCCGCCGCCGCTCGACGTGCCCGCCCAGATATCGTTCTCTCCGATATAGAAGCGGCCCTTGGAGGAGAAATAGGTCCGCTTGCCGGTCTCCAAATTCTCCTTGTAACTACCGCCGCCGATGCCGGGCGTGCCGTTCATCACGCCGAAGGGCGGGTTGCCCTGGCCCTCGCCGAAGAGCTCGACCTGGAAGCCGCCGTCGGTCGGACTGACCTGGATATCCACGCCGGGGCCGCCGATGTGCTTGCCGTGCCCCATGGAATCGGCCGCGATTTCCTGACGGTCGATGCGGTAGGGGTAGAACAGCTCACAGAGCTCGACGCTCATGATCTTGAGGCCGCCCATGCCGGCCGAGGTCATGATCAGCGGCCAGCCGTCGGCCGACGACGTGGCGCCGCCGGCGGGCGCGCCGTTGAACAGCATGCAGCCCCAATCGACCGGCTTTCCGCTCCGGGTATCGGTACCGGAGAACATCGGCAGGTTGCCGTCCTTGCCGCTGCCGCCCATGACGCGCTCCGGCACGGCGTGGGCGAGCGCCTTCCACACCGCCTCCTGCATGGTATCGCCGGGCCCCACGGTGGCGAGCGCCGTGGACGCCGGGTACTCGGCGTTGCAGACGGTGCCCTTGGGCGCGTCCGCCGTGATGTGCCTGAGGCAGCCGTCGTTGTGAGGAATGGTGGGGTCGATGGAGCAGAGCACCGGGATGCCCGCCGCAGCCTGCATCACGCCGTAAGACGAGTTGTTCCCACTCGGAACCTGCGGATCCGAATTCGAGAAGTCGATGTGCACGTTCTCGCCCCGCACCGAGACCCGAGCGCCGACCTGGATGTTCGTCATGCCATGACCGTCAGAATCGAGCCACGACATCCCGTCGTAGTCGCCGTCGGGAATCGCGCGAATTTCGTCAGCCATCCGCCTGTCGGAGTAATCGAGGATCGCCTCGGCGTAGCGCTCGATCGTGTCGTTGCCGTAGTGCGCCGCAAGCTCGACGAGGCGGCGCCGGCCGGTCCAGATCGAGCCGAGCTGCGCCATCAGATCGCCGTAGAGCCATTCCTGCCAGCGCACGTTGGCGAGGTACATGCGCACCACGTCCTCGCGCCGCTGGCCCTTCTCGTAGAACTTGATCGGCGGCAGCTGCAGCCCCTCCTGCCAGACATCCCTCGCGGGCGCCGGCACGCTGGTGGGAATGTACGCGCCGCAGTCGAGCTGATGACCCTTCGCCACGCTCCAGAACATGTGCTTGCCCTGATGGAACACCGGGCAGGCGGTGACGAAATCGCCGATGTGGGTGTTGCCGCTGTAGGCGTCGTTGCAGACGATGACGTCGCCGTCGTGGATGTCGCCCTCGAAGACTCGCGCGATCTCGCCCAGCACGACGTGCAGCGAATTCGTGTGGATCGGCAGGGCATCCTGCATGCAGATCTGGCGCGCCTTGGCGTCGTAGATCGCGCAGGAGAAGTCGCGTGCCAGCGCGATAATCGAGGTCCAGGCGGTCTTCTCCATGGTCAGCGTCATCTCGTTCGCGATGGTGGAGAAGCGATTGAGGATGACGGAGAAGGTGATCGAATCGACGGCGCCTGCAGCCCCGTTGCCGCGCTTTCTGGCGGCCGGCTTGGGCTTGTCCTGGTCCTTGATCTGCCGAACGGCGCGGCGCGCTGTGGAGGTCGAAGCCATGTCTCACCCTGTCTGCGTGTGATGTCTGCGCGCGTTTGTACTCACTGCGGCGCGGAAGGAACCGCCCGCCTGCCGCGCCCGCAGCTTGCCGTCGGCGGGTGCGGCGGTGCAAGGGGTCTTCTGCGCCGGGGGCTCAGGGCCCTTTCCAGTGATCGTTGACCCAGGGCTTGGCGCTCTCGGCCCAGCCCTTGTCTTGGGGTGCGAAGTTCTTGACGTCGAGGACGATCTTCTTGATCAGCCAGCGCCCGTCGAGCCTGACGTAGTCATCGTCATACGTGGCGAAGAGCCAAGTCGACTCGCCGTCCAGGACGCACGGCATGAACAGCCACCAGCGCCCGGTTGCGCTGTCGCCATTGACCTCGATCAACTCGTTCGTGATGTAGTGGGCGGAGAAGCGGATTCGCTCGCCCGCGTCGCGCACCATCTGCTCGATCTGCTCCAGCCCCTCCTGGCGCCCGAAGGCATCGCCGCCATCCCATATCGCGTCGGGCGCGAAGAGCGCGGCAAAGCGCTCGGCGTCGTAGAGGTTGCCGTACTCGCAGTAGAGATAACGCAGGCGCCTGATCTCTTCGGCGTCCTCGATCCGTTGAACCCGTTGCTCCAGCGTGAGCTCGGCCATGTCCACCTCCCTTGTTCTGGCTGTTGGTTGCGGCGCACGGCCCGGGCGCCCGGTGCCGCGGCCGATCATAGCGGCTTTGCGCCTAGAACATGTTCGTGTCCATCTCGGCACAGGTGGTATCGACCCGCGCGAGCAACGCGATGGCGGGTTTCATCCCGGCCAGCTCGTAGCGGAAGAAGTAGCGGCAGGCCGCGAGCTTGCCGCGGTAGAACGCGTCGTCGTCGGTCACGGCGCCTTGCCGGAGGGCGTCGTCCGCGGCGCGCGCCTGGCGCAGCCAGAGCCACGCGACGACGATGTGGCCCAAGGCGTTGAGGTAGAGGCTCGCGTTCGCGAGCGAGTCCCCGATCCGACCCTCTGCCCGTGCGGCGCCAATGGCGGCGGTCGCTCCCTCGATCTCGCCCGTGGCCGCCGCCAGCGCGTCGCAATGCTCGGCAAGGGCGGGCAGGTCTCGCGCCGCGTCGATGTCGGCGCGAATCTCCTCCATCAACGCCCTGAGCGCGGCGCCGTCCTGCGAGCGCGCCTTGCGCCCGAGCAGGTCGATCGCCTGAATTCCGTTCGTCCCTTCGTGGATCGCGTTGAGGCGGTTGTCGCGGTAGAGCCGCTCGACCGGAAAGTCCCGCGTGTAGCCGTAGCCGCCGTGCACCTGGATCGCGAGGCTGTTGGCCTCCTGGCAGAACTCCGCGGGCCAGGCCTTCGCGATGGGCGTGAGAATGTCGAGCAGCAGGCCGGCCCGCTGACGCTGGTCTTCGTCCGTCGCCGTCGTCATGTCGTCCAGGTAGCGCGCGCAGGTCAGGCAGAGCGCGAGCGCGCCCTCGACGATGGCCTTCTGCTTGAGCAGCATGCGTTTCACGTCGGCGTGGCGCACGATGGGCACCGGCGGCTGCGTTGGATCCCGGTTATCGACCGGCCGGCCCTGGCGCCGCTCCCTGGCGTAACGGACCGCCTGCGTGTAGCCCGCATAGCCGATCATGGCGCCGCTGATGCCGACCCCGATCCGCGCTTCGTTCATCATGTGGAACATGCAGGCGAGGCCCGCATGGGGAGCGCCCACCAGGTGCGCCTCGCATCCGCCGTTCTCGCCGAAGCTCAGCAGGCAATTCGAGATCGCGCGGTAGCCCATCTTGTGATTGAGGCCCGCGACGGCGACATCGTTGGGGGCGCCGAGCGTGCCGTCGGCATTCACGCGGAACTTGGGCACGATGAAGAGCGAGATTCCCTTCACGCCGGGCGGCGCGTCGGGGAGCTTCGCGAGAACCAGGTGGACGATGTTCTCCGAGATGTCCTGGTCGCCGCCCGAAATCCACATCTTGCTGCCGGAAAGCCGGTAAGTGCCATCGCCGGCAGGGACCGCCCGGCACCTGATGTCGCCCAGTGAGGAGCCCACGTCGGGCTCCGAGAGGCACATGGTGCCGAGGAAGCGCCCGGCATAGAGCGGCTCCATGTAGAGCCGCTTCTGCTCGTCGGTGCCGTGAACGTCGAGCAGATTGGCCGCCGCCTTGGTCAGCATCAGGTAGCCGGCCGTCGCCGTATCGGCCGCCTTCAGCACGCCGAGGCACGCCTGCAGGAGCACGGCGGGAAGCTGCATGCCGCCCCGGTCGTAGTCGAGCGCGGCAGCAATGAAACCCGCATCGGTGATTGCGGCCACGCTCTCGTGAATGGCGGAGGGCACGCGCACCCGGCCATTCTCCAGCCGGGGTTCGTCCCGGTCCCCGATCGGCGCGTTCGGCCAGAGCACCTCGTCGGCGATCTGGATCGCCAGATCGAGTGCGGCCTCCAGAGACTCGCGATCGTGGTCGCGATAGCGCGCACGCGCACAAAGCGCGTCCGAGCCCAGGACATCGAAGAGCTGAAACCGCAGGTCGCGCGGATTGACGACCGCGCTTGCCATCCTATCGGCCGACGAGCGGACTACTTCGGCGTCCAGGTGCCGTCCTTGACCAGCTCGTCGGTGACGCGATCCAGCGCACGCTTGAACAGCGCGAGCGCCTCGTCCACCTCCGCCTCGGTGATGACCAGCGGCGGCGAGAACGACACCGCATCGCTCAGCGGCAGGGCACGGATGATGAGCCCTTCCTCGATGGTGTACTTGCTGAGCGTGGGCCCCACGAGCAGGGCGGGGTCGAAGGACTCCTTGGTCTCCTTGTCCTTGACCAGCTCGACCGCCGCCAGCAGGGCCTCGCCGCGCACCTCGCCGACCAGCGGATGGTCGGCGGCGACCTCGCGCAGCCGCCGCTGGAAGTAGCTGCCGACCGCGGCGCATTTCGCCGGCAGATCCAGCCGCTCCATGATGTCGATGTTGGCCATGGCCGCAGCTGCCGCCACGGGATGCGCGGAGTAAGTGTAGCCGTGCGCGAAGTAGGCGACGCCGGGCGCCCCCTCCTTGATCACCTGCCAGATCTCGTCGGAGATAATGCTGCCCGACATGGGCACGTAGCCGCTCGTCAGCCCCTTGGCGATGGTGATGATGTCGGGCTCGATGTCGTAGGTCTCCGACCCGAACCAGTTGCCGGTGCGGCCGAAGCCGGTGATCACTTCGTCGGCGATCATCAGCATGTCGTACTTGCGCAGGACCTTCTGGATTTCGGGGAAGTAACCCTCAGGCGGGATGATCACGCCGCCCGCGCCCATCACCGGCTCGGCGATGAACGCGGCCACGGTCTCGGGCCCCTCGGCGAGGATCATCTCCTCCAGCTTCTGCGCGCACCACTTGGAGAAGTCGCGCTCGCTCATCCCCGGCTTGGCGTTGCGCCAGTGGTGCGGGGTCTCGGTATGGAGGACCGTCGGCAGCGGTAGATCGAACGCCGTGTGAATGCTCGGCAATCCTGTCAGGCTCGCGGAGGCAACCGTGACGCCGTGGTAAGCCCGCTTGCGGGAGATGATTTTCTTCTTCTCGGGCTTGCCGCGCAAATTGTTGTAGTAATGCACCAATTTGACATTGGTGTCGTTCGCGTCCGAGCCCGAATTGCCGAAGAACACCTTGCTCATGTTGCCGGGCACCAGGCGCAGGATGCGGTCCGCCAGGCGGATGGGCGCTTCCGTCCCCATCGAGAAGAAGCTGTGGTAGTAGGCGAGGTTCTCGGCCTGCTCGGTGATCGCGTCGACCACCTCCCGGTGGCCCCAGCCGATGTTGACGCACCAGAGGCCGGCCATGCCGTCGATGTACGACTTGCCCGCCGCGTTGGTGAGCCGCACGCCGCTGCCCGACTTGATGATGTTGGGCCCGTTCTCGAGATGCGGCTTCAGAGCCGTATAGGGGTGCAGAAAGCTCTGCTTGTCCATCTCCTCAAGAGAGAGGTTGTGGGCCTGTTCGATGTCCATGTCCGGTTCTCCCGCCGCTATTGCTCGTCGCTCGGTTGGCCGCCGCCGCAGCCTGTTCCTTCACCCCATACCGCGAACAGCTCGTCCTGAAGCTGCCGCTTGATGACCTTGCCGTTCGCGTTGACCGGCAGCGGCTCGGTCCGCACCTCGATCGTCGCCGGCACCTTGAACGCGGCAATGCGTGAGCGGCAATGCTCGATCAACGCCGCCTCGCCCACCGCCTGCGCGGCCGAGACCTGCACGACCGCCGCGACCTCCTGCCCGAGCACGGGGTGCGGCTTGCCGATCACGGCCGCATCCTTGACCGCCGGGTGACTACAAAGCGCGTTCTCCACCTCGACGCAATAGACGTTCTCGCCGCCCCTGATCAGCATGTCCTTGGCGCGGTCGAGCAGGAAGAGCAAACCGTCCTCATCCAACAGCCCTATGTCGCCGGTGTGCAACCAGCCGTCGCGGAAGGTCTCGGCGCTCGCCTCGGGCTGCTTCCAGTAGCCCCTGACGATGTTGGACCCCCGCACGCAGACCTCGCCGCGCACGCCTGCGGGCACCTCTGCGCCGCTCTCGTCGACGATCTTGATGTCGCACGTGGGCACGGGAATGCCGGCGCTGTCGGGGTGGTGGCGATAGCTCTCGCCCGCGTTGTAGCTCACGAGGGACGAGGCTTCGGTGAGGCCGTAGCCGTTCTCGGCCTCCGCCTGCGGCAACAGCTCCGCAATACGGTCCAGCAGCCTGACCGGTGGCGGCGTGCCGCCATAGTTGAGGCCGATCAGCGACGAGGTGTCGTAGTCGGCGAAGCCCGGCGATTCGAGCATCTGCAGGGCCATGCCCGGCACGCCGGTAAAATGCGTGACGCTCTCGTGCTCGATCAGCGCGAGCGCCCGCTCCGGGTCCCACCGATGCATCAGGACCAGCGTGGTGCCGCCGAAGATAGCCGGCGCCAGGATTGAGTGGCAGCCGGTGACGTGGAAGAACGGCGCCGGCACCAACACTGTGGGGTGCGGCACCGGCCCGCCGAGCCACACCGGCGTCACACCGCGACCGAGCTGCCGCACGGCGCCGCGGTAGGCCACCGTCATGATGTTGGTGCAGATGTTACGGTGCGTGCCGACCGCGCCCTTGGGCGTCCCCGTGGTGCCGGAGGTATAGAAGATCGTGGCGTCGTCGTCGGGCTCGATCGCAGCGTTGGGCAACGATGGATCGTCGTCTGCGGTGGCGAGCACATCGTTCCAGAGTGCAACGCCTTCACTGCTCCTGCCCTCCTCGCCGCGCACGACGATCAGGCCCCGCAGGCCGAGGTCTTCCTCGCAGGAGGCGAGCAACGCCGCGCGCTTGCCGTCCGCCACCACCACCCGCGAACCGGAATCGGCCACGCAGTAGGCGAGCTCGCGTGCGGTGAACCAGGCGTTGAGCGGCACCACGATGGCGCCGATGCCGGTGATGGCCCAGAACGCGACGGACCATTCCGGCAGGTTGCGCATCGCGATCGCGACCCGGTCGCCCTTGCGGATGCCGTAGCGCGTGCGCAGCGCCTGCGCCAACCGGCACGCCTGGCGATGGTGGTCGGCGTAGCTCAGGCGCTCTCCGTCGAGCACGAGGCACGCCCGTTCGCCGTGCTCTGCCGAGGCGGCAAGAACGTCGCCAAGCGTGCGCGGCGCGTTCGTCCACGCGCGGACCGTGACGCCCCGGATCTCGATCTCTTTAAGCTCGAAGGGGAGCCCGGCGCCCACAAGGCGCTCGTGGGCCTCCACCCGGCTCAAACGACGGCCCATGGGCTAGGCGGCCCCTCCGTGCGCCACGCGCAGCTTGCGCATCCCCCTGAGCCAGCGCTCGCGATCTGAGGCCTTGCGCTCCACGTAGCCCTGCACCTCGCCGTGCGGAAGGATCAGGAACTCCTCCCGCTCCATCGCCGCGATCACGCTGTCGGCCACCTGTTCCGGCTCCAGCACGCCGTCCAGGCTGGCCACGCCCTCGTCCCGGCCCGTGAGCATTGCGGTGCGGACCGCCTGCGGGCACAGCACCGAGACCCGCACCCCCCGGTCGCCGTAGGCGATCGAGAGCCACTCGGCGAAAGCCACGGCGGCGTGCTTGGTCACCGAGTAAGTCGCCGATTCCACGTGGCTGAGGAGGCCCGCGGCCGACGCCGTGTTGACCAGATATCCGCTGCCGCGCGCGGCCATCCTGGGCGCCACCGCCCGCGCTGCGTAGACGTGAGCCATGACGTGGATGTCCCAGTTCTGCCGCCACTCCTCATCCGGCGCATCGACGCCGCCCATGCGCGCGATCCCGGCATTGGAGACGAACACGTCAATAGGCCCGAATGCATCCTCCGCCGCCGCGACGAGGCGCTTGATGTCGGCCTCGTCCGCGACATCGCAGGGCACTGCCAGGGCGTCGATTTCGCCGGAGGCGTCCAGCAGGGCGTCCTCCTGCAGATCGGCCAGAACGATACCCCGCGCGCCCTCCGCCCTGAAGCGGCGCGCGAGCGCGAGACCGATTCCGCTCGCGCCGCCCGTGACGACGACGGACTTGTCCGCGATCTTCAACGGAAGCTCGCCTCAGGCACTAATACGTGAGGAAGCGGGTCGGCGTGAGCTCCAGCAGGACCCAGTCGTCCCTTGCGGACCACTCGGCGATGGCTTCCTCCCGCCGCGGGCTCTCGTAGTAGCGCTTGGTGAGCTCGAGTCCGAACTCCTTGCCGCCCTCGTCGAAGATCTCGACCGTCCCCTCCACCGTGACCCAGGCTTCGGGCGCGCCGACGGGGTCGGCCACACTGAGGCAGGCGCGCGGATCGCGCCGCAGCCGCTTCACCTTGCCGGTGTCCAGCATCGAGAACATGCGGGCCTTCTCGCCGTCCCACTCGTACCAGAGCGGGAGCGCGTTGGGAGAGCCGTCTTCGTTCAGCGTGCAGAGGGTGGCAATGCGGGTCTCGCGCAGAAACGCGTCCCGTTCCGCGTCGGTCATTTTGTTGGAAACTCCCCTTCGCGCGCTATTGCGGGTCGATCAGATAGTCGTCGCCCTGACGCAAGCTGCGCTGCACCCAGTCACCCGCGTCGGGGCGATCGGGCCTGACGACTGCGATCGGGCCCCGCGTCGCACGCATTCTTGCGCGCAGCGAATCGGTTGCTGCCAGATCGACCGTCATGGTCGCGCGGTCGATTGCGACGCCGTAAACGTCCTCGGCACTCTCGAGCGAGATCATGCCGTCGAGGACGCTCTCCAGCACGGCTTGGGGATCGCGATCCAATGGATCGCCTCGCCCCCCGCCGCCGGTGGAAAGGCCCACCCAGACTTCGTCTTCCCCGATGACCATGTTTCCCTTGGCCGAGCAGAAGATGCGCTTGCCGGTGGAGAGGTTCTCCTTGTAGTTGCCACCGCCGATGCCGGGCGTCCCGCCGACCGTGCCGTAAGGCGGGTTCATGTTGCCGTCACCGAATATGTTGCAGTCCATCACCCCGCTCACCGGGCGAATCCGGATATCCACGCCGGGGCCGCCAATGTCCTCCCCGTGCCCCATCGAATCGACGGCGATCTCCTGCTTGTCGAAGTGCATCGGGTAGAGCATCTCGCTCACCTCGACGCTGATGATCTTCTGTCCGCCGAGGGCGGCGGGCGAGAGCATGATGGGCCAGCCGTCGGTGCCGACCCCGGCGCCGCCGCCGGGCGAGGCGTTGAACACCATGCTGCCCCACTCCTTGGACTCGCCGTTGCGCTGGTCGGTGCCTGAGAACATGGGCACGCAATGAATGGCGGGCATGCCGCCGGTGGCGCGCTCCGGCATGGCCCTGGCCAACGCCTTCCACACCGCGATCTGCATGGTATCGCCGGGGCAGATCGTCGCCAGCGCAGTCGAGGACGGGTGGTTGGCGTTGCAGACCGTGCCTGCCGGCGCCTCCGCCGTGATGTGCCGCAGGCAGCCGTCATTGTGCGGAATGGTCGGATCGATCATGCACATGATCGGGATGCCGGCCGCCGCCTGCATCACGCCCTGAGTGCTGTTGTTGGAGCCGGGCGTCTGCGGCGCGGAGCCTGTGAAATCCACGTGGGCCCTGTCGCCCTTGATCGTGACCTTGGCGTGAATCGGGATGTTCGTGCCGCCCTGGCCGTCGGTGTCGAGCCAGGCATCGCCGTGATACTCGCCGTCGGGCATGTCGCGGATTTCGGACGCCATGCGCTGGTCCGAATACTCGAAGATCGCGTCGATATAGCCCTCCAGCTCGTCCTTGCCGTAGCGCTCCAGCATTTCGAGGATGCGCCGCCGGCCGGTCCAGATGGACCCGAGCTGCGCCATCAGGTCGCCGTAGAGCCAGTCCTTCCAGCGCACGTTGGCGAGGTACATGCGGATGATGTCCTCGCAGGGCTTGCCCTTCTTGTAGAACTTGATCGGCGGGAGCTGCAGGCCCTCCTGCCACACGTCCTTCGCCGCAGCGGGGACGCTGGTCGGCATGAAGGCGCCGCAATCGAGCTGATGACCCTTGGTCACGCTCCAGAACAGGTGTTCGCCCTTGTAGAAGACAGGGCACGCGGTCACGAAGTCGCCCACGTGCGTGTTGCCGCTGTAGGGGTCGTTGCAGACGATCACATCGCCGTCGTGAATGTCGCCGTCGAAGACGCGCGCGATCTCCTTCAGCACGACGTGCATGGAGTTGGTGTGGATCGGCAGCGCGTCCATCATGCAGACCTGCCGGTCCTTGCGGTCGTAGATCGCACACGAGAAGTCGTGCGAGAGCGCGATGATCGAGGTCCACGCCGTGCGCTCCATAACGAGCGTCATCTCGTTGGCGATCGTATTGAAGCGGTTGAGGATGACCGAGAAGGTGATCGGATCGATATCGGCGCGCCCGTTCGTCTTTCGCTTCCGGGCCTTGGGGCGCGTGGTGCGCGCCGTGCGACCGAGGGCCGCCGGGCGGCTCTTGCCATTGGTCTTCTTCGATCGTGCCATTCGCTTTCCTCCCGCCTCGTGCGGCATCGCTAGGTCTTGGCCGGCGTGAACACCGCGATCACGTCATTGGGTCCCTCGATCACCTTGTAGCCGTAAGAGGCCCCGCGCGGGACGTAGAAGGCGGTTCCCTTGCCCACCGTCTGCGTTTCGCCGTCGATGGTCAACTCCGCGGTGCCGCTCAGGACGTAGACGATCTCGTCGTAGTCGGCATAGACGCAGTCCGGGTCTTCCATGCCTTCCTTCAGGGTCGAGACGTTGAGCGACATCTCCTCCGACCCGTGCGCGCTGCGGACGAGGCGACGGCTGATGACGGTCTCGTCCTCGTAAACCTCCGCGTCGCCCAAACTCATGACCTTGATGCCGCTCATCGGCTCCCTCCCAACGTAATCGGTCGTTCGTTACCCGCGCGCGCTCCGCTCATGCCGGCCTGTTGCCGCGCCCCCCGTCGACATCGTAGATCGCCGCGGTGACGTAGGAGGCCTCGTCCGAGCAGAGCCACAGTACCATGGTGGCGATTTCCTCGGGCTGGCCGATGCGCTTCAGCATCGAGCCGGTCTTGCCGAGCGCAATGGCGGCCTCGGGCCCGATGGAACGCTCCCAGATGTCCGTGAGGATGAGGCCGGGGCGCACGCAGTTCACCCGGATGCCGTGCTCGGCATATTCGTGGGCCAGGCCCTTGGTGAACGAGTCCACGGCGCCCTTGGAGGACGCGTAGGGGACATCGCTGGGCAGACCGCCATAGCGGGCCGAGATGGAGCCCACGTTCACGATGGAGCCGCCCCTGCCGCCGTTCTTGGTCGACATGCGCGTGACGGCCTCGCGCGCGATGACGAAGAGGCCGAAGACGTTGATGGCGAAGACGCGCTCGAGCCCCTCCAACGTCATGTCGGGGATCAACGTCTCGTAGTCGATCGCGGCGTTGTTGACGATGGCGGAGACCGGCCCGAGCTCGTTGTCGACCGTTTCCAGCATCCGCAGGATGTCGCCTTCCTTGCCCATGTCGGCCTGGACGGCGATGGCGCGTTGGCCGGCCTTCTCGATATCGGCCGCGACCTCTTCCGCTCGATCCTTGGCCTGGGCGTAGTTGACGGCGACATCGTAGCCCTTGGCGCCGGCAAGCCGCGCAATGGCGGCGCCGATCCCGCGGCTGCCGCCCGTAACGATCATGACCTTGGACATGCCCCTCCCCTAGATTATTCGGCTTTCGCCGCGAGATGCTTCACGCACAGACTGACGCGCGCCGCGACATCGGGCGCGGTCCCCTCGGGCACCAGCGCCTTCTCATGGACCACATCGAGCAATTGTCTGTCAATCCAGCTCGCCTCGGTCGCGAAGCCGCACGCTTCATAGACGCTCGCTGGCTGGCCACCCATGAAACCCATCACTGCCCGGTGCGGCGGTGTCGCCTTCGCCGTGATCGCTGCGAAGCCGGCGCCGGCGGCCCACGTGAGCAGATAATCCAGGAGCGCTACACCGAGGCCCCGGCCCTGGTAGCGCGCATCCCGGCGCTCGGAATCGTCGAGCTGGCCCACGTGATAACAGAAGATCGAGAGGCTATCGGCGGGCAGAGCAGGCGCGGCGTCGCCGAACTCGCCCCAGTAGAGCGGGTCCCACAGGCCGTTGGGCGAGTGGCACGCACGGTCGTAGCGACGGAACTGGAGCTGCGCCACATGCTGGGCGCCGTCGAAGGCGAGGACGGCCGCAGACCCCACGTCGGCGATCCGCGCCCTCAGAGCCGCTTCGCCGCCCTGGCAGCCGATCGGCACCCGCCCAATATCGTCTGCCGTCATGAGGCGGAAGCTGAATTCGCTCTCTGTGCCCCGGCTCATCCCCTCCCCCATCGTCGAATTTGTCCATCCCATGAACGCGCCGCCGGTTCAACCGCCGTCAATTGACGGGGCTCGGCAATGTCTCTAAAAGCGATGGCGGTTCTGACACGTAGGGAGATGGGAACTATGAGGAACACTAGGGGCATTCCGAGGCTTGCATTGTCGGCAGTTGCCGGTGCGGCCGCTTTGGGCATGGCCGTAACAGCCACCACCGAAACGGCATCGGCACAGGAGACGCTCCAAGTCGGTGCGATCCAGCCGCAGGCCGGCGATTGCGGGCAATGGGGGATTCCCATCACCCGTGGCATGCAGATCTGGGCGGATCAGCTCAACGCCGAGGGCGGTCTGCTCGCCGGCGACGGCAAGCGCTACATGATCGAGATCAAGGCGTACGACAACGTCTGCTACATCCCGGGCGAGGAGCTGAAGGCCGGCCGTCGCGCCATCCTGGACGACGGCATCAAGTTCATGCTGCAGACCTTCACACCGGGCAGCAGGCAGGCGATCGCCCAGATGACCACCGACCACCACGTGCTCACCACGTCCTACGGCGCGGGCTATCTGAGCAAGGATCACCCGTACCTTATCGGCGGCATCACCGGATCGCCGGCGGCCTACATGCTGGTCGCGAGCCGCGCACTCACCGCCAACCCGGATGTGAAGCGGGTCGCGATCATCACGGCGGACGCGTCCTACGGCCTCGCGGCCAAGGCCTATTTCGAGGCCGGCGTCGCGGCGCACCCGGACCAGGCGGAGATCGTCTACAACGAGAGCTATTCGCCGGACGCCACCAAGGACATGCTCGGCCTGCTGACGCCGCTGATGGCGTCCGAGCCCGACATGATCTGTCAGCTCGGCTTCGTGCCGGCGCAGCTCGCCATCATGGTCGAGACCGTCGAGCAGCTCGGCTTCAAGGGCGTCTACTGCGCCGAAGGCTTCACCATGCCGATCATCCTGAAGCGGGTGCCCGCCGAGGTGCTCGCCGGGCGGATGTACTTCGGCTACGCCTTCGAAGCCTCCGAGGCGTCCTTCAGCCCCAAGGGCCACGAGCTCTACACCACTTACGTGGAGCAGTTCGGCGAAGACCAGTGGTCGCCCTACACCCCGATCGGCTATGCCGCGATCGGCACCATCGAGGCTGGTATCAGGATGTCGCCCAGCATCGACTCCGAGGTCGTGATGAAGACCTTGCTCGGCGCGGAGGTCGTCGATCACCCGATCTTCGGTCCCTCGCGTTGGGGTGGTGAGGAGATTTACGGCGCCAACAACCACCTGCTGACGCCGCTGCCGATCTACAACCTCGGTGCGGACGGCAATCTGGTGCTCGACCATCTCCTCGACCACGCCGCATGGTGGGAGCAGCACATGGCCGTTGCCCTGCCCGTGCTCGAGGCAGGCGGTCAAGTATTCAGATAGGCCGCTCCAGCGGCTGGTTTTGCGGGCCGGGAAGCGCGTCGCGTGCGGCGTCGTTCCCGGCCCGTCCATTTTCGATACCCGGCAGGCGCATACGGCGAGCGGCTGGCCCGCTCGGCCCTGCCGCGCGCGGCGACGGTGCTAGGCCTTAGGCGGTCGTAACGGCCAAGACGACATGCAAATCGTCGCCAACATCATCTTTCTCAGCACCTTCTACGTGTCCTTCGCGGTCGGGCTCGCGCTCGTCTTTGGCGTCATGCGCACCATCAACTTCGCGCATGGCGAGTTCTACATGTTCGGCGGCTACGCGCTCTGGCTGTTGATCAACGCCTTCACCGGCATCCTGCCTCCGGGTGCGACCTTCATTGTCGCGCTGATTGTCGCCGCAGGCGTGGTCGGCGTCATGGGGATTCTGGTTCAGCTCTCGATCTTCCATCGATTGCGGGAGCAGCCGTTCTCGATATTCATGGCGACGCTCGGGCTGTCCTATGTCCTCCAGGTGGCGGTGGTGAAGGCCATCGGCCCAATGGGGCAGTCTGTCCCGGCGCCGTTTCCGGGCTTCATCCTGTTCGAGGGCATGGTCCTGCCGATCCAGAGGCTGGTGGTCTTCGGCTTCACCGTCGTGATGATGGGCGGCCTCTATCTCTTCCTGATGCACACCGATCTCGGGCGCGCCGTCCGCGCGACCGCGCAGAACCGAACCGGCGCCATGCTGCAGGGCATCAGCATGAACCATATCGCGCTCACGACCATGTTCGTGGGCTCGGCGCTGGCGGCGATTTCCGGCGTGCTCATGGGCAGCGTGCTCATCATCAGCCCGTTCATGGGCGGCGAGGCGCTCTGGCGCGCCTTCATCATCATCATCGTGGGCGGCATCGGCAGCCTTTCCGGCGCCGTGGTTGCCGCCTTCCTATTCGGCATCATCGACACGCTGATGACGACATTCGGCGCGGGCAAATTCGCGCCGATGGTCGACGCCATCATCATGCTGCTGGTACTTTCCTTCCTGCCGAGCGGGCTGCTCGGGGCGCGCGAATGATCAACCGCGCCGCCAACCGACAGGCCAACAGGATTTTCCTGCGGGCCTGTATCGGCACCGGCATCGCGCTGCCGCTGCTGGTGGCATTGCCCCACGCGCTCTCGGTCTACTGGCAGAGCGTGCTGGTGCTCTTCACCATCAACGCGGTCTCGTTGATGGGTTACCGGCTGATCACGACCATGGGCGGCTGGTCGTTCGCGCATATATCAACGGCGGGCCTCGGCGCCTACACGACGGCGATCCTCACGACGCTGGAGACGCCCTGGTCGTTCTGGGCGACGTTCTTCCTCGGCGCGCTGATCGCCGGCGCCTTCGCGATGATCATCGCCTATCCGGTGCTGCGCACCCGGCACTACTACTTCTTCCTGAGCACCTTTGCGGCGGGCGAAGCGCTACGCCAGTGCTACGTGCAGTTCAGCGGGATCACTGGCGGCACCTACGGCATCTCGTTCATCCCGCGGCCCGAGCCCATCCTGGGCATGGATTTCGGTAACAGCGTCGGCTTCTACTATCTGGCGTTGGCGCTCGCCGTGGTCGTCGGCCTCCTGCTCTACCGCTTCGACCTCTCGCGCCTCGGCCACACGATCAAGGCGGTCGCCGCCAATGAGGAGCTTTCCGAATCCATCGGCATCAACACGTGGGCGCTCAGGACACTCCCCTTCGTCATGGGTTCGGTGGTCGCGGGCTTCAGCGGCGTGCTCTACGCGAACTTCAACGGGTTGATCAATCCGTTGGATTTCAGCGCGGTTCTCATGTTCAAGCTGGTGGCGGCGGCCATCGTCGGCGGCATCACCACCTTCTGGGGGCCGCTGGTCGGCCTGCTCTACCTGACCGCGCTGGAAGAGGTTTTCCGCGACTTCACGCAGTGGATTCCGCTGCTCTGGGGCGTCAGCGTCCTCGGCGTCATCCTGCTGGCGGAGGGCGGCCTGGAAATGGTCATCATCCGTCTCTTGCGCCGCGCACGGCGCTGGTGGCGGAGCCGCGGCGACCGGCCGCCGAATGGCGCCCGGCAGAGGCGATGAGCGATGGCGATCCTCGAAGTCGATAACGTCGCCAAGCGCTTCGGCAAGCTCGCCGCCGTGAAGGGGATCTCCTTCGAGATTCCAGAGGGACAAATTCGGGGTCTCATCGGGCCGAACGGCTCCGGCAAGACCACGATGTTCCACCTCATCAGCGGATTCCTAAAGCCCACTTCCGGCGACGTGCGCTTCCAGGGCCACTCGATCAAGGGCAAGCGTCCGCACCAGATCGCCAAGCGCGGGCTCGTCCGCACCTTCCAGCTCACCAGCATCTATCGCGAGATGACGGTGCGCGAGAACGTGGCGATGGGCCATCACGTCCATTCCGGGCGCCGGGGGGCGAGGCCGCGGCCTTCCCTCGAGAATCTGCCTCATTTCGAAAGCGTGGATGAGAGCACCGAGTGGATCCTGGACTTCATGGCGCTCTCGGACGATGCGGAGACGACCGCGCGCCTGCTGCCCGCCGGTATGCAGCGGGTGCTCTCGATCGCCACCGCGCTCGCGGTGCGGCCGACGCTCTTGATGCTGGACGAGCCGCTTGCCGGCCTCAACCCGACCGAGAAGATCAGTGTCGCCCAGAAGATCGCGAGCCTGCGCGACCACGGCATCACGATACTCCTGGTCGAGCACGACGTGCGCTCCGTGCTCAGCGTCTGCGAGCTCATCACCGTGATCGACTTCGGCGAGAAGATCGCCGAGGGCACGGCGGACGAAGTGACCAGCAACCCGGCCGTCATCGAGGCCTATCTCGGGAAGCAGTCGCGCCATGATGCTTGAGACCCAGGAACTGACGGTCAAGTACGACCTGATCTCGGCGCTCTCCGAGGTGTCGATCTCGGCGGAAGAGAGGACGATCACGACCATCGTCGGCAGCAACGGCGCCGGCAAGACGACCCTGCTCAAGACGATCTCGGGCCTGATCCGCCCGGAATCCGGCGAGATTCGCTTCCTCGGCGAGCGGATCGACGCGGCCTCGCCCACCGCCATCGTGCGCATGGGAATCTCGCACGTACCGGAGGGGCGCGAGCTCTTCCCGCGTATCAGCGTCTACGACAACCTCATGGTGGGCGCCTATCTGCGTAAGGACAGGAAGGCCATCCGCCGCGACTTGGACCGCATTTACCAGCACTTTCCCATTCTCAAGGACCGCCGGCGCCAGTTGGCGCGCGATCTGAGCGGCGGCGAGCAGCAGATGCTGGCCTTTGGCCGCGCCCTCATGTCGGACCCCAAGCTGCTGCTCCTGGACGAGCCCTCCATCGGCCTTGCGCCGGTGATCGAGCAGAGGATCATGGAGACGCTCCGCGTACTCACGGTCGACGAGAACGTCGGCGTGGTTCTGGTGGAGCAGAATGCCGCGCTGGCGCTGAGCGTCGCCTCCCACGGCTACGTGCTGGAGCAAGGCTCGCTCGTGCTCCAGGGCCCGGCCAACGAACTGATCAAGGACGACAACGTCAGAGCGGCCTACCTCGGCCTCTGAATGGGCCGCCGGCCGATTAGCCTTGCCGGTGCGACCGTGTAGTATGCCCCGCCCCTAGGTCGCGTATCCGCCCAACTCCGGAGTTCCTGCGTGCCCGGCATCACCGCCTACGGCGCCTATCTGCCGCGCCGACGCCTCCAGCGCTCGGCGATTGCTGCCGCCAATACCTGGTTCGACGCCTCGCTCCGCGGCCTGGCTCGCGGCGAGCGCACCATGTGTAGCTGGGACGAGGACACGGTGACCATGGCCGTCGAGGCGGCGCGCGACATGGGCCCGGCTACGTCGGTCCAGGCGCTGTTTCTGGCATCGACGACGCACCCATTCGCCGTCCGCCAGAACGCCGGCATCGTCACGGAGGCGCTGAATCTCGGGAGGGACCTCCGCACCATGGACGTGGCGGGCTCGCTTCGGGCTTCGACGACCGCGCTTATGAGCGCGCTCGACGCCGCGGCGGCGGGGACGCAGGCGATCGTGGTGGCGGCCGACAGACGCAAGGCCCGTGCGGGCAGCCCGATGGAGATGCTCTCTGGCGACGGGGCAGCGGCGCTCCAGGTAGGCACGGAGGGAGAGATCGCGACCTTGCTCGGCTCCGCGACCGTCGCCGCAGACTTCATCGACCATTTCCGCGCGAGCGGCGATGCCTACGACTACGCCTGGGAAGACCGCTGGATTCGCGACGAAGGCTGGTTGAAGCTGGTGCCTCAGGCGGTCGCGCGGGCTCTCGCGAAGGCCGGCGTCGAGCCCCCGGAGGTCGATCGCCTGATCGTTCCCTGCCACCTGAGGCGAGTGCCGGAGGGTGTCGGCAAGGCGTGCGGCATCTCCGCCGAGGCCGTCGCCGACCCGATGATGAGCACGGTGGGCCAATGCGGCACGGCGCAGCCGCTGCTCATGCTGGCGGCCGAGCTGGCGAGTGCTGAGCCAGGGCAGATCATCGTCGTCACCGGTTTCGGGCAGGGCTGCGACGCGCTGGTGTTCCGCGTGACGGACGGGATCAGCGCGGCCGGGCCCAATCGCGGCGTCGCCGGGTGGCTGGAGCGCAGGGTCGAGGAAACCAACTACAGCAAGTTCCTGACCTATTGCGGGGTGGTGGAGCGCGAGTACGGCAAGCGCGCCGAGCTCGACCGGTCGCCGGCGCTTACGGCGCAGTACCGCAATCGCGAGGGCGTGACCGGGTTCGTCGGCGGCCGCTGCAAGCGCTGCGGCACGGTGCAGTACCCGAAGGCGATCTACTGCGTGAACCCGAACTGCGGCGCCAAGGACACGCAGGAGCCCCACCCCATGGCGGACGTGCCGGCCACGGTGAAGACCTTTACCGCCGACCATCTCGTGTTCTCCATGGATCCGCCCGCCTACCTGGGCCTCGTCGAGTTCGAGGGCGGCGGGCGCACCATGGTGGAGTTCACGGAGGTGGATCCCGAGAGCTTCGACGTCGGCACGCCGACGAGCATGCGCTTCAGGATCAAGCATGTGGATGAGCGGCGCGGGATGCGTCAGTATTTCTGGAAGGCGGCGCCCGACTAGGGCTCCGCGAGGCGAGGGGAACGGACATGGCCAGCGGAATTCGAGACAAGGTGGCAATCCTCGGCATGGGCTGCTCGAAGTTTGGCGAGCGGTGGGATGCCGAGCCCTCGGACCTGATGGCTGAGGCGTTCGAGGAGTGCATCGCCGACGCCGGCATCGAACGCTCGCAGATCGATGCGGCGTGGCTGAGCACGGCGTTCGATTCCGTCAATGTGGGGCCGAGCGCGCTGCCGCTCGCGACCTCGCTCAGGCTCGGCTACATCCCCGTCACCCACGTCGAGAACATGTGCGCCAGCGGCACCGAAGCCTTCCGCGGCGCCTGCTACGCGGTCGCCTCGGGCGCTGCGGACTTTGCGCTCGCGCTTGGCGTCGAGAAGCTGAAGGACACTGGTTATGGCGGCCTGCCGGCCCGGACCCGCGGGGTGACCAACGACCTGTTCTCCCCCAACGTCTCCGCGCCGGGCGCCTTCGCGCAGCTCGCGGCCGGCTATCGCGGCGCCCACGGCATCGACAAGGACGATCTCAAGCGCGCGATGGCCCACGTCTCGGTCAAGAGCCATGCCAACGGCGCGCGCAATCCCAAGGCGCACTTGCGCCGCGAGATCACCCACGAGCAGGCGATCGGGGCACCGATGGTCGCGGAGCCGATCGGCCTCTTCGATTGCTGCGGCGTTAGCGACGGCGCGGCCTGCGCCATCGTCACCACGCCCGAGATCGCCATGACCCTGGGCGAGACGAACGTCGTGACGGTCAAGGGTTTGCAGCTCAGCGTCTCGAACGGCGAGGAGATCGGCTTCAACAGCTGGAACGGCGCCCATTTCAAGACCACGCGAATCGCCGCCCAGCGTGCCTACGAGGAAGCCGGCATCGACGATCCGCGCAAGGAGATCAGTGCCACCGAGGTCCACGACTGCTTCTCCATCACCGAGCTGGTGACCATGGAGGACCTCGGCCTCGCCGACGAGGGCCAAGCCTGGAAGGCGGTGCTCGACGGCCGTTACGACGCCGATGGCGACATGCCGTGCCAGATCGACGGTGGCCTGAAGTGCTTCGGCCACCCCATCGGGGCCTCGGGCCTGCGGATGCTCTACGAAATCTACCTGCAGTTCCACGGCCGCGCGGAGGAGCGACAGATCGATTCCATGCGCTACGGCCTGACCCACAACCTGGGCGGCCATCCCGTGCAGAACGTCTGCAGCGTCGCGATCGTCGGACACTACGACGGCTGATTGGCCCGCCGCGCCGGCCCAATCTGCAGCAGAACCCTCACCTCATTGCGACGGCCGTGATCCGCCCACCGCGCCCCGAGCCTTCCGGGCCGTGAAATACGATGCGCTCATGGGCTTCGAGATCCCCGAGGCCCGGCAGACCTTCGGTCCCCTCGACACGGTCCGTTACGCGCTGTCAATCGGGCTCGGCCACGATCCTCTCGACCCGTGGCAGCTGCAATTCGTGGATGACCACAAGGGCCCACACATCGTGCCGTCGTTCTGCTCTGTGCTCGGCCACCCCGGCTTCTGGCTGGCCGATCCGCGCACGACGGTCGATGCGGGCCGGGTCGTCCATGCCGAGCAGGGGTTCTCTCTGAAATCGCCCGTCCCCAGTGCCGGCACGGTCGTGGGCAAGACCCGCATCGTCGATATCGTCGACAAGGGAGCGCAGAAGGGCGCGCTGCTCTATCTCGAAAAGACGCTCGGCGACACAGACACAGGCACGATCATCGCGACCGAGACGCGCACGATCATGCTCCGGGGCGACGGCGGCTACGATGGCCCCTCCGGCACGCCGCGTCCCGCGCCGGAGGAACCCGACGAAGATCCCGACCGCACCGTTGCCATCGCCACGCGTCCGGAACAAGCCCTCTTCTATCGCCTGAATGGCGACCCCAACCCGCTCCATCTCGACCCTGCAGTCGCGCAGAAGGCGGGCTTCGAGCGGCCGATCCTCCACGGGCTCTGCACCTTCGGCATCGCCTGCCACGTCATTCTGCGCGCGTTTGCTGCCGACGATCCCGGATCGCTCCGCAGCATGTCCGCGCGGTTCTCGGCGCCGGTCTTTCCGGGGGAGACCGTCGAGGTGCAGATGTGGCGAAACGGCGCGTTTCGCGCGCGGGCCGTCGAGCGCGACGTTTTCGTCTTGAGAAACGGCCTCGCGACCTTCGGGTGACGCAATGACGGGAGAGGAACGGTGAACGAGGGAAAGGTTGCAATCGTCTCCGGCGCTGGCGGCGGCATCGGCCGTGAGATCGCACTGGCGCTCGCGCGGACCGGGGCTTCCGTCGTCGTCAACGATATCGGCGTCTCGGTCACGGGCGAGGGCGGCTCGGCGAGCCCGGCGGAGGAGACCAAGCGGCTGATCGAGAAAGACGGCGGCACCGCCGCCATCGACACGCACAGCGTCGACAGTTGGGACAGCGCGCGCGCCATTGTGGCAACGGCGCTGGAGGCCTTCGGGCGGATCGATATTGTGGTGAACAACGCCGGTATCCTGCGCGACACGATCTTCCACAAGATGACGGCCGAGCAATGGCTCTCCGTCGTCGGCGTGCACCTCAACGGCAGCTTCTTCCTGAGCCGCGCGGCGGCCGAGCACTTCCGGCGTCAGGAGTCAGGCGCCTTCGTTCACATGACCAGCACGTCGGGGCTGATCGGCAATTTCGGGCAGGCAAATTACGCGGCGGCCAAGCTCGGCATCTGTGCGCTCTCGAAGTCGATCGCCCTCGACATGAAGCGCTTCAACGTGCGCTCCAACTGCATCGCGCCCTTCGCCTGGAGCCGGATGACAAGCGAAATCCCGGCCGACACCGACGAGCAGCGGGAGCGGATCGAGCGCCTCAAGAAAATGACGCCCGAGAAGAACGCGCCGCTCGCCGTGTTTCTCGCATCGGATGCGGCGCGCGACATCTCAGGCCAGGTCTTCGGGACGCGCCACAACGAGATCTTCCTCTTCGATCCTTTCCGGCCCGCCCGCAGCGTCCACCGGAGCGAGGGATGGGACGTGCAAGCGATTGCCGACCATGCCGTGCCGGCGCTGCAGGGCCACTTCGCCGCGCTCGACCGCTCCGGCGACGTGTTCAGCTGGGATCCGCTATGAGGTGAGGGCCCGCGAGGTGCGGGGCACTCGCTTGACCGTTGCTTACACACTCATGCGCGCGCGGCCGACGGCCTTTGTGCCTTCGACCTTGAAGCGCTGGATCGCGTTGTCCGCATCCATCAGCTCCTGAGGTCCGAGCACGCCGGCCTGATCGCCGGCGGTGCCGTTCAAGATGTCGTTCGGATGCTTGTGGTCGACGAACCCCAGGTTAACCGTGCCCAGGTCGTAGCCCATCAGGCACTGCAACTGATGGGGGAAGGTCCGCGCCTCCTCCATCGGCACGGCGAGGTACTGGTTTTCCTCTTGGCGCAGCCAGCCGAGCGCGTAGTGAAGCGCGACGCCGCAGCGGGCGGCGTTCGAGCGATTGGCGCCGGCGCCATGGATCACGCTGCCCACGTACATCAGCAGCGAGCCGGCCGGCATTTCCGCCTGCTTTATCTCGTCCGGCTCCGGTATGCGCTCGTCGGGCCATCGGTGGCTCCCCGGCACGATGCGGGTCGCCCCGTTCTCCACCGAGAAGTCGCTGACTGCCCACATGGTCGCGAGCGTCAGCGGCGGCGCGGGGTTCTGGATGGGAAAGAGACCCGTATCCCGGTGCATCGTTTGCACGGTCTCGCCGGGCTCGACGTGCATCACTCCGGTGTAATGGACCTGGTAGCGCGCGCAATACGGCCCGAGGACGCGGTCGGCGGTCTCCAGCACCAGCGGATGGACCACCATGTCGCGGCTCGTCGGGCAGCGTGAGAGCAACGCGCCGAAGCGCTTCGTCTTGTGCCCCATGAAGGCGTCGGGGTCGCCAAGCTCCGTCGCCTCCAGATGCGGCGTCAGCTCGCCCGAGAGCCGCGCAAGGGTCTCAGGATCGAGAAGCTCCCGCACGATCGCATAGCCGTCCCGCTTGATCGCCGCCGCCAACGAGTCCACGCCGACGTCGGCATCGAATGTATTGAGCTTCGCCATGGCGTTGCTCCCGCTCATTGCGGATCGATCAGATATTCGTCGCCGTCCCGGAGCCGCTTCGGAATCCAGTCGGAGGCGCCTGGCGTGGTCGGTACCACCACCTCCAATGGACCGCGCTCGGCCGCTATCTGCTCTCGCCGCGCCTCGGTCTTGTTCCAGTCGATGGTCATGGTTGCCTTGTTGATGACGACGCCATAGACCTCGGCCGCGCATTCGACCGTGAGCAGCCCCTCGAAGATGCTTTCCAGCACCGCCTCGGGATCGCGCTTCAGCGGATCGCCGTAACCGCCGCCGCCACTGGAGTGCGCCACCCAGATCTCGTTCTCCTCGATCATGAGGAGCCCCTTCGAGGAGCAATAGGTGCGCTTGCCCGTTTCCAGGTTCTCCTTGTAGCTGCCGCCGCCGATCCCGGTCGTGCCACCCATCACGCCGTGAGGCGGATTGGCGGTGCCGTCGCCGAACAGGTGGCACTCGATCGGGCCGCCGATGGGCGTGATCTGAATTTCGACGCCGGGGCCGCCGTGATGCTCGCCGTGCCCCATGGAATCGGCGCCGATCTCCTGCCTATCGACGCGCATGGGGTAGAGCATCTCGCTCATCTCGACGCTGAGGATCTTGAGCCCGCCCATGCCGGCCGACGTGATGAGGAGCGGCCAGCCGTCCTCCTTGGACGATGCGCCGCCCGCCGGCCCGCCGTTGAAGAACATGCAGCCCCAGGAGCGGTCCTGGCCGTCGCGGGTATCGGTGCCCGAGAAGAAGGGCACGCAGCTGACCCGGCCGTTCCCGCCGGTAACGCGCTCAGGCACCGCGTGGGCAAGCGCCTTGTAGACGGCGTCCTGCATGGTGTCGTCGGGGCCGATGGTGGCGAGCGCGGTGGACGCCGGATACTGCGCGTTGCATACCGAGCCGAGCGGGGCCTCGGCCGTGATGTGGCGCAGGCATCCGTCGTTGTGGGGGATCGAGGGGTCGATCGTGCAGAGGATCGGGATGCCCGCCGCCGCCTGCATGACGCCGAAGGAGGAGTTGTTGGCGCCCGGTGTCTGCGGTGCGGAGCCGCCGAAATCGATGTGGACCCGGTCGTCCCTGATCGAAACGCGCGCGTTCACGGGAATGTCGGTGCCGCCCTGGCCGTCGGTGTCGAGCCAGGAAGTGCCCTCGTAGTCGCCATCCGGCATCTGGCGGATTTCCTGTGCCATGCGCTGGTCGGCGTAGTCGAAGATCGCCTCGATATAGCGCTCCACCTCGTCGTTGCCGTAGTGCGCCGCAAGCTCGATGAGGCGCCGCTTGCCGGTCCAGATCGAGCCCAGCTGCGCCATCAGGTCGCCGTAGAGCCACTCCTGCCAGCGCACGTTGGCGAGGTACATGCGCACCACGTCCTCGCGCCGCTTGCCCTTCTCGTAGAACTTGATCGGCGGCAGCTGTAGCCCCTCCTGCCACACGTCCTTGGCGGCGGCGGGCGTGCTGGTAGGGATGAAGGCCCCGCAATCGAGCTGATGACCCTTGGTCATGCTCCAGAACATGTGCTTGCCCTTGTGGAACACCGGGCAGGCGGTGACGAAATCGCCGACGTGAGTATTGCCGCTGTAGGCGTCGTTGCAGACGATGACATCGCCGTCGTGGATGTCGCCCTCGAAGACCCGGGCGATCTCCTTCAGGACCACGTGCATCGAGTTTGTGTGGACCGGCAGCGCGTCCATCATGCAGATCTGGCGCGCCTTCGCGTCGTAGATTGCGCAGGAGAAGTCGCGCGCGAGCGCGATGATCGAGGTCCAGGAAGTCTTCTCCATGGTCAGCGTCATCTCGTTCGCAATCGTGTTGAAGCGATTGAGAACGACCGAGAAGGTGATCGGATCGACGGCCGCCTTGGCGCTCTTCTGGGGCCGCGTCCTGACCTGCCTCTTGGCGATGCTCTTGGTCTTCGGCCCGGTGCGGTGCACCGTGGATATGTTGGCCATGTCTCGCTCCCTCAGTTGATCGCGAGGACGAAATCGTCGTAGCGGTTGACCTTCAGGGTGTGCTTGGGTTGGACCACGATCGTCGAGTTCTCCTGCTCGACCACGGCCGGCCCTTCGATGGTCATGCCGTGGCGCACCTTGGCACCGTCGTAAATCTTGGTCCGGCGGTACTTCTTGAAGGCCCTGAAATAGACCATGCGCGTGCCCTTCTGCGCCTCGCTCGCGGGCTTGCGCGTGCGCTTCTGAATCGGTGTCTCGCGCTCGGGCAGCCGGCCCTCCGCCGTGATCCGCCAGTGGAACAGGTCGACCGCGCTCTCCCGCACGCAGTAGGAGAACATGCGCTCGTGCAGGCCGTGGAAGGCCTCGGCGATGTTGTCGATGTCGGACTTCTTGATCTTGCCCTTGGACGGCAGCGGGATCGTGAGCTCGTGAATCTGGTTGGAGTACTTGGCGTCGGCGAAGCGGGCGATCTTGATACGCGAGCGGGCGAAGCCCTGGGCCCTGAGCTCCGCGATTGCCTCGGCTTCGAGCTCGGCGAAAATCTCGTTGGCGCGCGCGAGGTCGAAGTCGCTGGTGTTGGTGGCGAAGGCCTTGATCAGGTCGTGCCGGACGTCGCTCGCGATCATGCCGTAGGAGCAGAAGACGCCGCCGTAGCGCGGAATGATCGCCTGCTTCATGCCGAGCTCCACGCCGAGCGCCCCGGCATGGATGGCGCCTGCACCGCCGCCCACCACCAAGCTGTAGCCGCGCGGGTCGATGCCCTTCTCGACCGAGACGACGCGGATCGCGTCGACCATGTTGGTGTTGACGATCTGGAAGATGCCGTCGGCCGCCTGCTCGACGCTCAAGCCCAGCGGCTTCGCGATGGACTCCTCGATGACCCGGTTGGACGCATCGGGATTGATGTCCCGCCGGCCGCCCAGGAAGAACTCGGGATTGATGTAGCCGAGGACCACGTTGGCGTCGGTCACGGTGGGCCGGTCGCCGCCCAGCTCGTAGCAGGCGGGCCCCGGCTCGGCGCCTGCGCTCATCGGACCGACCTGCAGTGCGCCGCCCTTGTCGATCCAGGCGATGCTGCCGCCGCCCGCGCCGATCGAATGCACGTCGACCGCGGCAACGCCCACCGGGTTGTCGTGCACGCGCATGTCCTTGGTGAGCGCGGGCTCGCCGTCGGTCACCATGCACACGTCGAAGCTGGTGCCACCCATGTCGATGGTGATGACGTTGTTGACACCCACCCGCTCGGCGCAATAGAGGCCGGCCGCCGGCCCCGCCGCCGGGCCCGAGGCCAGCGCGTAGATCGGCCGCTCGATGATCTGCTTGACCGTTGCCGTGCCGCCGTTGAGCTGCATGACCAGCAGGTTCTGACCGAAGCCGTTCTCGGAGAGAAATTTTTCGAGCGCGATCATGTAGCTGGAGATGCGCGGCAGGATGTAGGCGCTGAGCACGGTGCTGGACGTGCGCTCCCACTCGCGGATCATGGGCAGCACGTCCGAGCTCAGCACCACGGGGACGCCGGGAAGCTCCTCCGCGAGGATCTCCTTGGCACGGACCTCGTGGCTCGAGTTCATGATGGACCAGAGCAGCGCGACGGCGACGGATTCGACGCCCTGCTCCTTGAGTGTCCGGGCCGCCGTTCGCACCGAGTCCTCGTTGAGCTCGATCAGCGGCTCGCCGCGGTAGTCCATCCGCTCCGTAAGCGGCAGGCGCAGGTCGCGGCGAATAAAATCCTTCGACCGGGGAAGGCTGACGTTGTAGCGGTCGGGCTTGAAGCCGTCGCGGAAGTAGAGGACGTCGCGGAAGCCCTCGGTGCAGAGCAGCGCCGTCTTGGGGCCGTTGCGCTGGATCACCGTGTTCGTGGCGATGGTCTGGCCATGCACGAAGAGATCGAGGCTGCCAACGAAGGAATCGACCTCCAAGCCCTGCGCATCGGCGAGCGCCTCCAGGCCGCGCTGGACGGCGACCCCCGGATCGGCGGGCGTCGTCGCTTCCTTCCAAAGCGTGATGCCGCCTTGATCGTCGATCAGTGAGAAATCGGTAAAGGTGCCGCCGATATCGACGCCCATGATGTGGCGCATGAAGTCTCTCCCAACGCGTTCAACTGCCGCCATGTCTCTATCACATGACCCTTGCCGAGGTCATCTGTGGGCCAGCCGATATTTCCGTGAAGCCGGCGATCCGCTAGAAATACGGCCTCTTCGGCAAGCGCTGCCGGGCTCCGTTCTCGACCAGGCTGTCTTCGACCGGTTCTCACGATCCATCGACCCACCGGGACTAGCGTGATGTGGCACGTCGGAATTGACGTTGGAGGAACCTTCACCGACCTCTTCGCGGCGAACGGAGAGAGCGGCGAGACGATCTCGGCGAAGGTGCTGACCACCGCCGGCGACCGCTCCGTGGGCGTGCTGAACGCGCTGGAGGCGGCCGCGATCGCCCCGGCTGAGATCAGCGTGCTTGTGCACGGCACGACGACCGCGACCAACGCCCTGGTCGAGCGCAGCTACCCGCCGGTTGCCATGGTCACGACGGAGGGCTTCCGCGACGTCATCGAGATCGGGCGTCAGCGCCGACAGCACCTGTTCGCGCTGCGCCAGAAGCGGCCCACGCCCATCGTGCCCCGGCGCCTGCGCTTCACGCTGGGATGCCGGCTCTCCGCTGCGGGCGAGGACCTGAGCCCCTTCGACGACGAGGAGGCCCGCCAAGTCGCGCGCCAGATCAGGGAGCGGGGCGCGCAGTCGATCGCGATCTGCTTCATCAATGCCTACGTGGACGGGCGGCACGAAGCCCGGATGCGCGACATCCTGCTGGAGGAATATCCCGACTGCCACGTCGCACTCTCATCCGAGACGGTGAGGAAGTTCCGGGAGCACGGGCGCTTCTCCACCACGGTGGTACGCGCCGCGCTGCTCCCGGTAATGACCAGCTATTTCAACCGGCTCGCGGCCGGGCTCGGCGACAACGGCTTCTCCGGCTCGTTGCTCGCGCTGAAGAGCAACGGCGGCATGATGGGCGTCGATCTCGCGATCGAGCGGCCCGAGGAGCTGGTGGAATCGGGGCCAGCCGGCGGCGTCGCCTACGCCCGCTACCTGAGCCAGACCACCGAGTTCTCCAATATCATCCACACCGACATGGGAGGCACGACCTTCGACGCGTCCATCGTCGATCACGGCGAGGGGCTGCTCACCCACGACTACCAGCTCGAATGGGAAGTGCCGATCACCATCCCGATGCTGGATATCCGGAGCGTCGGAGCCGGAGGCGGCTCGATCGCCTGGGTCGACAAGGGTGGCTCGCTGCGTGTCGGGCCGCAGAGCGCGGGCTCCGATCCCGGACCTGCGTGTTACGACCGGGGCGGCGCCGAGGCGACGGTCACGGACGCGAACTTCGTTCTCGGCCGGCTGGACGCCACCCTCGGCGGCAAGCTAACCCTCGACGTCGACGCTGCAGAGCGCGCCGTGAGCCGGATCGCCGACCGGCTGGGCATCGACCGATTGGAGGCGGCCGAAGCGATCATCTCGATCACCTGCGAGAACATGGCGCAAGCGATCAAGCTCGTGCTGACCGATCGCGGGCGCGACCCGCGCGACTTCGTGCTCGCGAGCTTCGGCGGCGCGGGCCCGATGCACGCCTGCCAGATCGCGCGTGCGATGAACATCCCCCGCATCGTGGTTCCGGCCCATGCCGGCGTCGCCTCGGCCTTCGGCGCGACCGCCATGGACATTCGCCACGACCTGGAGGAGTTCTACTACGCCCCCGTGAACGAGGCGGATTTCGACCGGCTCAACCAGATGTACGCCGGGCTCGAACGTCAGGGCCGGGCGCTGCTCGCGCGAGACGGCATCGCGGACGCCGGGATGATGCTCTCGCGCCACGCCCAGATGCGCTATGTCGGCCAGTTCTGGGAGGTACTGACGCCGCTCGGTGACGGCCAGCTCTCGGCCGACCGGGCGCAGGAACTCGCGGAAGCCTTCCACAACGCCCACGAAGCCGAGCACGGGGTCAAGTCGCCGACCTTCCCGTCGGAGTTCGTCAGCATCGGCGTCACCGCCGCGGGCGCGTTCGCGCGCCCGACCATCCATGGAGCCGAGGCAGACGCTGCTGCCGAGGTCGAGCGCGGCACGCGGCCGGTCTACTTCGGCGGGTCCTGGCACGATGTCGCAATCTACGCCGGCGAGCGGCTCTACCCCGGCGTCGCCATCACCGGCCCCGCCATTGTAGAGTACGATCATTCGGAGACCGTCCTGCCGCCGGGCACGCAGGCATCGGTGGACCGCGGCGGCAACTTGTTGATCGCACTGGATGGCGCCGCCTGAGCGCTCAAGGGATCAAGGCCATGGATGCAGTCAGACGCAACGCCTCGGAGATCAGGGATCTCGATCCGGTGACCTTCGAGGTCCTGCGCAGCCACTTCGATTTCTGCTGCGAGCGCATGAGCAAGGTGCTGCAGAAGACCGCGTTCTCGCCGATCCTGAGCGACATTCTCGACTACTCCAACGCCGTCTACGACGCGGACATCCGCCTCGTCTCGCAATCGCCGGGCTGCCCGATCCACATGGCAGCGATGCACTTCGCCGCCCAGGAATCGGTCAACAAATACGGCAAGGAGTCGCTCCGCCCCGGCGACGTGGTGGTCCTGAACGATCCCTTCCAGGGCGGGACGCACATTCCCGACACCACCTTCACGATGCCGATCTTCAGCGACGAGAAGCTGCTTGGCTTTGCCGTGAGCCGGGGGCACTGGCAGGACCTCGGCGGCGGGGCGGCTGGCGGGCAGTCCTTCGGCACGCATATCGCGGGCGAAGGGCTGCGCATCCCGCCGCTCAAGCTCTTCAACGAATACGAGATGAACCAGGACCTGCTGGCGCTGATCAAGAACAACACGCGCTGCCCGGAATACATCGAGGGCGATATTCAGGCCCACATGGGGGCGCTGAAGGTGGCCGAGCAGGAGTTCAGCCGCGGGGTTGCCCGCTACGGCCTGGAGACGGTCGAAATCGCCATGCGCGAGTTGATCGCCTACACCAATCGCATCAGCCGCAGCCGCATCGAGGCGATCCCCGACGGCGAATACGCGGTGACCGACTTCGTCGACACCGACGGTTTCAGCGAGGAGCCCATCAAGCTCGCCGTGAAGATCGTCGTCGAAGGCGAGAAGATGACCGTCGACTTCACCGGGTCGGACCCGCAATGCGTCGGCGCGATCAACTCGCCGCTCGCCAACACGTTCTCCGCCACCTATCTGGCGCTGCGCTTCTACCTCTGCCCGGAGGCGCCGGCCAACGCCGGCCTGTTCGATGCCGTCGACATCGTCCTGCCGGACGATTGCTGGCTCAACGCCAAGTGGCCTGCGCCCACCATCGGCTGCACCACCGTGACGGCCGCCAAGATCAACAGCTCGATCTGGCTGGCGATGAGCCAGGCCATGCCGCAGGACGCGACCGGCGGCACCATGTCGGACGTGAACTGGCTGGTCTGCGCGGTGACCGACCCCGAGACCCGGCGCCAGACCGTGTTCTCCGACCTGCCCGCCGGCGGCTGGGGCGGCATGAACGACATGGACGGCGCCAGCGTCCGCTTCGACCCCACCGGCAACTGCATGAACCTCTCGGCGGAGGTGGCCGAGCTCTGCTACCCCATCGTCTACGAGGCGTTCGACCTGCGGCAGGATTCGGCAGGGCCCGGCACGCATCGGGGCGGGCTCGGCGCCAGGCTGCAGTTCCGCTTCAACGGCAACGCCGAGCTCAGCATCGAGACCTCACGGACCCTCGCGGGCAGCCCCGGCGTCGAGGGCGGGCAGGAAAGCAGGGCGCAGCGGCTTTGCAAGCTCCTGCCCGACGGTTCCGCGGAGGTGATCGGCGGTCTGGCGGACGACGGCGCGTGGCACAACCCGCTGCTCGCCGCCTATCGTTTCGCGCCGGGCGAGGCCTTCCGCATCGAGACCGGCGGCGGCGGCGGTTGGGGCGACCCTATGGCCCGCCCGGTGGAGCAGGTGCTGGACGACGTTCTCGACGACTACATCTCTGTCGAGGAGGCGCGGACATCTTACGGCGTCGTAATCGACCCAGAAGAGCGCGCCGTGGACCTCGCGGCGACCGAGACGCTCAGGGGCGAGCGCCGGGCGGCGTAGCCGCGCCCATCAAGGGGGACGCAGATCATGGCCACTGAACGAGTCCACGGTTTCTGCGCGCTCTGCTGGTCGCGCTGCGGCTGCATCTCCACGGTGGAAGACGGCCGCCTCGTCGCGGTCGAGCCGGACCCGGAGCACCCCACCGGCAAGGCGCTCTGCGGCAAGGGCCGGGCCGCGCCCGAGCTGGTGCATCACCCCGACCGGCTGCTCCACCCGCTGAAGCGCACGCGCCCCAAGGGCGATGCCGATCCGGGATGGGAGCGGATCGGGTGGGACGAAGCGCTCGACACGATCGCCGACACGCTCAACAGGCTCGCGAAGGAATCGGGCTCCGAGACGGTCGCGTTCGGCATCACGACGACCGCCGGCACCGCGATGCAGGATGGCTTCGTCTGGGTCGAACGCCTGCGCCGCGCCTTCGGCAGCCCCAACGCAGCCATCGCGATGGAGCTCTGCGGCTTTGCCAAGGAGATGGTGTTTCCCCACACCTTCGGCGTGCCGATGCCGGTGGCCGATCTTGCGCAGACCGATTGCTTCATTCTCTGGGGCCACAACCCGAGCACGACCTGGCTCGCTCACGCGACGCGGATCGCAGACGCCAAGGCGCGCGGCGCGAAGCTCGTGGTGGTCGACCCGCGCAGCGCCGGCCTCGCGAACAAGGCCGATCAGTGGCTCCGCGTTCGCCCCGGCAGCGACGGCGCGCTGGCGCTCGGCCTCGCCGGCGTCATGATCGAGGAGGGGTTGTTCGACCGCGAGTTCGTCACGCGCTGGACCAACGGCCCCTTCCTGGTGCGCGACGACACCGGTCAACTCCTCACCGGCGCCGACCTGGACAGGGACGGCGATCTTGCCCAGCGCATCGCCTGGGATGTCAGCACGGGCGCGCCGCTCCGCTACGACACGCTGAGCGGCGCCTACGAGCGGGAGGATGCCGACCTCGCTCTCGCCGGCCGCTTCGAGATCGTCGGGTCGCACGGTGCCATCGCCTGCCGGCCCGCCTTCGACCTCTATGCCGAGCTCTGCCGGCAGTACCCGCCCGAGCGTGTCGAAGAGATCACCTGGATCCCGGCGGCGCAGATTCGCGAGACCGCGCGGCTCATCGGCTCATCGGAGCGGGTCTCGTTCTACGCCTGGGCTGGGCTCGAGATGCTGGCGAACGCGAGCCAGACCAATCGTGCCATCGCCCTGCTCTATGCGCTCACGGGAAGCTTCGACGCCGAGGGCGGCAACGTGGTGCCGGCGACCATCCCGACCAACGACGTGATGGCCGCCGACCTGATGCCGGACGACCTCTGGGGCAAGTCGCTCGGCCTCGACGAACGGCCGCTCGGCCCGGAAACGCAGGGCTGGATCACCACGGACGCGCTCTACGAGGCGGTGCTTGAGCGCCGCCCCTACCCGGTGCGGGCGCTGGTGAACTTCGGCAAGAACATCCTCTACACCCATGCCGACGGCGCACGCGGCGCGAAGGCCCTCAGCGAGCTCGAATTCATGGTCCACGCCGATCTCTTCATGAACCCGACGGCGGCGTTTGCGGACATCGTGCTGCCCGTGGCGTCCGCGTGGGAGCGTGAAGGGCTCTGCACCGACTTCCTGGTGGATCAGGAGGCGAGCGCCTACGCCCAGCTCAGGTCGGCGGTCGTAGAGGCGCGGGGCGAGACCCGCTCCGACATGCAAATCGCCTTCGCGCTGGCCGAGCGCCTGGGTCTCGGCAACCTGTTCTGGAACGGCGATCTGGATGCGGCCCACAGGCACCAGCTCGCGCCGAGCGGCATCACGCTGGAGGCGCTGCGGGCCAACCCGCAAGGCGTGCGGGCGCCGCAGCCCGTGCAGTACCGCAAGTATGCCGAGCCCGTCGACGGCCATCCCGCCGGCTTCGACACGCCGAGCAGAAAGGTCGAAATCTACGCCGAGCGCTTTCTGGAACACGGCTATGCGCCGTTGCCCGACTACGTGGAGCCCGCGATCGGCAAGAACGGCGACACCGACGTGGCGGACGCCTATCCGCTCGTGCTCACCTGCGCCAAGTCGACGCACTACCTGCACAGCCAGAACCGCAACCTCCCCTCGCTCCGGCGCCACGAACCGGACCCGCTGGTGGAAATCAATCCGGAGACGGCGGCTGCGCACGCCATCGGCGAGGGCGACTGGGTCACGCTGACCACGCCGCACAACACCCTGCGCGCGCGGGCGCGCTTTGCTGCGAAGCTCCACCCCAAGGTGGTGAGCGCCACGCATGGGTGGTGGCAGGGTTGCGAGGGGCTCTCCCTCCCCGGCTACCCGGCCGCGGACAACACCAATTTCAACGCGGCGATCGGCAACGAGACCATCGACCCCATCGGCGGCTCAACGCCGAACAATGCCTATCGCTGCCGGCTGGAGCCTTCCGCCGCACATAGTGGGTAGCTCAAAACGCCGAATAGCCGTTGTCCACCATGACGTTGGCGCCCGTGACGGTGTCCGAATCGGAGGACGCCAGATAAACGGCGGTACCTGCCATGTCGTCCGGCACCATCCACGGATTGCCGACGCCGAAGCGGCCCTGCAGCGCATCCATGAATTCCTGCAGCTCGGCCCGGTAGCCGGCGTTCATGTCGGATTCGACGCAGCCCGGCGAGAGGCTGTTCACCTGGATGTTGTGGGGGCGCAGGTCGAGCGCGAGCGACTTGGTCATCAGCTTGATCGCGCCCTTGGTGGCGCAGTAGACGGCCGAGGCGGGGATTCCGGTCTCGCCTGCGATCGAGCCGATGTTGATGATCTTGCCGCCGCCGCGGGCCATCATCTGCGGCAGCAACGCCTGGGCGGCGAAGTAGGCGCCCTTGACGTTGGTGTTCATCTGGTTGTCCCACTCGTCCTCGCTGGTCTCGCCCGGCATCGTCAGCAGGTAGATGCCCGCGTTGTTCACGAGGATGTCGGCACCGCCGAAGGCCGCCGCCACGGCGTCCGCCATGGCGTTGCAGTCCTGCGTCTGCGCCACGTCGCAGCGGATGGCGGTGGCCTCGCTGCCGGCGGCCTTGACGTCGGCCACGACCTCGTCTGCGGCCTCGGCCGCCGCCTTGTAGACCACGGCGACGCGCGCGCCCTCCGCACCGAAACGGCGCGCGATGGCGGCGCCGATACCGCGTGAGCCGCCTGTCACCACTGCCACCTTGTCGTTCAGCCTACCCATCGTTGTCTCGTCCCCTGGTTGCGCCGGCGTCCCGGCCAATTCGCATTCTTGCCGAGCGGGTCAGTAGGCGGAATAGCCTTTGTCCACCATGATGTTGGCGCCGGTGACCGTATCGGAATCCGAGGACGCCAGATAGAGGGCGGTGCCCGCCATGTCGTCGGGCGTCATCCACGGATCGCCCGGCCCGAAGCGGCCCTGCAGGGATTCGGCATAGCCCTCGATTTCGACCCGGTAGCGGGCGTTCATATCCGTCGCGACGCAGCCGGGCGAGAGGCTGTTCACCTGAATGTTGTGCGGACGCAGGTCGAGCGCGAGCGACTTGGTCATCAGCTTGATCGCGCCCTTGGTGGCGCAGTAGACGGCCGAGGCGGGGATTCCGGTCTCGCCTGCGATCGAGCCGATGTTGATGATCTTGCCGCCGCCGCGGGCCCTCATCTGCGGCAGCAGCGCCTGAGCTGCGAAGTAGGCACCCTTGACGTTGGTGTCCATCTGCCGGTCCCACTGGTCCTCGGTGGTCTGGCCGAGGTCCGTCAGCAGGTGAATGCCCGCATTGTTGACGAGGATGTCGGCGCCGCCGAATGCCGCGGCCACGTCCTCCGCCATGTCCGCGCACGCCTTGGTCTGCGTCACGTCGCAGCGGATGGCGGTGGCCTCGCCTCCGGCAGCCTTGATTCCCGCCACGACCTCGTCCGCAGCCTCGGCCGCCGCCCGGTAGACCACCGTCACGCGCGCACCCTCCGCACCGAAGCGCCGCGCGATGGCGGCGCCGATGCCGCGCGAGCCGCCGGTCACCACTGCGACCTTGTCGTTCAGCCTTCCCATCGTGGTCTCGTTCCTTCGTTGCTGCGGCGCCCGCACGCAGGGTCGCGCACGGAGAAGAGTCGCGAGGCTCAGCCGATCGAGGTCGGCGCGAGGCGGGAGAGCTTGCGGGTCTCGGCGGTGATGACGTCCACCACCGCCGGCTGGCCTTCGCGGGTCGCGCGGATCGCGTTCTCCAGTGCGGGCCTGAGCGCCGCCGGCTCGGTCACCGTCTCGGCGTGGCAGCCTAGGCTCGCCGCGATGGTCGCGTAGTCGCCCTGCTGCCGGTTCGCCTCGAAGCGCGCCGAGGCCTCGGGGATGTTGCGGTCGTAGCCCGAGAAGATCGAATCGTGCTTGATCACGGTGAGGATCGGGATGTCGTTGCGGGACGCGGTCTCCCAGTCCATCCCGGTCATGCCCACCGAGGCGTCGCCCATGACGTTCACCACCAGCTTGCCGGGATTCGCGAGCTTCGCGCCCATGGCGAGGCCGAGGGAGAAGCCGAGCTGCGAGGACTGGCCCCAGCCCAGGTAGCTGCGCGGCGGGCCGGACTCGTAGAAGACGCTCTGGATGTCCCGCGACGCACCGGATTCGTGGGTGAGCATGGTGGTCTCCGGGTCCAGCACGGACCAGAGCTCGCGCATCATGCGGTAGCCGTTGATCGGCGCCGAATCGTCGGCGAAGAGCGGCTCGTACTCGGCGTGCCACTCGCCCTTGATGCGGGCGATGGCCTCCGCAGTCTCGGCGCGCTGTTCCGCGCGGCCATCGCCCACGTGGCGCCTGAGCTCGGCGGCGAGCTGCGCGAGGAACAGCTTGGCGTCGGCCACGATGCCGACGGCGGCGGCATATTCCTTGTTGATGTCGATGGGGTCCACGGTCGCGTGGATGATGGTCTTGCCGTCAGGAATCGCCGGCGTGAAGGGCGCGCGAGTCAGGCTGGAGCCCACGGCGAGCACGCAGTCGCTCGTCTGCAAATAGTGGGCGGCCATGGCGGTGGTTGATAGCGCGCCCACGCCCGCAGCCAGCGGGTGCGCCTCGGGGATCGCGCTCTTGCCCTGCAGCGTCGTCATCGCAGGCGCGCCGAGCAGCTCCGCGACCTCGCGTAGCTCGTCACTCGCCTCGGCCCAGAGTACGCCCTGGCCGGCCCAGATCATGGGCGTCTCGGCCGCGAGCAGGCGCTGGGCCGCCTCCCGCACCGCCCCCTCGTCGGCCGCGGAGCGCATGCGCCTGACTGGCGCGTACTCGGGCGCACCATTTACCTCGCCCGCGCACGCATCGCCCAGCAGCTCCAGCATCACCGGCTGCGGCCGGCCGGAGCGGAGCGCCGTGAAGGCCTGGCGCAGCTTGATCGGCATGTGGTCGGCAGCCAGCACCTTCTGCGCCATCTTCGTGGTGGCGGCGTAATTGGCCTTGCTGTCGAAGGTGGGCGGCTGATCCACATAGGACGTGCCGGGGTGGCCGGGGAGGAAGAGCACCGGCGACGAATCCGTGTGCGCCTGGGCGACGCCGGCAAACGCGTTCTCCGACCCCGCCAGCGCCTGGACCGTGAAAACGCCGATCTCGCGGCCGTCGGTGGAGCGCGAGACGCCGTCCGCCATGTTGCCGGCAACGCGCTCCTGCCGCGTGGTGATGACGCGCAAGCCGGCGCGCGCCATGGCCTCGATGATCGGGGTCATGGGGAAGCAGAGGCACTGGCGGACCCCTTCCGCCTTCAGGATTTTCACCAAGAGATCGGCGCCGGTCATGCTGGCCTCCCCAAGTCCACTATTCTGTTGGTCGAGCGCGTTCATTGCCCCGGAATGGGGCGCAGAGGCGCGTCCGTCGAGCGTTCAGAGTGCGGCGAGGGCCTCGACTGCGTTCAAGTCGGGCGCCGTGCTGCCGTCGGGATCGAGAGGCTGGATGCAGACGTGGCTCGCGCCGGCATCGAAGTGCTCCCTGATCCGCGCACGCACGGTCTCGGGCTTGCCCCAGACGACCATGGCATCGAGGAAACGGTCGCTGCCCCGCTCGCCCAGCTCGTCCTCGCCGAAGCCGAGGCTGAGCCAGTTGTTGCGGTAGTTCGTGAGCGGCATGTAGATGCCGAGGGTCTGCGCCGCCACGTCGCGGGCCGTCGATGCCTCGTTGGTGACGCAGACCTTCTGTTCGACGCAGAGCCAGGCGTCCGGCCCCACGATCTCGCGGGCACGCGCGGTGTGCTCCGGCGTCACGTTGTAGGGATGCGCGCCCCGCGTGCGCTCGGCAGCCAGCGCCAGCATCCGGGGCCCAAGCGCGGCGAGCACGACGTTCCGCTCCTGCGCAGGGATGGCCACTTCGGCGGCATCCATGGCGTCGAGGTAGGCGCGCATGGTCGCCACGGGCTTGGCGTAGCTATGCCCGCGGAAACCCTCCACCAGCGGCACGTGCGAGACGCCGAGCCCAAGCACGAAGCGGTCGCCATAGAAATGGTTGAGGGTGTCGTGGCCGGAAATGGCAGCCACCGCGTCCCGCGCATAGATGTTGGCGATGCCGCTCGCGGCGCAGAGCCGCTCCGTCTCCGACAGTACGAAGGCGGCGAAGCTCAGGCTCTCGAAGCCCGTGCCCTCGGGATACCAGAGCGCGTCGTAGCCCAGGCCTTCCGCCGCCTGCGCAAAGCTCGCGACCTCGCGCGCCGATGGCGCATCCGGGAATATCCACACCCCGCGCTTGCCCAACTCTTTCATGCCTCGTTGCTCCCCGCCCTTTCGCCCGATGTGAGCGCGGGAACGTAGCACGGATCGGAGCCAGATGACCCGGATGCGAGACGGGGGTTATCCTGCCCGCCCGTTCACGACCGGGAGCAGGAGGTATGGCAGGCGAGACAGCCGCCCATCACGACAGGGACAAGGTCTACCAGCGGCGCTTCGACAGGCAGCTGCGCGCGCATCTCAGAACGCTCATCACGCCGGCGCTCATCGAGGAGTACCGCGCAAGCCCGCTCGGCCAGCATTCGGGCGATCTGGAGCGCGTGCTCAACTACTTCCGGCGCGGGCCCTTCGAGGGCAAGTACGTGCTGTTCGAGCTTGAGGCCAACCGCAAGTACAAGATCGTGACCACCACGGCGCAGCAGGGCGGCCTGCCCCGGGACGTGGACGGCACCGTCTACACCGACAAGAACGAGGCGCTCCACGCGGTCTTCCTCATGCGGGTGGACGCGCTGATGGCGAGCGACGCCTGAGGGCCGGGGGGAAGAGCGATGGCAGAGATTCACCTGGCGGGCTACTGCGACCGCTTCAGTGCGCGGCCGGGCGAGCGGCTCGACATCATGGTGAACGCCGAGGGCACGGACCGGGTCGAGCTCCAGCTCGTGCGCCTGATCCACGGCGACGAGAACCCGGAGGGACCCGGCTTCGTCGAGCGCGAGGTGGATGCGCCGGTGAACGGAACGCACGCCGTGGCCCGGCAACACACGCAGCTCGGGAGCTTCGTCCGCGTCGCGGACCCGGATGGCCGGCTTGCCACGAGTGGTCCCTTCACCCTCTGGGCCTACATCTGGCCCCGGACGCCTGACGATAGCCGCCAGGGCATCCTCACCCGCTGGTCCATCGCCGACGGTCGTGGCTACGCGCTCAGCATCGCAGAGAGCGGTGCGCTCGAGTTCCAGTTGGGCAACGGCGACATCACGGGAGTGCTCGAGGCCGACATTCCGCTGATCGCGCGCCAGTGGTACCTGGTCGCGGCCTCCTACGACCCGGCGAGCGGCGAGGCCACGCTCTATCAGGAGCCCATCGAGAACCGCTACAACAACCTCCTCTCCAAGATCGTGCCGCTGCCGCGCTCCTGCCACCTGAGCGCGCGGCTCGAAGTGAACCCCGCTGCGGCAGACGCTGACTTTTTCTGGGCTGCGACCCAAGACCGTTTCGGGGAGCGGGGCGCCTTCGCGAGCCAGCTCTACAACGGCAAGATCGACCGCGCGGGCGTCGCAGGCTCCGTGCTAAACCGCGACGCGCTCGACCGCGCACGGGAGGCGGGCGGCGCGCCCGCGACCGACGCCGTCATCACCGCCTGGGACACCACTGCCGGCTATAGCGAAACCGGCATCGGCGACACGGTCGTCGACGCCGGCCCCCACGGCCTCCACGGCCAGGGCGTCAACCGGCCGGTGCGGGGCATGACCGGCTTCAACTGGAGCGGCCACGAGGACTGCTTCCGTTACGCGCCTGATCAGTTCGGCGGCATCGAGTTCCACGAGGATGCGCTGGCCGATTGCGGCTGGCAGCCGACCATCTCCATGGAGGTGCCGGACGCGAAGAGCGGCGTCTACGCGGCCCGGCTCCGGGCGGGCGATGCGGAGGAGCACGTGGTCTTCTTCCTCCGGCCGAAGGAGCCCTCGGCTCCCATCGCAATGCTGATGCCCACCTGCAGCTACCTCGCCTATGCCAACGAGCGCATCGGCCTCGACACCGGCATGGCTCAGGTGCTGAGCAGCCAGGTGACGGTCATCCACGAGTGGGATCTGGCGCTCAGGCAGCGGCGGGAATACGGCCTCTCCTGCTACGACAGCCACCGGGACGGCGCCGGCGTCTGCTACACCACCCGGCTCCGGCCGATCTTCAACATGCGGCCCAGGCACCGCATGGCGCCCACGGTCGTGCCGTGGCAGTTCCCGGCCGACCTCTCGGTCATCTATTGGCTCGAGACCATGGGCTACGACTACGACGTCATCACCGACGAGGACCTGCACCAGGAGGGGCTGGCCTGCCTCGAGCCCTACAACGTCGTCATCAACGCCACCCACGCCGAGTACTACTCCGAGGCCATGATGGACGCGACCGAGGACTATCTCGCGTCCGGCGGCAGGCTCATGTACCTCTCCGGCAACGGCTACTACTGGGTGGTCTCCTTCCGCGCGGACGACATGAACGTGATGGAGGTCCGCCGCCTCGACCTAGGCACGCGGTCCTGGAACGCCGAGCCCGGCGAGCACTACATGGTGAGCAACGGGGAGCGCGGCGGCCTCTGGCGCGGGCGCGGGCGGGCGCCCCAAAAACTCGTGGGCACCGGCTTCACCTCCGAGGGCATGGACGAGTCCAAGCCCTACCGCAAGATGCCCGATGCCGAAAATCCCGCCGCCGCCTGGATCTTCGAGGGCATCGACGGCGACATCATCGGCGATGAGGGGCTGGCCGTGGGCGGTGCTGCGGGCATCGAGTTCGACCGCTACGACCTGACGCTCGGCACGCCCCCGCACACGCTGATCCTCGCCTCATCCGAGGGCCATTCGGACAACTTCCCCCTGGTGGTCGAGGACATCCTCTGCAACTACCCCGGCATGGGCGGCACCCAGGACCACCGCATCCGCGCGGACATGACCTACTTCACGACGCCGAACGACGGCGCGGTGTGGTCCGCAAGCTCCATCGCCTGGGGCCAAGCGCTCCCCATCAACGCCTGCGACAACAGCGCATCGAGGGTCACCGCCAACGTGCTGAACGCGTTCGTGAAGGCCGGCCCGCTGCCGGGGGGCGACGGCTAGGCTGACGGCAACGCTGTGTGGGAGGAGGAAAATGAGCAAGCTCGGCGACGATCTGATCCAGTCTCTGAAGGAGGCCGTTGCTCACGCCAAGGGCGAAGGCCCTGGCACCGAGCACGCCCCTACGAGGCCACGCGGCCCAAAGGCCGACGAGCCTCAAGCGCGCCCAAACGGCACTCTGGACGAAGCAAGTCAATTGAGGGCCACAGGGCCAGCTAGCCAAAGCGAGTGTGGCTCACAGAACAAAACCATGTAACATGAACTAAGGATGACCGCCGTTGGGAGGCAAGCGGGGTGACCCGGTCAGACGAAAGTGTGCTGTCGGCATTCTGTGTCGATCACGTTGCGCAGATTACAGGCTTGTCAAAGGCTCGACTGGCAAGGTGGGATCGTCTCGGGTTCTTTCCCCCAGAATATATTGGGGATGACAACCGCCACAATCCCTATGCTCGCGTCTACTCTTTCGTGGATCTTGTAGGACTTCGGACACTGAAAATACTTTCTGATGTGCATAGAGTCCCGCTCAGAGAACTTCGCAAAGCTGCAGAGGAACTGAAGAATCGCTCGGATCGTCCCTGGTCAGCAATTCCGCTTGCGGTTCTAAAGCACAAAGTAGTGTTCGATCTTGATTCGAATCCCCGGAATGTAACTGATGGGCAATATGCGCTGAAGCATATTCCGCTCCAACCAATCGCGCAAGAGGTGAGAGAGAGAGCGAATAAGCTCCGTTATCGCGATGGCTCCAAAGTTGGACGAACTGAGAAGCGCAAGTTTGTTCAACACAACACGGAAGTAATCTCTGGGACCAGAATCCCCGTATCTGCCATTGCCAGCTTTATTCAAGCGGACTACAGCAATCAAGCTATTCTCAACGAATATCCATCTTTGGAGCTGCAAGACGTCGAAGCCGTGCGACAAAAAACTAAGTCAGCTGCCTAACACCATCCATCCAAATGAGGTTTTTCGCTGATCACAATGTAACGGAGTCGGTGTGCCAAGTCTTAGAACGGAGAGGGCACGAAGTAGTACGTCTGAGGGATGAACTTCCTCCAGACTCTCCCGACCCTGTTGTTGCGAAGTTTGCAGAGCATATAGAGGCAGTATTGATTAGTCACGATGGCGACTTCAAGAGAATCGCACCCAGAATTCCCCGTGGTAGAAGAGCGAGATTCAGAAAACTCAGTCGAATTCACTTGCGTTGTGACTATGCAGGCGCAGAAAAACGTGTCGCGGCAGCGATTGGCCTAATAGAATTCGAGTGGAATTTAGCGCAAGAAAGGGCCGATAAACGCATACACATTGAAATTCAGAAATCTGGCATCAAGACTAACCGCTGAACGTCTCAAAACGCATCTGCCGTACCCTTCGAAGTGCTTTAGGCGTATTCCCTCACCTCGTCCCAGCGCGCCCCTCGCCTAAGCGTCTTAGGGCTTCGTTCATCAGGATCACGGGCCCGGTGCCGGCCAGCACGATGAGGAGCGCCGGCACCGCCGCCTGCTCCAAGAGCTCGTCCTTGGCGAACTGGTAGAGGTGGGTTGCCAGCGTATCGAAGCCGAAGGGGCGGAGCAGGAGCGTCATCGGCAGCTCCTTCATCACGTCGACGAACACCAAGAGTCCGCCGGCGAGGAACGAGGTGCCGAGCAATGGCAGGATCACGCGGAAGAGATTGGCCGGCAGGCTCAGGCCCAGAACCCGGCCGGCCGACACCGTATTGGGCGGCAGGCGGTTCATGCCCGACGTCAGCGCGCCGTAGCCGATCGCCTGGAAGCGCACCATGCAGGCAAACAGCACGAGCCCGATCCCGCCGGTAAGGAAACCATCGAACGAAAGCCCCATCACGCCCGAAATCAGGCCGTCGAGCCCGCGATCCACCGCACCGGCGAAGGTGACGACGCCGATGGCGAGGATCGTGCCGGGGAAGGCATAGCCAGAGGACGCGACACCAGCCAGCACCGTAAGCGGGCGGCTCGGCCGGTAGGCGACGGTGACCACCATCAGCGCCGCAGCCGCCATCACCAGCGCAGCCACGGCGAGCGCCACGACCACCGAGTTGAGCGTGACCGTCAGCACGCCGCCGTAATCGGGCAGCGCGTAACCCTTGACCACGAAGCTGAGCAGCACGCCCACGGGAATGAGAAATCCTACCGTCACCGGCAGCAGGCACACGGCGAGGCAGGCCGCCGTCTGCGCCGGCCCAGCGCGCAGCCGCGCGAGGCTCCGCATGCGTCGGCCGGTGTCCACGTAGCGCCGGCGGCGACGTGACATCAGCTCCAGCACCAGCATCGCGATGACGAAGAGGAAGCCCAGCGAGGCGATCTGCGCGGCCGCCGGCAGGCTGTTCATACCGAGCCAGACGTTGAAGATGCCGAGCGTCAGCGTCTCCAGCGCGAAGTAGTCCACGGTGCCGAAGTCCGAGACCGTCTCCATCAGCACGAGCGCGAGGCCAGCCGCGATGGCGGGCCTGGCCAGCGGCAGGCCGACAGTGCGGAAGAGGCCCCTGTCATGCACCCGCGCGATCTCGAAGAGCGTGTGCGGCGTCAGTTTGAAGGCCGTCCGCGCCATCATGTAGACGTAGGGGTAGAGCACCGCCCCCATCACCACGATGGCGCCGCCCATGGAGCGGATCTCGGGGAACCAGTAGTCCCGCCGCGTCTGCCAGCCGAAGGCATCGCGCAACGCGCCCTGCACCGGCCCGGCGTAATCGAGGAAGTCGGTGTAGACGTAGGCGATGAGGTACGCCGGCACGGCGAAGGGCAGCACCAGCATCCATTCAAACACCCGGCGGCCGGGAAACTCGTAGCGCGTCACCACCCAGGCCGTGCTCACGCCCAGCACCAGACTGAGCCCGCCGACTCCCGCCATGAGTGCCAGCGTGTTCGCGACGTAGCGGGGCAGTACCGTCTCGAAGAGGTGCGCCCAGAGCCCGCCGCTATCCTCGGTCGCGGCAGCGAGCACCGAGAGGATCGGCGCCGCCATGATCAGCGCGACCACGAGCGCAGCGACGAACCAACGATTCGGCCGGGCGAGGTAAGCCCGGCGCGCCAGCGTAGCCGTAGGGCTTACCACCCGGTGCGATCGATCACGCGTTGAGCAGCGGGTGCGAGTTCGGCAATGCGCACGATCGGCAGCGCGTCTTCCTTGAACGTGCCCCAGGCACGAACCGCCGGGGCGGCCTCGACGGCGAGATTCACGGGAAACTCGAAGTTGACGGCGCCGTAGAGCTCTTGTGCGTCCCTCTTGGTCAGGAATTCGAGGAACGCCACCGCCGTCTCCTTGTTCTTCGAGTGCTTGGCAACGCCGCCGCCGGAGATGTTGATGTGCGTGCCACGGTCATCCTGATTGGGAAAGATCATGGTCATGGACGCGGCCCACTCCCGCTGCGCCTCGATGTCCGAGGACGAGAGCTTGCCGTAATAATAGCTGTTAATCAGGGCGACGTCGCAGAGGCCCTCGTAGATTGCCTTGACCTGCGCCCGGTCGTTGCCTTGCGGCCTGCGAGCGAGGTTGGCCACGAGGCCAGTGGCCCACTCCTCCGCGCCTTCTTCCCCATGAGCGGCGATCATCGAGGCCATCATGGCCCTGTTGTAGACGTGGCTGCCGGGCCGCGAACAGACGAGCCCGGCCCATTCGGGGTCCGCCAGGTCCTCGTAGGTCGTGATCGCACCGGCGGGCACGCGGTCCTTGGAGACCGCGATCACCCGCGCCCGCTTGGAGAGCGCGAACCAGCGCCCATCGGGGTCGCGCAGATGCGCCGGCACTGCCTCCGTCAGCACCGCGGACTCGACCGGCGCCAGCAGATCCTTGTCCGCATAGATGGCGAGCCTGCCGATATCCACGGTCAGCACCACGTCGGCCGGGCTGTTCTTGCCTTCGGCCTGGAGCCGCTGGGCGAGACCCTTGGAGGCATAGACCACGTTGACCTCGATCCCGGTCTCGGCTGTGAAGGCCTGCAGGAAAGGCTCGATCAGGAAGGGCTGCCGGTGGGAATAGAGGTTCAGCTCGTCCGCCGCCTGCGCGTCCCCCGCCGGCCAGGCGAGACCGGCAAGGCCTGCGAGCGCGCCCAGCGCACAAGCGCGCGCCGGTAACCGCATTGCGGCCCCGACGCGCGCCAGCATCCCACGCCCCGCGCGGGCCGTGCGCTCGCCAGGAGCAGCGACCGCAATCCCACGCATTGACGTGCCTCCCTGCCGGATTCGCCTGCAAACGCGAACGATTTTCATGCGCATCGTAGTCCGCCGCCAGCTCCATGACAACCCGGTTTCACCGCCCCTGCTTTGAGGCGCGCAACTCTGCCGGTATGTTACGGCCCCGCGAGCCGACCAACGGGAGCATCGAGCAATGAGCGAGGCGGCAACGGGCCCTGTGCGCTTCACGGGCACGAGCGATCAGGTCATGGATTGGCTGCGCGCCAACGGTGTCCAGCGCGTCCGCATCGAGTATTGCGACTACGGTGGCGTCGCCCGGGGCAAGGCGATGGACCTCGCGCATTTCGAGCGCTCGATGCACCACGGCATCGCCTTCTGCGCCACGGTCATGGCCTTCGATATCTCTGCCAACGTGGTATTGGGCACCGACTACGGCGAGAACATCGGCTACGCCGATTTCATCGCCGTGCCCGACCTCTCCAGCATGCGCATTCTGCGCCACGAGCCCGACACGGCGCTGGTGATGGGCACGATGAAATGGCCTGACGGGCGGCTGGTGGAAGGCGAGCCCCGCAACGTGCTGCACCGGGTCGCCAATCGCATGGAGGCAATGGGTTACGGCGCCCGCTGCGCGCCCGAGTTCGAGTTCTTCCTCCTCGACGACGAGCACGAGAGGCTCGATTCCGGGCTGCAGTGCTATTCGATGCAGAAGCGCACCCAGTTCCTCGCCGAGGAATACTCGCTGCTCGACGCGGTCGCCGCCCACGGCGAGCTCGAATGCAGCCACTACGAGTGGGGCCCCGGCCAGTACGAGGTGAGTATCCGTCACCGCCCGGTGCGCGAGATGGGCGACGACGGGCATCTCTTCCGCGCCACCATGAAGGAGGCGGCGATGCAGATGGGCCGCCGCGTCACCTTCATGGCCAAGCCGTTTGACAAGATGACCGGCAACTCCTGCCACATCCACATGTCGCTGGTGGATGGCGACGGCAACAACGCCTTCGCGGCGCCGGACGAGCCGCAGCACATCAACGACACCTGCCGGCACTTCATGGGCGGCGTGCTCGCCCGGCTCACGGAGCTCACCGCCGTCTTCTTCCCCAACTCGAACTCCTACCGCAGGCTCGTGCCCGGCGCCTTCGCGCCGATTTCGCTCGCCTGGGGCGTAGACAACCGCACCGCCGCGATCCGCCTGATTAACGAGGGCCCGGCCGCGACACGACCGGAGCTCCGGGTCTGCGGCGGCGACGTCAACGTCTACCTCGCGCTTGCCGCCTATCTCGCAGCAGGCCTCGACGGTGTCGCCAACAAGACCGATCCGGGCCCGCCGGCGGAGGGCGACCTCGACGAGCAGGACGTGACCCGGCTGCCCGACGACTGGGGCGAAGCGCTTGCGAGGTTCGAGGCATCCGACTGGGCCAAGGACTGGTTCGGCGAGGAGTTCTGCCGCAACTACGTCCTGATCAAGCGCTACGAGTACGACGACTTCCGTCGCCAGGTGCCCGAGACCGAGCGCGCGCGCTACGTGGAGTGGCTGTAGGCGTCACCTGCCGAGCCGGCAGTGCATGCGAGCGCAGAGTCCTTCGCCTGACTCAGGGCGACCGCGCACCCGATATCGTAGTCGGTCGGGCCCCGTTGTGTCATATCGATAGCGGGACGCGCCTATATGGGCCCGACACTATTCCTGAGATTTCCGGGCTAACCGAACTTTCAGACTGTTCAGTTGCGACCAAGGCAAGCGTTCCTCGTGCTGGAGCCTGCCGACGACGATTCCGGGAGCGATTCCCTGCTCGTTGGCAAACGCTTTGACAGCGCGCGCGCTACGCGGCGATGAGGCGACCAATGTTTGCCACGCCCCTTTGGGGATCAGGATGTTGGAAGCCCACTCATTGGCCTCTATCTCCTGCTCGGTATCGTCTCCGTTGGCCTCGTCGACGAAGACCCCTTTCTTGCTGTGAAGCAGAATATGCGCTGCCTCATGGAAGAAGCTGAACCAGAGATGGTCAGCGGTCTTGTGTCGGGCAGTCAGTTGGATGACAGCCTTCCTGGGCGAGAGCCACCAGGCCGCACCGCTGAGCGCCGTCTTCGGCAAAGGCTGAACCAACGCCAGCGCAACGCCTGCCTCGTTGCATAGCCTGGTAGTCTGCTGCAAAGCCTCAGCGACCGGATCACGCGTCAGGCTTCGGATGTTGCGCACAGCCTGCTTGAACCGGCTCCCGCTGTATTCCGCACAATCCTGCTGTTCGGCTTCGATTTGACCGAGCCGGAGCCAGGTGGCCAATGAAGCCTCATCACTCTTGAAGCTGCGGGAGTGGCGGTAGGCCACATTGGCGCGGCCGTAGCGAGCGGTCCAGGCTTCGACTGAACCCACACGAAAGAACGCAAGCAACTTCGACACAGCATCGGTGTCCGATTCCGGGCGCTGGAAGCAGCCTCGCTTCACTAGGTCCCGGACGGGGAAGGCCTTGACCCATTCTGCCGAAGCAGCGGCGGTTTCGGCTTCGGCCTCCCTTGCCCGGTGAAGCCGATAGTCGGATTCGATCCCAAGCCAGATGCTGGCATCGACGCCAAGCACCTTTTCGAATTGGAGTGCGGTTCCCGGCTCAAGCGGTGCCTTGCCCGAGATGATCTCGCTGATCAGCTTGGGAGAGCGACCGCACCTGCGCGCGAATTCGGCATGCGAAATCCCCTCCACCTCGAGACGTTCCTGGAGGATCCATCCGGGCGGGACCGCATAGTCCGGGCTGAATTGATTGGTCGCTGTCGCCATCTCTCCCTCCTCCGTCAGTGATAGTCGACCACGTCGAGGATCGTGATCGCCGTTACCTGCTCCGTGTCGATCCCTCCATCGTCCTTGCGCGGGACCGGCTCGTGATTGGCTTCGAAGACGAGCCGGTACGGGTGAACGAGATCGACGGCGAACTGTTCGTCCCGATCCCCAACGAGCTGATGACGCCTTTCCGGTGGCGTGGTCTGCACCAAGCCCAAGGTTACGTGCCGCTCTGAGCACCGCCATCCGCGACATGATGGTCCTCGCCATCCTCGCCCCATACGCCCTCTGAAGAGCGGCCGCTGCGTTGAAGGTCTTCTGGAGCTTGCGGGTCCGGAAGGCGATAATCATTGAGAGAGACAAAAACAGTTACTTATTAGGTAACGATTTTTGTTAGTATGTCAATCCCAAATTGCAACTCCCCGGCACAAGAGCCTTGCGCTACGGCTGGGGTTAGGCGGGGAGACGCGGATGCGCTTGCCGCCCCAAGCGCGGCAGTTCACCGTCTTCGCAATCCACCGGGAGCCCGGAGGCGCTAGAGTGGCTCGCCGCGGGCGAGGCGGGGCAGGTCGCCGGCGAGCCCCATCGCGTGGCGCATGAAGAAGCGCTTGACGGGCGGCATTTCGTTGACCGCCGCAAGGCCGACGTCGCGGACCAGGCGCAGGCCCTGATTGTCGTTCGAGAAGAGGCGGTTGAGCCCGTCGGTCACGCCGATCAGCACCACGGAATCGAAGCGCCGCCGGCGCTGGTAGTGGGTGAGCACGTCGTCGCCCCCGATGTCGAGGCCGAGGCGCGCGCGGTCCACCACGAGCTCGGCCAGCACCGCAGCATCGCGGATGCCGAGGTTGAAGCCTTGGCCCGCCAGCGGGTGGATCGCATGGGCCGCATCGCCCGCGAGCGCAAGGCGCGGTGCGACGTAGCGCTTCGCATGGGTGAGCCGGAGCGGATAGCTCCAGCGCGGGCCGGTCGGCTCCAGCGCGCCCAGGAAATCGCCGAAGCGCGCGCCGAGCTCCCTGGCGAAGACCTCGGGTGACGCGTCCATCAGGGCCGGTGCCAGCGCCGCCCGCTCGGTCCAGACCAGGGAGGAGCGGTCGCCGGTCATGGGCAGGATGGCGAAGGGCCCGGCCGGCAGGAAGCGCTCGTGGGCGATACCCCGATGCGGCTTCTCATGCAGCACCGTGCATACGATGCCGGTCTGCTCGTAGGACCAGCGCACGGTCTCGATCCCGGCGGCGGCCCGAAGGCCCGAAGTGGCCCCGTCGGCGGCGACCGCGAGGCGGGCCCGCACGCACCGGCCGTCCGCAAGCCGGGCCTCGATGCCACCGGCGGCGGGCTCCAGCGCCTCGACCGAGGCCGGGGCGAGGTGACGGAGCGCAGCCAGCGTCGCCGCCCGCTCCAGCAAGGCAGCACGGATGTTTCGGTTCTCGACGATGTAGCCGAGCGGGTCGTCGCCCACGTCCTTGTGGTCGTAGTGCAGGAAGAGCGGCACCTCGCCGTCGGAGACGCGAATCTCCAGGATCGGCTGGGCATCGTCCGCAAGCGCGGGCCAGAGACCGATGCCGTCGAGCACTCGCCTGGAGCCGAGCGCGATGGACGAGACCCGGCCGTCGAACGCGGCATCCTTCATGGCAGCCGGCGGCGTGCCGTCGACGACCGCCGTCTCGATGCCGGCACCGGCGAGCGCCACGCCGAGGGTCAGCCCGACGAGGCCGCCGCCGGCGATGACGACGTCCGCGTCGATCCGCTCCCCCGCTTCAGCCGCCGCCATGTCCCACCACTCTCTCGTGCCTTCCGCCGACCGCCCCATCCTACCCCGGATCGCCCCACTACGGCGCAGGAGACGGCATCCGGCCTGCGTCGTTTGACAGAGGCAGGCCGCGCCGGGCTATCCTGTCCCCGCGGTCCCCCAACCACATCAAACCAGTGCAACCGGGGCGGCCGCCGGGAAATACAAGGGAGAGGAAGTCATGCAGGCGGGGAAAATCCTGAAACACGCGGCGATCGCCGCAGTGCTTGCGCTCGGCATCGCGGTCGGCGGCCAGAGCGCGAATGCGGACGGCTACAAGGTCATCTACATCGCGCCACAGCTCAACAACGCCGCCGACATCGTCATCGCCAGGAACTGGCAGGACGTCTCCGAGAGCCTCGGCATGGATGCGGTCATCAAGAACGCGGAGATCTCCGCCAAGCGCGAGGCCGACGAATGGGCAACGGCCATCGCGCTCGGCTACGACGCCATCGTCGGCGGACCCGTGGACAGCCTGGCCGCCACCATATCGGTCAAGAAGGCCAACGAGGCCGGCATTCCGGTCTTCATGCTGGGCCGCACCTCGGCGGGCGGCAAGGTCGAGCTGATCGCCCGGGCCGACAACATCTCGCTCGGCACGATCGCTGCCGAGGAGCTGGTCAGGCGCATCGAGGAGCAGCGCGGCGAGATCGCCGGCAAGGTGCTCGAGCTGCACGGCCCGATGGACCAGGTCAACGCGCGCCAGCGGTCGGAGGCGATCCAGGCGGTGCTGGCGAAGCACCCGAAGATCGAGCTGATCCGCAAGCTGCAGCACTGGACGCCGGAGGAGTTCTTCGACATCACCAAGTCGGTCGCCAGCGCCAACGAGCTGGTCGGCATCACCATGGGCAGCGACGTGATTCCTGGCGTCGATGCCGCGCTCGACTCGCTCGGCCAGCTCAAGAAGATCGGCGAGCCCGGCCACATCGTGGTGACCGGAATCGATGCCGACCCGCGCATCCTCGACCTGATCGGCAACGACCTGTGGGATGCGTCCGCGCTTCAGGACATGGTGGGCTACGGCACGATCCTCGCTCACTACATCAAGCACTACCTCGACGGCAGCTTCAAAATCACCGCTGCCGGGCCCATCGACAATCCGGGCGCGCCGTATCACGGAATCGAGGCGCGCTGGTCCGAGGCCACCGAGGGTTGGCAAATCGAGACCCCGAGCCGCCCGGTGGACAAGTCGAACTACACCGACCCCACCCTCTGGGGTAACGCGATCAAGAAGTACCAGTAGACCCGCGCGACGGGCATGCAGGAATCGGGTGCCCGCACCCGGTTCCTGCGGCCGGGCGATGAGCCGCGGCGGCTTGACGGCGAGACGCCGCGGCCTCTTGTGACCCTTATCGGCTTCACACGGCGAGGCGACCGGGATTGACCAGGTTCCTCCTCAGGAACGCGGTCTGGATCGTGCTCCTGTTCACGACCATCGCGTTCGTCGCCGTCGAGCCGCGCCTGCTTTCGGTGCGGATCTTCATCAACGTGCTGGAGCACTCGTCGATCCTCGGCATTCTGGTGATCGGCATGATCTTCTGCCTGCTCGCCGGCCGCTTCGATCTGTCCTCGGAATCGACGCTGGGGTTCACCGCGCTCGTCGGCGCCTGGATGGTATCGACCAACCCGTTCTTCGGCTCGGGCTGGCAGCTGCCGCCGGCGCTCGTCATCGTCCTCATGCTGGGGATGGGGGCGGGGGTCGGGTGCCTCAACAGCTTCTTCATCATCAAGCTCCGCGTGAACGCCTTCATCGTGACGCTTGCCATGCTGCTGGCGCTCCGGGGCTTCACCTACGTCTTCACCAACGCCAACACGATGTACGACCTGCCGCCCTCGTTTGCCGCGCTCGGCGGCTACAGCATCGGCGGCCTCCTGCCGATATCGGTGATCCTGTTCCTCAGCCTGTTCGTCGTCAGCCAGTTCGTGCTCAGCTACACCACCTTCGGCCGCGACCTCTACGCGATCGGCGGCAACCGCGAGGCGGCATTCGCGGCCGGCATCCGAGTCGACCGGCGCACGCTCACCGCCTTCGTCCTTTCCGGTATGCTGGGCGCGCTGGCGGCCTGGGTGCTGGCCGGGCGGCTGCAGGCGGTGACCATCAACCTCGGGCAAGGCATGGTGTTCGAGGTCTTCGCCGCCGCGGTGATCGGCGGGGTGAGCCTCGCCGGCGGCAAGGGCACCATGATGGGGCCGCTCGGCGGGGTGCTGCTCTTGGGCGTGATCACGACGGGGCTCAGTGTCATGCCGATCTCCAGCTTCTGGGTCGACGCCGTGCGCGGGGTGCTGATCCTCGCCGCCGTCGTGTTGTGGCGCGTCACCGAGATCTTCGAGGAACGATGGCGGACCGGCACACCATGACGCCAGCCGCCGACGCTGACGGAGCCCTCCTGAGGGTGCGTGGGCTCTCCAAGCGCTTCGACCATGTCGTGGCGCTCGACGGCGTGAGCTTCGAGGCGCACGGCAACGAAGTGCTGGGCCTCGTCGGCGACAACGGCGCGGGCAAGTCGACGCTGATCAAGCTGGTCTCGGGAGTCCACCGCCCCAACGCGGGCGAAATCGTCTTCGCCGACCGGGAAGTGGCCTTCGCCACGCCGCGGGACTCGCGCGAGCGCGGCATCGAGGTCATCTACCAGGACATGGCGCTGGTGGACGAGCTGGAGGTCTGGGAGAACGTCTTCCTCGGCCGGCTGCTGCGTACACGGGTCAAGACCATCGACCGGCGGCGCATGATCGCCGAGGCGGCGGAGCTGCTGGAGAGCCTCGGCCTCGGCTCGCTGTCGCCGACCGCGCAGGTGGGCTATCTCTCGGGCGGGCAGAAGAAGGCGGTCGCCATCAGCCGCGCACTCTATTGGGACGCACGGCTCATCTTCATGGACGAGCCGACCGCAGCGCTCGCGGTGGTCGAGATCGGCAAGGTGCTGGAGCTGATCGGCCGCCTGCGCGAGACCGGCGTTGCCGTGGTATTCGTGAGTCATAATCTGCAGGAGATATTCTCGACGGCAGACCGCATCATGGTGCTGCACCGGGGGCAGCTCGCGGGCATCCGGCAGACCGGAGAGACCGATCAGGACGAGATCATCAAGCTCATGATGGGCGTCCGCTGAAGCCGGCGCCTGTTGCCGAGCGGGAGGGAGCGCAGTGACGATCAGTGCTGAGCAGTTGGCGCAATACCAGCGCGACGGATTCCTCATGGTCGAGGGATTGTTGTCGGACGACGACCTGCAGCCGGTGATCGACGAGATCGCCGGGGCCGTCGACTCGCTCGCCGGGCGCCTGTTCGAGGCGGGCCGGATCACGAGCGCCTACGCGGACGAGAGCTTCTTCACCCGCATGGCCAAGGTCGCGGCCGAGTACGACGAGGCGCCCGGTCTCATGCAGATCTCGACGCCCATGGGGCCGGCGCTTGCGGCGCTCTGGTCGTCGGATCGCCTGCTCGACATCGTGGCCGCGATCATCGGCCCCGACATCGAGGGTGGAGCGATCTGGAACGTGCGCCCCAAGGTGCCGGAAAACGTGCTGATGACGGTGCCGTGGCACCAGGATTCCGGCTATCTCGCGGCGAACGGGCAGGGCACGGTGCAGCCCGCCTGCTGGATCCCGCTGCTCGACGTGGGCGAGGAGAACGGCTGCCTGCAGGTGGTGCGCGGCGGCCACAGGCCCGGCGGCAACGCCCGCCACAAGGTCGAGAAGGTGATCGGCGATCCGCGCTCTTGGTATCTCTATATCGACGAAGACGATCTGCCGCCCGGCGATCTGGTGACCTGCGCCATGCGCAAGGGCTCGGTGCTGTTCATCCACGAGAACATGCCGCACCGCGGGCTCTGGAACCGCTCGGACCACGTGCGCTGGGCGATCGACGTGCGCTGGCAGCGCCCGAGCGACCCCACGGGGCTGGAGGGCGTGCTGATTCGCGGCCCCCGGATGCGCAAGGGCGACGACCCCGCCTTCCGCCCCGACATGATGGCGTGGGCACAGGAGGAGCGGGAGAAGTACGACGCCTGGGTCAATCGCGGCGATGGCGACCCGCTCGATCCCGCGATCGACGGCTCCTGGTATTTCTCCCGCTGGGACCCCGCCTTCCGCTCGGAAGACGCGGCTTCGGCGGAAGAGGCCCGCTAAAGCACGTTTCGACCTTACGCGTTCGTCCCCACTTGCCGTTCGGCCCCGCACTTCGCATACGGCCCGAGTACCCCCACCTCACCCCGGCTCTCTCCGCCCCCTGGGGCGGAGAGGGAGAGTAGGCAGCGCCACCTACGTTCCCCCTCCGCCTTTGGGGGAGGGGGACAGGGGGAGGTGGGAGCCGCTCGGGTTGCCGTGATCCAGTACGGCCTGATCGTGCTCTAACGCTTCAACCCCGCCAGGTCCCAGCCCACCTGGTTGTACATGTCGGGCGAGTTCCAGAGGCCGCGCAGGTATTTGATCCTGCCGTTCTCGACGAAGCAGATCTGGGAGAACTGGCAGTCGAAGCGCTGGCCCGTGCCGGCAAGGCCGAAGTAGTCCTTCGTGATGGTGCCGCTCATCCAGCCCATGTCGCAGACGACGTTGCCCTGGACGCAGAACGCTTCGATGTAGAGCGAGAGGTCGGGCACCGCGTCGAGCCAGCCGGCGCCGAATTTGCGGATCGCGTCATGGCCCACCGCAGGCGGCAGGGTGATGTCGTGGTAGACCCCGTCTTCGGCCATGACCGCCACCACCTCGTCGATGTTCTGGCTCGACCAGCCCCGGCATTGTCGGACGAGAAGCGCGAGATTGGCCCGCTCGCTCTCGCTCATGTCGCCGAGGCTGTCCACCGGCTCGTCGGCCAGGTTGCGCTCGCTCATCAACCACTCGCGTGTGCCCATGCGCTGCTCCCTTCCATGGCGCTGGTTCGACACTCATCCGCCGCATCATCCCATCAACCCGGAGTTCCCACCACGGCCACTGCCTGCCCGACGCGTGAGGGATAGGATTCGCCGCCGCGGGGACGCATAATGCGGCCGTGATGTCGGCAGCGACGATCGAACGACGCAGACTTCGGGGTGGCGCACGCCGCAGGCTCCTGATCGGGGCCGCGGCAGCGCTCGGCGCAGGCCTCGTCGCAGCGCACGCGGACACCTGCTACGCGCTCGCCTCCGATGCCTACCAAAGCGTCACCGACTCATATCTCGTCATGTGGATCGAGCGGGCGGGCGCCGCGCTCGGTTGCTTCTAACGCTCAGCCTCGCCGGGGCCGCCGGGCGCCGGAGGGACCATGCCGAAGTTCGCCGCCAATCTCAGCTTCCTCTTCCAGGAACACGACTTTCTCGACCGCTTCGAGGCGGCGCAGCGCGCGGGCTTCAAGGCGGTCGAATTTCTGTTTCCTTACGATCTCGCGCCGCCGGCGGAGATCGCGGCCCGACTTAACGACAACGGGCTGAGCCAAGCGCTCTTCAATCTCTCGCCGGGGAATTGGGAGGCGGGAGAGCGGGGCATTACCGGGTTGCCGGGCAGGCAGGACGACTTCCGCCGCTCGGTCGACAACGCGCTCCGCTACGCCGATGCGCTGGGCTGCCGCCAGGTTCATGTGCTGGCCGCTATCGTGCCGGAGGGTGCCGACACGCGCGCTTACGAAGACACCTATACTGGGAACCTCGCCTATGCGGCGGACGCGTTCGGCGGCGAGGGCATCCGCACCCTGATCGAGCCGCTGAACACGGTCGACAATCCGGGCTATCTGCTGTCGACTACCGGCCACGCCCAGCGGGTGATCGAGACGGTGGGGAGCAAGAACCTCTTCCTCCAGTACGACTTCTATCACCGGCAGATCATGGAGGGCAGCCTCGCGGCGGGCTTCTCGCAGCATCGCGCGATCATCTCTCACATTCAGGTTTCCGGCGTCCCCGGCCGCCACGAGCCCGACGTCGGCGAGATCAACTATCCCTACCTCTTCGAGATGCTCGATGCGGCGGGATATGACGGCTGGATCGGCTGCGAATACCGGCCCAAGGACGGCACGCTGGAGGGCCTAGGCTGGGCCGCGCCCTACGGCATCGGCGCCGGTTTGATCGCCTGAGCGGCCGCAGGAGCGAGGGGGAAGGCGATGAGCGACGACACCTACCAGGACATCGGCTACGGCGCGATGGAGATCGGCTTCGGCGAGCGGCCCGGCATCCTCGTGGTCGATTTCCAGACCGGCTTCACCCAGCCGGAATTTCCTCTCGGCAACTGCCCGCTGGTGCATCGCGCCGTGGAGAACACCGCGCGGGTGCTGGAGGCCGCGCGCGCGGCGCGGGTGCCGGTCGCCAACTGCTACACCGCCTATCACTCCGAGGGCGACATGCCCTATTGGAAGATCGCGCCCGTGCGCGAGAGCTTCTTCGAGGGCGACCCCTGCGCCGAGATGGAACCCCGCACCTCCGACCCCGACTACGACTACATCCTGCGCAAGTCCGGCCCCTCGATCTTCTTCCAGACCCCGGTGACCGCCTTCCTCACCAAGCACGGCGTGGATACGACCATCGTCATGGGCTGCATGACCAGCGGCTGCATCCGTGCGTCGGTGATCGATTCCTTCTCCTACGGCTACCGCACCATGGTGCCGGAGGACTGCGTCGGCGATGCTGACGAGCGGCCGCACCGGGACAATCTGCGCGATGTCGGCCGCCGCTACGCCGACATCGTCTCGTCCGAGCAGGTGCTCGACTATCTCGACGAGATCAGGAAGCGTAACGCCTGAACGCGGCCCGCCTTAACAGGATGGTCTGAGCCGGTAGGGGTCTGGCGCGGGCGCGATGTCGGCGCGGCCTGGGGCAAGGGCCTGCCCTCGCAGGGCCGCGGCCCGTAGCGTTTCCTCGTCGACGGCGCGCTTCTCGTTGAGCGCGCGGGCGAGGGAAAGCGCCGCACGGCGGGTCTGACAGGTGCCGACGAAGGCATAGAGCCTGCGTCCTCGCGCGTGCTCCTCGGCCCGGACGACGCGCCAGGTCGAATCCTCGCCCGCCAGCCCCTCGACGACCACGTAATGGGTGGGCGCCCCGTCTTCCATGGGCTTGAGGCTAATCACCCCGGCGGAGTGCGGCAAGTCGTCCGTCCACCAACATGAAGGACGGAAGCAGTCCCCCTCCTCTCCCCAGCCCTCTCCTCCCCGGCGGGGAGGAGAGGGAGAGAAGGCGGCGCCGCCTGCGTTCCCTCTCCGCCCCTGGGGGCGGAGAGGGTCAGGGTGAGGTGGGGGTTGTTTGGTCGGCCGGTACCGTTACTGGCCGTCCCGCACGTGCTGGTAGATCTCGGTGAAGTCGGAATCCGGGCGGGCGGCCTCCAGACCGTCCCAGATTTCGCGGAGCTGCCCGGCAAGGCGGCGCGGCGAGCCGGTGGCCGTGACGCTCGCCTCGTAGAGCCGGAGGTCCTTGGCCATGAGCTTGGTAGCGAAGCCGGCGTCGAACGCGCCCGTGGCGATGCGGTTAGGGAACTTGTCCTCGGTCGCGGTGTTGCGCCCGGTGGAGACGTTGACCGTCTCCAGGATCGTCATCATGTCGAGGCCCTGGGAGACGCCGAAGGCCACCGCCTCGCTGGTCGCGGCCATCGCGGTCGCCGACAGGAAGTTGTTGAGCAGCTTCATCGCCATGCCCTGGCCGGGCTCGGTGCCGACATGGCGGGCGTTCGCCGCCATCGGGCGGATGTAGGGCTCGATCTCGGCGTAGAGATCGTCCGGCGCCGCCACCATCATGGCGAGCGTGCCGGCCTTCGAGCCCTTCGTGCCGCCGCTCACCGGTGCATCGGCGTAGCGGATGCCGGCCTCGGCCAGCACGTCGTAGGCCGCCCGGGCGTCCGGCATACCGGCGGTGGTGCTGTCCACCACGATCTCGACCGCACGGTCAGGGCAGTCGGCCATCTCGCGTACCACTTGCAGGACCACGGGCCCGTCGGGCAGGCAGAGGAAGACAATGCGGGCCTTCTGCGCTACCTCCGTCGCGGACCCTGCCGTGGGCGCGCCCGGTGGCGCCAGCGCTTCCGTGCCCGCAGCATCGAAGCACACCACCTCGTGGCCGGCAGCGGCGAGATTGTGCGCCATGGGGCCGCCCATGTTGCCGAGGCCGATGAAACCCAAGGTCGGCATCAGTCGGCCTCCGCTTTGCGGTGCTCGTCGACGACGCGGCGCGCGATGCGGAAGCCTTCGACCGCCGCCGGCGCGCCGCAATAGACGGCGACCTGGATCAGCGTCTCCTTGATCTCATCGACGGTGACGCCGTTGGTGAGCGCGCCCTTAAGATGCAGCTCCAGCTCGTGACTGCGGCCCAGCGCAGAGAGCATGCAGATGTTGTTGAGGCTGCGCTGCTTGCGGCTCAGCCCCGGCCGGCCCCACACCGCGCCCCAGCAGTACTCGGTCAGGATCTCCTGGAATTCCTTGTTGAAGTCGTCGGCGCTGCCGATGGCGCGGTCCACGTACTCTGAGCCCAGCACCTCGCGCCGGATTTGCAGGCCTTTCTCGTACATCTCGTTGGGCATGGCGGCGTCTCTCCTGAATGACGGGTGGGACCGCGCCCAGCGCGGCCGGCCGCGCATCATAGCCGCCCGGCCGGCAATTCCCAGAAGACGGCGATGGAGTGGTTAATCGACCGTGTGGGCGACGAGAAACTCTTCGTCGATGGTGACGCCGAGGCCGGGGCGGTCGGGAATGGCGATCATGCCGTCCACAACCTCGAAACTCTCCTCGGCGAGATCGTGGAGCAGCGGGTTGGCGCCGAGGGAGTATTCGGCGATGACGGCTGCCGGCGAGGCGGCCATCACCTGGAGCCCGGCGGCGAAGTTGAGCGCGCCGCCCCAGAGGTGGGGCGCGAGCTTGATGCCGTGGCTCTCGGCCAGCGCCGCGATCCGCATGGCCTCGGTAATGCCGCCCGCGATGGCGAGATCGGGCTGGAAGTAGTCCACGGCGCCATGCTCCAGCAGGTCGCGGAAATCGAAGCGGGTGAACTCGCTCTCGCCGGCGGCGATGGGGATGTCGCTAGCGGCCCGCACGGTCGCCATGCCGGCTCTGTCATCGACATTCACCGGCTCCTCGAACCAGGCGAGGCCGCAGCCCTCGACGAGCCGCACGAAGCGAAGCGCCTCCTTGACCGAAAACGTGCCGTGGGAGTCCACCATGATCTGGATATCGCAGCCCAGATGAGCACGCGCGGCCCGCACCCGGCGCACCGAGGTGATGACGTCGCCGTCGCCCGCGCCGACCCGCATCTTCACCGCGCCGAAGCCACCGCGCGCGATGTAGCCTTCCAGTTGTGCGCCGATGGCCTCGGCGGGCGCCCAGCCACCGGAGGCGTAGGCCGGCATGGCATCGCGGCACTTGCCGCCGAGCAGCTGCCAAACCGGCACATCCAGGGAGCGGCCCAGGATATCCCAGCAGGCCATGTCGATGGCGCCGATGGCGCTGATCCGGCTGCCGCGGCGGTCCAGCGCAGGGAAGGCCTGGCCGCGTGTCAGCGCAAAGTGGGCGCGGCTGCCGTTGTAGCCGATCTCCCACAGCCGACGCGGGTTGCGCGGGTCCTCGCCGATCAGGGCCGGGCCCAGGTCGCGGTTGATGAGCGCAACCATCGCCGCGTTGTTGCCCATGCTGCCGACCGACGCCTTCGCCTCGCCCCAGCCCACGAGGCCGCATTCGGTCTCGACCCGCACGATGGTGGCGTCGAAGAAATCGGCGACGCCGAGGTCGCTCTTGTGCTGCTGCGCCTTGGGAATCGGCACATGCACCCAGCGTGCCGTGATGCTCCTGATCTTCATCGGCCTTCTGTTCCTCGACAGGCGGTCACTCGGCGCGAGGGACTTGCGGGCGCTGCAGGAGGGCGGAGAAGATCTCGTTTATTCGATTGCGCAGCGCCTGGTCCTCCCGCGCGGCTTCGTAGATGGCGTAGTACTCGTCCTCGTCGATGCCGTCCGTCTCTTCAATGGCGCGCGCGAGGTCCGCCTGTGCGTCTTCGATCAGGGCTGCGCGCTCGTCTTCGTCGGCCGTGCTTTCGATGAGTGGCCGCCAGGCCTCGATCCTTCTGCTGACCTCGATGGCGGCGGAAGCGAAGGCTTCGAGCATGGCATCGCTGTATTCGTCCGCAGCCGCGCGCGGACCCTGCAAGAGCGTCGCCGCGACGAGGACCATCGCGAACAACAGGGCGGCGAGCGGCGGCGTGCGGCGCTTTAGGGTGTGCTTGTGCGCATTCTCGGCGGCGGTCGCGCCGCTATGCTGGACTGCCGCTGCGGGGGTTCCGCTCACCCTATTCGGCCGACTGGAGGGTGAAGGTCAGCGTCGCCATCGGCGCGTCCGACGAGAACTTGCCTGTGCCCTGGAGGCTGGTGATGGTGCCCTGCGGCACGGTCGCCGCGTTGTCGAACGAAAACTCCTCTCCTTCCTCGGTCCCGGCATCCCAGGGGTGGAGGTCCACCATCAGCGCCTCGACCCAACCGCCCTCGGCATCGAGCAGCGAGAGACTGAAGACGCCGACGAACCAATCCGGGCTCGGCGCGATCATCGAGAGCAGAGTGATGCGGGGATGGTCGGCGGTGAGCACGACGGACTCGAATGTCGAGGACTCCGTCGCGCCGGAGCCTGACTCCTTGCGCAGCACGCTGAGCGCATTGGCCCCGGCTGCTTCGATTTCCTTCGTCAAGGTGGCGGTGCGCCCGCGCTCCGCCATGGATTCAATGCCTGCCGTGGCCGTACCGCCAGCCTCCAGGAACGCCACGGCGGCATTGTGAACGCCGCCGATCAGCGGCGAGAAGTGCGCACCGTCAGGAACGCCCCCGGGCGTGGCAGCCGCAGTCCACGTGCCCGTGTACGTGACGGTATAGATCGCCGAGGCGCCGGCGGCGGGATCGCTCGCCTGCGGGTTGAGCGACACGTCGTCCGACGCATCGCCGTACGCGCTGCAGCCCAGGCCGAGCGTGGCGACCAGCAGGACGGCATAGGCCGGGGCGAGAGAACGAACGAGCGCGCGAAGAACGCGATCAGGCTTGTGAATGGTGGAACTTGTCATGTTCTCTAACCTCCCTGAACGCGCGTCGTCCACGCTCTACTGACATGCCCCATCTGCCAAGGCCGGGCTGCATTCCATCGCGGCACCCAGCCAAACGGTCCGACACTGCCCGGCTGGGCGTATACCGCCCAATATTGATTGCTTATATTGGATATAATTTTTCCTTATGTTTTGGCCGAACCGGTCTAGGTCACCTGGAAACCGTGGGCGAAGGGATCGGCTTCGTCGACGAAAATTGTGTTGAGCCCGGTGACTCGCGCCCAGCCCTCAATGCTCGGCACGATCGCGTCGTGATTGCCCACCTTCGTCGCGCTCTCGACACGGCAGCGGAACAGGCTGCCGATGATGCTCTCGTGCACGAACTCATCGCCGGCCGCGAGCTTGCCCGTGGCCGCCCACTGCGCCATGCGCGCCGAGCTGCCGGTGCCGCAGGGGGAGCGGTCAAGCGCGCCGGAGCCGTAGAAGACGGCGTTCCGCCCGTGAGCGCCGGGGTCCTGCGGCGCGCCGGTCCACATCACGTGGCTGACGCCGGCGATGGAAGAGTCATCGGGGTGGACGCATTCAACCACCCGGTTGCAGGCCTCGCGCAGGCCGGGGCTCATCGCGAGTAGCTCGGCTGCCGAGAATTCTTCCATCCCCGCATAGCCCGGCTGTGGATCGACGATCGCGTAGAAGTTGCCGCCGTAGGCGATGTCCACTGTGAGCGGACCGAGACCGGGGCACTCCACCGCGACGCCCGTTTCCGCCAGGAAGCTTGGCACGTTGGTGATGCGCACGGCCTCGACGCGCGTGCCGTTCTGCCGATAACGCGCTTCGACCCGGCCCGCCGGCGTGTCCAGCACCAGCGTGCCCTCGTTTCGCGGAGTAACGAGGCCGTGCTCCAAGGCGATGGTCACAGTCCCGATGGTGCCGTGGCCGCACATCGGCAGGCAGCCGCTGGTCTCGACGAAGAGCAACGCAATGTCGGCGTCTGGCGAGAGCGGCGGGTAGAGCACGGAGCCCGACATCAGGTCGTGGCCGCGGGGCTCGAACATGAGCGCCCGGCGGATCCAGTCGTAGTCGCGGAGGAAGTGTTGGCGCCGCTCGCTCATGGTGGCGCCTGCGAGCTGCGGCCCGCCGCTTGCCACGACGCGCACGGGATTGCCGCAGGTGTGGCCGTCGATGCAGAAGAAGGTGTGGCGCGCGCTCATGCCCCGCCCCCGCCGGCGACCTCCACCCACTGGCCGGTGGCCGTGGCCTCGACCAGCGCCTCCATCACGGCGATGCCGTGCACGGCTTCTTCGGTCGTCACCGTGTACTGCGCCTCGCCGGCGCACGTCGCGGCGAACTCGTCGAGCTCCAGCCTGAGCGTGTCGTTCGGCTGGATGGGCTCCTCCCGCCTGACCCCGTCCGCCGACTGGAGGATGAGCTGGCTGTTGTCGATCTGGGCGAAGGCGTTGCCACCGGTGCCGTAGACGTTGATGTAAGAGGTGTGGGGGCAGGCGAACATCGTGCCGAGGTAGCCCGAGGCCCCCGACTCGAACAGGAACAGCACCGAGGTCGTGTCGTCGATATCGACCGGCACCGCGCGCCGATGGGCCTGCGCCGCCACCCGCGTGATGGGCCCCAGCAGATAGACGAGTGCATCGATCATGTGGATGCCGAGCCCCGTGATCGAACCGGCCGGGCTTTCGACACGGTTGGAGCGCCAGAGCTCGGGCGGGTAGCTGAGGGCGCTCGGCACAGAGAAATTCGCCTCCGCGTGGAGGATCGTGCCGAAGCCACCGCCCTCCACCATGCGTTTGAGCGCGCGGGTCGCGCTGTGCCAGCGCCGGTTCTGCCCGATCGCGAGCACCACGCCTGCCTCGGCACACGCATCCACCGCGGCCTGCGCGCTCGCACGGGCCAGCGTGAAGGGCTTCTCGCAGAAGACATGCTTGCCGGCCGCCGCCGCCGCGATCACCTGCTCGGCGTGGGTTGAGTGCGGCGTGGTCAGGATGACCGCGTCGACGCCGTCGTCGGCAAGCACCGCTTCGTAGGAGTCGTGCTGTGCCGTGCCGTATTTTTCGGCGAAGGCCGCGCGCTTTTCTTTTGACCGGGTGAAGCAGGTCACGATGCGGATCACGTCCGACTTACCCTGTGCGGCGTCCGCTAGCTCGTCGGACCACCAGCCCATCCCGATTGAGGCAGCGCGCAGCATGGCTTACACCCGGTTTCGTGACCTTTGCACCGACACTAACATTCCGCCTCGCGCCGGCGAACCCGTTTCCCGGCGCGGGCCGCTAGGGCGACGATGGAAGTCCTGGCCGGCGCCCGGCTGCACACGCCGGAGGGGATTCTCTCCGGCCGCGCCCTGCTGTTCGCAGGAGGCGTTATCCGCGACATCGTGGCGGAGGACGCGATACCCGCCAGAGCGCAAGTCACGCGGCTCGCGGGAGGCACGCTCGCTGCCGGCTTCATCGACGTCCAGGTCAACGGCGGCGGCGGCGTGATGTTCAACGACGCGCCGACGTCGGCGACCATCGCGGCGATCGGCCATGCCCACCGCGCCTTCGGCACCACGGGTTTTCTGCCGACCTTCATCTCCGGCCCGCGCGCCGACATGGGGCGGGCGATCGAGGCGGTGCGGGAGGCGCTCGATCAGGGGATGCCGGGGGTCCTCGGCATCCACTTCGAAGGTCCCCACATCAATCTGGCGCGGCGCGGGGCCCATGATGCGCGCGACATCGGGCCGTTGGGCGACGATGACATCGACCTGCTCGCCTCGCTGGGCACTGGCCGCACCCTCGTGACGCTGGCGCCGGAGAGTGTGGAACCCGCCCACATCGGCGCGCTCGCGGGGCGCGGGGTCATCGTCGCCGCCGGCCACACCGAGGCCGACGCTGGTACCTTCGATATGGCGGCGTCGGAACTGACCGGCGTGACCCACCTGTTCAACGCCATGGGCCCGCTCGGCCATCGGGAGTTGGGCGCCGCCGGTGCGGCGCTGACCCGCGACAGCCTCGCCTGCAGCATCATCGCCGACGGTATCCACGTGCACTGGGACGTGGTTCGCCTCGCCTGGCGCGCCAAACCCCGCGGCAAGCTGTTTCTGGTCACCGATGCGATGGCCCCGGTGGGCGCGCCCGCCCTCGATGAGTTCAGCCTGGGCGACGAGCGCGTGCGCGTGGTGGACAGCTGCCTGCGCACGGCCGACGGCAGGCTCGCTGGCTCGCTGCTCGACATGGGGCAGGCAGTGAGGAACTGCGTCGCCCACGCCGGAATTCCGCTCGAGGAGGTGCTCGCCATGGCTGCCGCCTATCCTGCGGATTTCCTCGGGCTCGCAGAGAGCCGGGGGCGGCTCGCACCGGGGCTCCGCGCCGATCTGGTCTGGCTCGACGACGAGCTGGGCGTCCGCGCCACCTGGATCGAGGGGGAGCGCAGCGACGCTTCGGAGGTGCAGTAGGGCGCGATGCGCATCGGCTTCGACATCGGCGGCACCAAGCTCGCCGCCATCGGGCTCGACGAAGACGGAGTGGAGCGCGCGCGCCTGCGCCGGCCGGTGCCGGAGAGCTTCGACGGCGTGGTCGATGCGGTGGTCGAAATGGTGGCGGAACTCGCGAGCGCGGGCGTGCACGCACCCGGCGTGGGCGTGAGCCTCCCCGGCGTGATCACGCGGGACGGCGAGATCAGCATGATCGTCAACCTGCCCTGGCTCGAAGGGCGGCCCTTGCGCCAGGCTCTGGAGGCGCGGCTCGGCTGCCCGGTGGCGCTCGCCAACGACGCCAACTGCTTCGCCCTCTCCGAAGCCACCGACGGCGCCGGTGCGGGGGCCGAGGTGGTGTTCGGAGTCATCCTCGGCACCGGCGTGGGCGGCGGGCTGGTGGTGCGGGGCGAGCCCCTGGTGGGCGCCAACGCCAGCGCCGGCGAGTGGGGCCACAACCCCTGGCCCACGCCGGGGGGCGCCGGCGTGCCCTGCGCCTGCGGGCGCTTCGCCCAGGGCTGCGTCGAGACTTGGCTCAACGGGGCGGCGCTCACCCGCGACTACGCCGCACTCGGGGGCGCCCAGGCCACGGCCGCAGAGATCGGCGCGCGGGCGGCGGCGGGGGAGGCGCTCGCGGCGGATACTGTGGCCCGCTATGCCGAGCGTCTGGCCCAGGCGCTCGCCAGCGTCATCAACCTGCTCGACCCCGACGTGATCGTGCTGGGCGGCGGCCTCTCGGAGATCGACGCGCTTTACCGCCTGGTGCCCGCCGCCTGGGGCGCTCACGCGAACGTGGCCCAGCCCGCCACCCGGCTGGTTCGTGCACGCTACGGGCCGGAGAGCGGCCTGCGCGGCGCGGCCTGGCTCACGCCAAGCATCGTCAGTGCAGTTGCGGGGCCTTCATGAACTCGTCGCGGGTGGCGCTCAGCACCCGGACTTCGTGGGGTTCGCCGTTTCGCATCACGGTGAGCGGCACGGCGACGCCCGCCTCGCCCACCGCCCAGACGCTGCGGAAGAGCTCGACGAGACTGCCGACCGGCTGTCGGTTGACCGCGAGCACCTGATCGCCGACCTGCAGTTCCGCCTGCTCGGCCGGCCCCTCCGGCGCAAGCCCTGCGACGACGAGCGCCTCGTCGACCTCGGTGACGTAGGCGCCGAGCCAGGGCCTGGGCGGGCGCTGGGTGCGGCCCAGCGTCTGCATGTCGTCAAGAATCGGCTTCAGCAGGTCGATCGGGACGATCATGTTGCCGTCGAGCGTATCGTCCCCGCCGGCGCCGGCCTGGCGCACCAGCAGCGAGCCGATACCGACGAGCTGGCCGTGACGGTCGATCAGGCCGCACCCGCCCCAGTTGGGATGCGGCGGCGCGGTGAAGACGGCCTCGTCCAGCACGTATTCCCAGTAGCCCGCGAACTCGCGCTTGGCGGTGACGCGGGCGTTCAGCGAGCGCCGCCTGCCGCCTTCGCCGGCCACGATGACGAAATCACCGACCTCGAGGGCTGCGGAGGAGCCGACATCGAGCGCCGGCACGTTGAAGCGGCCGAGCGCCTGCACCAGACCGAACCCCGATTCGAAGTCGTAGCCCAGCGCGTGACCCGCCAGCACGCTGCCGTCGCTCGCCGTCAGCCAGACCGATTCCGCCTCGGCGACCAGGTAGCCGATGGTGAGCACGAGGCCGCTTGCGCCGATCAGGACCCCGTTGCCGGTTCTCTCGGTTCCCAGGATCCCGGCCGTGAACGCGTCTTCCGGAATGGTTGCGCGCAAGCCCACGACGGCGCCAAGCGCGCGGTCAAGGTCGAAGGACACCTGCTCCGGTTTCGGCTGCGCCGAGAGAGGTATCTCCCAGTCGAACTCTTCACTCATGCCGTTGCCTCCGGCCTTTTCCGCAAGACTATCCCGCTCCCGTCGCACCCTGGCAAGGGGCGGCGTGGACTGCTTCCGGCGGCTATGCGCCCCCGCGCGCTGCCAGCCGATCGTTGAGCGCCGCCAGGCCCGCCTCGCAGATGCCAAGGGCGCGCAGGGAGGCAACGGTCTCGATAAGGTAATCGGCGCAGCGCCCGATCGGCCCTTCGGCGGCGGCGATCGCGTCCAGAATACGCTCGTCCGGGAGTCGCCCCGCATAGCGCGAATGGGCGCGGTTGACGGTGAAGGCGAGCGCCTCGACGGGGCCCGCTGCGCTCCGCACCCGAAGCCAGCGCGCGCGATAGACCGAGGTGAGCATCTCCCGCTGCCAGATTACGTCCAGTTCGCTTTCGACCCGCTCCGGCGCGACACGTAACAGCACGCCACGGCAAGCGCCGCCGTGGTCGAGGGCGAGCACCAGGCCGGGCCGTTCCGGGCTGCCACGGCCGAGCTCCGACCAGATGCAGAAGCGCCGGTGATAGCCGTAGGCCGTGCCGAGTCGCCTCTCGGCGACTTCGATGAGCGGGTTCCAGATCAGCGAGCCGTAGGCGAAGAGCCAGACGCCGCCGGAGAGATCACGGCCGGCGAGCGCCGAACGAAGGGAGGCCGCGAGCTCCGCCGGGCTGCGTGTCTCGATGTGCGAATGCGCCTCGACGAAGCGTCGGATCGCGCCCGAGACGAGCGCCTCGCGGCTCAGCGTCAGCGGGCGCCGTGCCCCGCGTTCCATCATCCTTGCCGGTTGACTTGAGCCGGGCGGCCGTTCATTGGAGCGGAAGGTCGCCGAGGAGCATGTCGAAGGGAATGCCGTTGACGGTGACGGCCCCGTCGCGGCGCAGGTCAATCTCGTAGGCGTAGAAGGGCTCATCGGCGCCCTCGTCGAAGACCGGCCTGCCGAGACCCTGGAGCACGATCAGCATGGCCACCGCCTCTTCGTCCCCCTCTTCCGCAGCCAGCGCCATCAGGGCATTCAGGCCCCGAACGCGGGCATCCATGCGCCCGATGATGCCGAAGACGCTGGCCGGCTCAACCTGGAGCCGGCCCTCGGCGCGGAGCTCGCACGAGGGCGTGACGACATGGATCTCCCGAATCTCCAACGACGAATCCGCCGCATCCAGGTGGTCCAGAATGACCTCCATCATCGACTCTTCGCCGGGACCGCCCATCTCTCCCCGTTTCGCGAGACCGGAGAGGGAGTCGGCAATTCTCCGTAATGGCAGTCGGCTAAGGACGACATCGACGGTCGCGGCGTGGGGCAAGAGCGCAGGCGGGATCTCGGAGGCGGTGGCCCCGCCGAGCACCACGTCGGTGGCCGAAATCCGCGTGGAGAGGTCCGCGAAGTCCCCTCGACCGTCGGCTCCGACGCGCCATTCCAGCCGCCTGAGCGAGAGTTCGCCGCCGCCCAGGTCCGCGTCGTCGCCGGTCGCCGTCAAGTCGTGCAGGGTGATGGTCATCTCCGATTTCCCCCAGCGGCCCTCCACGAGAGGCATCAGAAGGTCGCCGAGCGCCGTCGGGCTGCTCGCGCCGCCTGCGAACGCGCCGAAGTCTCCGCGCATCTGCAGGATCAGATCGCTGTCGAAATCCTCGAAGCTGCCGGCGACGTCGAGCCGGCCCAGGCTGAACCCCTCGACCTCGAGCTCAGAAAGAGTGAGGGTGGAGCGGCCGTCCCACAGCCCGTCATCGCCCTCGACCAGCTCGTCCGCGACGGAAAGCGCTCCGAGCGACACCGTCTCCACCGCTTGAGAGCCCTTGCCTTCCAGGAATCGGATGTCGGCGGCATTGGCATCCAGCCTCGTCGTGATCTCCAGGTCCGATCGCCAGGTGCCGGAGACCGTGCCTTGGCCGATGGCGAGCCGGTCCGGACCCTTGTCGATCGCAGGCGGCAAGGCGGTCTCGAAGTCGTAGGCGGTCTCACCCTGCGGCATCACCGCGATAGCGAGGTCGCCGAGTTCCCACTGCGCCAGGGGCACGGAGGGCTCCACGAGACGTGCGCCGGGGAGGTGGAGGGTGACGGCGTCGCCCCACTCCTCTGCCCATATCGGGGCGTCGAGCACGAGCCGTACCGTCTGGGACCCGGAACCGAAACGTTGCTCCAGCCAGTCGGCGACGCCGAGGACGATGCGCCCGGCGGTGCTGCCGGGATCGACCGGCGCGACGGGGATGGCGCGCGCGGCGGGCGCGGGTGCGCCATCCTCCACCGGGTCGAGGGAGGCAGCGACCGGCTGCACCGCGCCGGCAAGGACTAGAACACACGCGAGGACGGCACTCGCCAGAATTCGCTTGCCGGTTCTCATTCTCAAGGCCAGGACGATCAGTCGATACGCGGAATATCTTCCGTCGGTGTCGTGATCGAGGTGTAGAGATCGGGACGGCGGTCCCGGAACATGGGCCAGGCGCGGCGGGCGTCGAAGACGCGGGCGCGGTCGAGTTCGGCCGTGATGGTCTCGTCCCCCTCGTCGCCCGCCTCCGCCAGCACCTCGGAATCCGGGGCGACGATCATGCTGCGCCCGCCGAAGGTCCACTCCCCCTCAAGCCCCACCTTGTTGCAGGGCGCGAAGTAGACGCCGTTCTCGAAGGCGCGGGTCTGCATGGTCTCGCGCCAGCAGGCGACCGCAGGCGCGGCAAAGGGAACCACGATCAGCTCCGCTCCGTTGACCGCAGCGCAGCGCGCGGATTCGGGAAAGAACGTGTCGTAGCAAATGTTTATGCCGACACGCCATTCGCCGATGCGGAATACGGGGAAGTGCGAGCCGTAGCGGAAGTAAATCTTCTCCAGGCTGCGCACCGCCGCCGGATGCGCCTTGCGGTAACGCCCGAGAATGTCGCCTGTCGGATCGATCACGATGGCGCTGTCGTAGCAGACGCCGGCGGACACGGACTCGAAGATGGTGGCGATGACGTGGATGCCGTGCTCGCGAGCCTTCTCACGCATGGTCGAGATGGCGATGCCGTCCTCGCCCTCCGCCTCGTCGATGTGCGCGTAGTCTCGGTACTGGAAGACGTAGGGGTGGTTGAAGAACTCGGGCACGACCACGAGATCGGGTTTTTGGGCCGCGACCGCCCGGTCGATGTAGCCGGCCGCGCGGGCCACGTTTTCGCCGTGGTCCGGCGTGCTGTTCATCTGGATCAGGCAGAGTTTCATCGCCCCTCACTCCGTGCTGTGCCGCGCGCAGGCGCCACCCCAGACTAACGGGATTCCCAAGCCTCGGGGTAGAGGATCAATGTGGCAATACTGTGCCCAAGCGGTAGGCTGTGGTGGCTGAGGCCGCCGGGGCGGCCTCAGCTTGAGCAACGACCGGGACGGATGCCATGAGCGAGACCGTGCTGACCACCGCCGTTGTCGGCAGCTATCCGCAGCCGGAGTGGCTCATCGACCGCGACAATCTGGTGAACCGGCTGCCACCCAGGGTGCGCGCGCACGAGATCTGGCGCATCCCGCCCGAGCATCTTGAAGAGGCGCAAGAGGCGGCGACGCTGGCCGCGATCCGGGACCAGGAGCGCGCGGGCGTTGACGTCATCAGCGACGGCGAGATCAGGCGCGAGAGTTATTCCAACCGGGTCGCCACCGCGCTCGGCGGTATCGACAGGGAGCGGAGCGGCACGCACATGGACCGCACGGGCAATCCCGCGCCCGTGCCTCTTGTCTCAGGACCGATACGGCGCGAGCGGCCGATCGAAGTGGAGGACGTCAAGTTCCTGCGCGCCAACACAGAGCGCGCGATCAAGATCACGCTGCCCGGCCCCTTCACCATGACCCAGCAGGCGGAGAACGCCTACTACCCCGACGACGAAAGCCTCGCCATGGACTACGCCGACGCGGTGAACGAGGAGATCAGGGATCTCTTCGCCGCCGGCGCCGACATCGTGCAGCTCGACGAGCCCTACGTGCAGGCCCGGCCTGAGGCCGCGCGCGGCTACGCGGTGAAGGCGATCAACCGGGCGCTGGAAGGCGTGGACGGCAAGACCGCGCTGCACCTCTGCTTCGGCTACGCGGCCGTGATCAAGACGGAGAAGCCCTCTGGCTATTCCTTCCTGCCGGAGCTGGAGGCGGCAGAGGTCGATCAGATTTCGATAGAGGCGGCCCAACCGGGCCTCGATCCGGCGATCCTCACTCACCTGCCGTCCAAGGAGATCCTCTACGGCGTGATCGACATGAACGATCCCGCCATCGAGCGGCCGGAGACCGTGGCGGCCCGGCTGCGCGAGGCGCTCGCGGTGGTGCCGGCGGATCGCCTCGTCGCCGCGCCCGACTGCGGCATGAAGTACCTCACGCGCGACACCGCGTTCGGCAAGCTCAGGGCGATGGTGGAGGGCGCCGCCATCGTCCGCCGCGAAGTCGCGGGTTAGCCGCCCTCGCGCGCCTCGCCCTCGTCGCGGGTGGCGAGCGCGACCATCGCATTGAGCAGCACGTCGCAGCCAGCAGCGATGTCGGACTGGGTCGCCGCCTCGATCTCGTTGTGGCTGATGCCGTCCTCGCAGGGGATGAAGATCATGCCGGTCGGGGCCACGCGCGAGACATAGACCGCGTCGTGGCCGGCGCCCGAGGTGATCGGCTGGCTGGCGTAGCCGAGGGCTTCCGCCGCGTTCTGCACGGCGCCGACGCAATCGGCGGCGAACTTGATGGGCGGCGAGTGCCAGATCTCCTCGAAGGTGATCTCCAGACCGCGCTCGGCGGCAAGCGCCGCTGCCTGGCGCTGCGCCTCTGCGGTCATGGCCGCCAGCGTGTCGGAGTCCGGGTGGCGCAGGTCGACCGAGAAGTAGACCGAGCCGGGGATGACGTTGCGGGAATTGGGGCTCACCCGCATGACGCCGATGGTTGAGCGGGCGTCCGGTGCGTTGTCCAACGCGAGCCGGTCGATCGCCGCGACAAGAATTGCGGCGCCCACCATCGCGTCCTTGCGGCGCTCCATCGGCGTGGTGCCGGCGTGGGATTCCATGCCGGTCACTGTCACGTCGAACCAGCTGATGCCCTGCACCCCCTGCACGATGCCGATTGTCTTCTCCTCGGCTTCGAGGATTGGCCCCTGCTCGATGTGGGCTTCGAAGAAGGCGCCGACCTCGCGCCCGCCGCACTCCATCTCCCCTGCATAGCCGATGCGCTCCAGCTCCTCGCCGATGGTCTTGCCGTCGACGTCCGCGCAGGCCAGCCCTTCTTCCAGCGTAAAGACGCCGCCGAAGACACCGGAGGCGACCATCGCGGGCGCAAAGCGCGAGCCTTCCTCGTTGGTCCAGGCCGAAACCTCGATGGGTGCGTCGGTCTCGTAGCCGAGGTCGTTGAGGGTGCGGATCACTTCCAGCCCTGCCAGCACGCCGTAGATGCCGTCGAACTTGCCTCCCGTCGGCTGGCTGTCGATATGGCTGCCGGTCATCACTGGCGGGAGCGTGTCGTCCTTGCCCGCCCGGCGGGCGAAGATGTTGCCCATCTTGTCGACGCTGACGGTGCAGCCGGCTTCCTCGCACCATTGGACGAAGAGATCGCGCGCCGCCTTGTCCACATCGGTGAGCGCGAGCCGGCAGACGCCGCCCTTCTCCGTCGCGCCGATCTTCGCCATCTCCATGAGGCTCGCCCACAGGCGATCGCCATCCACCTTGAAGTTCCGCACCGTACCGCTCCGTCGCTGTCGTCTAACGCAAGCTGTCTATGATAGAGGGCGCTGGCGAGCGCAAGAGGAGGTATGGCCAGGCCCATGGCTGCCCTGACCCCGCCGGATGTTCTGCCCGACGTGTTGGGTCTCGGGCTGCGCGTCGTCTTCTGCGGCTCGGCGGCGGGTGCGGTCTCGGCCCGCGTCGGCGCCTACTATGCCGGCCCCGGCAACCGCTTCTGGCCAACGCTCCACCGCGTGGGGCTGACGCCGCAACTGCTGGCGCCCGCCGACTTCCGCACCGTGCTGCGCTACGGCATTGGCTTGACCGACCTCTGCAAGACGGAATCCGGTGCTGACGCCGATCTCCCCCGGCAGGCCGACGATGCCGCCGCACTCGCCGCCAAGATCACACAACACCGGCCCGCCATCCTGGCCTTCAACGGCAAGCGGGCGGCACGCGTCTTTCTCGATGCCGAGACCCTCGACTATGGCGAGCATGCGCGGCGCATCGGCGAGACCGCAATCCACGTGCTGCCGTCCACCTCGGGCGCCGCGCGGCCTTGGTGGGACGAGACGTTCTGGCGCAGAGTGGCGGACGCCACGCGCGGAGCACGCGGGGCGGCAAGAGGATGAGGCGGCGCACGATCGATAGGGCCGGCTGGGGGCGCACCGCGCTCTGCACCGTCGTCGGTTTCGTCTACTTCCTGCCGGTGCTCTGGATCGTGCTGACGGCGTTCAAGAGCCCGCGCGATATCCTCACCTCGACGCTGGCCTTCACGCCGACCCTCGACAACTTCGCCAACATCTTCGCGCGCGTGCACTACGAGGGCGGCGCGCTGGTCGAGACCGGGTTCGAGCTCTACTTCGTCAACAGCATCGTGATCTCGGGCGCGAGCGTGGGGCTTGCGCTGATCCTCGGCACCGGCGCGGCCTACGGATTCTCGCGCTGGCCGCTCAAGGGCAACGACACCTATCTGCTCGTCATCCTGACCACACGGATGCTGCCGCCCATCGTGCTCATCATCCCGCTCTTCGTGATCTTCCGCATGACCGGGCTGGCCGGCAGCTACCTCGGCATCATCCTGCTCTACACCGCGTTCAACCTGCCGTTCGCCATCTGGATGATGAAGAGCTTCTTCGACGACCTGCCGCGCGCGGTGGAAGACGCCGCGCGGACCGAAGGCAGCTCGGAGTGGCGGGTCTTCTTCCGCGTCTGCCTGCCGCAGGTAAAGGCCGGCATCGCGGCGACCGCGACCCTCGGCCTGATCCTCACCTGGAACGAGTTCCTGATGGCGCTGCTTCTGACCGGACCGGAGACGCGGACCGTGCCGGTCGGCATAGGGGGGAGCCTCGGCAGCGGCATCGGCGTGGACTGGGGCCGGCTGGCCGCGATCGAGACGCTGTTCCTGATCCCGGTGGTGGTCGTGACGTTCGTGCTGCAGAACCAGCTGCTCAGGGGCGTGACCTTCGGCACCATCACCCACGGGCGCCGAGCGGGTTAGGTTTCGGCCGGCGGGTCCCGGCGTGCGGCGAACACCCCGAAGAGCGCATTGCCGGCTACCGAGGCCAAGATCACCACCGCGCCGATGAAGACCAGCGTGCCGGGCACCTCGCCGAAGCCGAGCCAGACCCAGATCGGCGCGAAGACCGCGTCGATCAGCACGACGAAGATGAGGATCGGCGCGGGCAGGTAGCGCGCGGCGTAGAAGTAGAGGGTGAGCGCCGAGGCGAGCTGCACCAGGCCGAGCGCGGCCATGAACCCCACTTCCCGCGCCGTGGCGTCGAACGGCAGCGCCAGCGGCAGCGAGGCGAGGCCCGCGATCACCGCCGCCATCAGCACCGCCGGCTCCATTCGCCCGGTGCGGAAGCGCCGCGCAATCAGGGTCTGGAGCGCGATGGCGGCGGCGATGGAGAGCGCGAGCAGGTTGCCGATGATGCCGCCGCTGCCCACGTCGCTCCAGAACATGACGCCGACGCCGCAGAGGCTGCCCAGCAGCGCGAGCCAGGTCCTGAGCGCGACCGGCTCGCCCAGGACCGGCTTCGCCAGCAGGGCGACCATGACCGTGGACGTCGTCATGATCGCGATCACGTTGGCGACGAGCGTGTACTGCATCGAGAGCACGTAGGCGATGATGCCCCAGGCGGTGGCGACGCCCACCGCGACCACCGGCCAGCCCGAGGCGCGCAGCACCGGCCACACCCGGCCCCGCTCGGTCACGAAGAGGATCAGGAGCACGCCGAGCCCGGCGAAGAAGCAGCGGACCGAGATGATCTCCCACGGGTCCACCGACACCGAGCGGACGAAGAATCCGCCGCTGCTGAAGCAGAGGCCGGAGATGGTCGCGAGGACAGCGCCGAGGAGCAGGCCGCGGCGGGCAGGGGTCATGGGCGGGCTCCCGTATCACCCGAACCATGCCGTTGCCGGGCGACGTGCGCCGGCATCGTAGCGCGTCAGGCTTGGCCGCGCTTGCAGCACGGCTGCCGTACTCTGGCCAGCGGATGACGCCTGCCGGCGGCTCTGGCATGGTGAGGCATGAGCGACGATCCCAGAATTCTCCTGCGCCGCCTGCTGGATGCGGCGCTCGCCAGCGCCCAGCCGGCCCAGTGCCTGGGCCCGCACCTGCCTGGGCCGCCTGCGGGCCGCACCGTGGTCGTCGGCGCCGGCAAGGCGGCGGCGGCCATGGCGCGGGCGGTGGAAGACCATTGGGATGGCCCCCTGGAGGGCCTCGTCGTGACCCGCTACGGCCATCGGGTGCCGACGGCAAAGATCGAGGTGGTCGAGGCGGCGCACCCGGTGCCGGATGCCGGCGGGCGCGAGGCCGCGGCCCGCACCCTCGCCCTGGCGGAGGGCCTGGGTGCGGACGATCTCGCTCTCTGCCTGATCTCCGGCGGCGGCTCGGCGCTGCTCACCCTGCCGGCGCCGGGGGTCGCGCTCGCCGACAAGCAGGCGATGACCGGCGCGCTGCTGCGCTCGGGCGCCGCCATCGACGAGATCAACTGCGTGCGCAAGCACCTCTCCGCCATCAAGGGCGGGCGCCTGGGCGCGGCCTGCCATCCGGCGCGGGTCGTGAGCCTCCTGATCTCCGACGTGCCGGGCGACGATCCCGCCGTGATCGGCTCGGGCCCGACCGTGCCCGATCCCACCACTTTCGCCGACGCGCTCGCCGTGCTGCAGAAGTACGGGATCGACGAGCCCGCCGCCCTCATTCGGCATCTCGAACGCGGGGCGGAGGAGACGCCGAAGCAAGGCGACCCCCGGCTCGCACGCGCCGAGACCCGGATCGTGGCGACGCCGGCGATGGCGCTTGCCGCCGCCGCCCAGGCGGCGCGCGAGGCGGGCTACGAGCCCGTGATCCTGGGCGATGCGCTGGAGGGCGAGGCACGCGCTCTTGCCCGCGAGCACGCCCGGCTTGCCCGAGATACTGCGCCCGGCACGGTGCTGCTCTCCGGCGGCGAGGCCACGGTGACCGTGACCGGCGCGGGCCGCGGCGGCCCCAATGCCGAGTACGCGCTGGCGCTGGCATCGGCCCTCGACGGTGCACCCGGCATCTTCGCCATCGCCTGCGATACCGACGGGATCGACGGCACCGAGGACAACGCCGGCGCCCTGGTCACGCCCGACACGCTCGCCCGCGCCCGCGCCGCAGGAGAGGACGCCGCCGCGCGGCTCGCCGCCAACGATGCCTACGGCTTCTTCGCCGGGATCGGCGACCTGGTGATGACCGGGCCGACGCTCACCAACGTGAACGACTTTCGCGCCATCCTGGTTCTCCGTTGACCGGCAGCGGTGCCATGCCGATATAGGTGGCGGGCAGACCGCAGGGGCACGAGTCGTGCGACGCCACCGCAGCGCCAAGATCGTCGCGACCCTCGGGCCATCGAGCGCCGATGAGGCGACCGTCCGCGCGCTGTTCGAGACCGGCGTGGACGTGTTCCGCCTGAACTTCAGCCACGCCAGCCACGCCGAGCACCGCGCCCGCCACGCCCTGGTCCGTGCGGTCGAGGATGCGGTCGGCCGGCCCGTCGGTATCCTGGCGGACCTACAGGGGCCGAAGCTCAGGATCGGTACGTTCAGGGACGGCGAGGCTGCGCTCGTGCAGGGCCAGCGCTTCACCCTCACCCTCGGCCAAGAGCCGGGGGACGAGACCCGCGCGCCCGTGCCGCACCCGGAGATCTTTGCGGCGCTCGCGCCCGGCGCGGAGGTCCTGCTCGACGACGGCAGGGTGCGGCTCCGCGTCGCCGCCTGCGGGCCGGACCATGCCGAGACGGTGGTGGTGACGCCGGGCATCCTCTCCGACCGCAAGGGCCTCAACCTGCCGGGCGTGACGCTCCCCGTCGACGCGGTCACGCCCAAGGATCGCGAGGACCTCGCCTTCGCCCTCGAGCTCGGGGTCGACTGGGTGGCGCTCTCCTTCGTCCAGGGGCCGGAGGACGTCAGGACCGCCCGCCGCCTGGTGCCGGATCGTGTCTCCATCGTCGCCAAGCTGGAGAAGCCCGCAGCGCTCGACTGCCTGGAGGAGGTTGTCGCGCTCTCCGACGCGATCATGGTGGCACGCGGCGACCTCGGCGTGGAGCTCGCGCCAGAGGAGGTGCCGGCCGCGCAGAAGCGCATCGTTCGTGCGGCCCGGGAGGCGGGCAAGCCGGTGGTGATCGCGACCCAGATGCTGGATTCCATGATGAACGCGCCGTCGCCGACCCGCGCCGAAGCCTCGGACGTGGCGACGGCGGTCTACGACGGGGCCGATGCGCTCATGCTCTCCGGCGAGTCCGCCGCCGGGCGCTATCCGATCGAGGCCGTGGCGATGATGAACCGCATCGTCGAGCGCGTGGAAAGCGATCCGTCCTACCGGCGCCACGTCCACTGGCAGCGGCAGGATCCGGAGGCGACCACGGCCGATGCGATCACGGCGGCGGCGCGCCAGGTGGCGGAGACCCTCGATGCCGTCGCCATCGCGACCTATACCACCTCGGGCTCGACCGCGCTCCGGGCCGCGCGCGAGCGCCCGCCGGTGCCGATTCTCGTGCTGACGCCGGATCGCGGCACCGCGCGCCGCCTCGCGCTCCTCTGGGGCGTCCACTGCGTCCACACCGACGACGCCACGGGCTTCACCGACATGGTGGAGAAGGCGTGTGCCCAGGCGCTTGCCGCCGGCCACGCGGCGCCCGGCGAGCGCATCGTCATCACCGCCGGCGTGCCCTTCGGCACCCCCGGCACCACCAACGCGCTCAGGATCGCCCGCGTGCGCCCTGCGGAGTAGCGCACCGGACGATGGTGCGGTGCACAGGGCGAGGCGGGCGGGCCATCGTTGTGTCATGACGTGCGAAAGCAAGCAGGTCGCGACAGTCGGGGCACTTGAACGAGCGGGCTTCGATGCCGCGCGGACCTCTTCTTTCGCGCGCGAGACCCCAATTGCTGCGCGCAAGAACCTGCGGGCTTGCGCGACTCTGGCTCGCGGGACGCGCGTGCGCGACATCGCACTTATCCCGCATAATCCCGGCGCGCCCCGCATGAAATTTAAGTTTCCCGTCCCACGGAGCGCGCGCGAGACCGCGCGGAGCACGACCCTGGCGAGAATCTTAGAGTGAACCAGCACGCGCGCTTGACCCCTGCCTGCGGCGATTTCTATTGTGGCGGCCTGTCCATGCCGCCGGTGGCGGGGCGGGCGACCGCCCGCGCGAACCCAAGGAGGGGAAGGAATGAACAAGCTGTTGACAGCGGGCCTCGGTGCACTCGCCGCGCTGGCCGTGACGGCGCCGAGCGTGCACGCGCTGGACGACCTCTCGAACTACGTGTTCGTGCCCAACCGTGCCTCGGCGGACGTGGCGGTGATCGACACGCGCACCGACGCGGTGGTGGCGCATGTCCCGGTGGGCGAGGTGCCGCACCAGGTCGCGGTCTCCCAGAGCCTGGGCAAGATGGTCGTGAGCAACACCGCTGACGACACCGTCACGGTGATCGATCTCGCGACGCTCAGGACGTCGGCCACCATCCAGCTCGGCCATGAGCCCGAGCACATCGAGCTCGACCCCTCCGGCGCGGTGGCCGCCATCGGCAATATCGGCGACGGCACGGTCTCGCTGGTCTCGCTCGGGTCCGAGCACGAGGTCGCGCGCGTGGACGGGTTGCACGAGCCCCACAACATGACCTTCGACCCCTCGGGCGAGCGCCTCTACGTCGGCAACCTGGGGGCGAGCTTCGTCAGCGTGATCGACGTGCCGCAGGCCACGGTCGCGGGCGAGATCGTGATCGGGCCGGACCGCGCGCTGGCGCACCACGAGGACGACGACACCGCCTATCAGGGCATCATCAACGTCACCGCCACGCCCGACGGCCGCCTCGGCTTCGCGGCCTATGGAGAGGGCGACCGCATGGCTGTGATCGAGCTGGAATCGGGCCGGACGCTCAAGGACCTGGCGCTGGGCGACACGCCCTGGCGCGCGTTCACCACCAGCGACGGCCGCTACATGATCGTCCCCAACAACGGCGACGAGACGGTCTCGGTGGTCTCGACCGAAACGCTCGAAGAGGTCGCGCGGCTCCCCGGCGCGGCCGACATGACCGGCGTCAACACCGGCTGGTTCGATAGCCTCGCCTACGTGATCAGCCGGGGCGACGACAAGGCGCTGGTGATCGACCTGGAGACCATGCAGTCGGCCGGCGAGATCGCGCTGCCGGGCACGCCCGAGACCGGCGTGGTGACGCCGGACGGCACCAAGCTCTACGTCGCGCTGAGCGATGCCGACACGGTCGCCGTGATCGACGTGAAGGCGAAGGCCGTCACCGCGACGATCGAGGGCGTGGGCGAAGAGCCCTGGGGCGCGCACATAGCCGGCGCAGTCAACTACTGCCACTAGGGGCCGAGACAACCGCTTCCTTCCGCATCGCCGCCGGGACTCTGGCGCTGGCGGCGCTGAGCGCCTCGGTCGCTGCCGAGGCGTCATCTGTCGCGCCCCGCGACCGTCTGCTCGGCGCCGTCCAGCATCACGCGGCGCTCCCCGCGGCGCTCGGCACGGAAATCGAGCGGCGCTGCCCCGCAGCGGGAACCCGCTGCGCCGCGCAGCTCATCGCGGAGAGCCTGCCGGCGGCCCGACTGGTGCGGGTGAACCACCCGGATACCGACACGATCCGGCGCGCCCACACGGTCCCCTCGGTCAGCGCGGTCGAGCGGCGCGGCGACGGGGCGCTGGTTGTTGTGCTCGACCGCTTTGGCCGCACCGCCGACCGCGAGATCGCCGACACCATCGATGCCGTCGGGCCGGCGTCACTGGCGCGACTGGTGCTCGATTTGCGCGCCAATGCCGGCGGCGACTTCGATCGGATGCGGCGGGTCGCGAGCCTCTTCACGGGACCGATGGAGGGCGCTATCCGCCTGCTCGGCCGCGAGGGCGCGAGCGATGTGGCGCTGCCCCCGCCGCTCCGCATCATCGGCGAATTCGAGATCGACGTGCTGATCGGCCCCGGCACGGCGAGCAGCGCCGAGGTGCTGGCGGCGCTCCTGCGCCGCTACGCCGGTGCCCGGCTCATCGGGAATCCCACGCTGGGCAAGGACTGGCTCACCCGCATAGTCCCCGTCGATCACGACTGGCGCCTCGCGATCCCCGCCGAACGGATCGAGGTGCCCGGCGAGACGCTGGCGCAGGGCCTCGTGCCCGACATCGAAGACCCGCCGGTTGTCGAGCCGTGACCGGCGCTGCCTTCAGGTGTCTAATGCGTCACGGCGAATGAGGAGAAACGGGATGGTCCGGCTCAGGGCTCTTGCTGCTTTGCTCGGCGTGCTGGCCGTTCTCGGCACAGCGGTGCCGGCGCAGGCGCACGAGGAGAAGACCGGCGACATCACGATCGTGCACCCCTGGTCGCGGCCGGCCGCGCAGGGGCAAAACGGCGTGATCTATCTCGATATTATGAACAACGGCACAGCCGACGACCGCCTCGTCGCCGTCAGCACGCCCCTCGCCACGAAGGTCGAGCTACACCAAAGCACGATGGAGGAAGGCATCCACCGCATGGAGGCGGTGGAGAGCGTCGTCGTGCCGGCGGGCGGCTCGGTGGCGCTCGCGCCCGGCAGCCTTCACGTGATGCTGGTCGACCTCAAGTTCATGCTGATGGCGGAGGAGACCATCCCCGTCACCTTCACCTTCGAGCGCTCAGGCGCCATCACGACCGGCGTCGCGGTCGAGGTCCGGGGCGGCGACCACGACCATTAACCCGCATTTCTCACCACAGACATGATTGGGAGTGTCATCTCGGGTAACCGTTTTATCTCAATACCTTGGGAGAAGGCGCGAGGGAGTGTCCGACGTCCGGTCGCGCAAAATAATCACCCAGTAACCACCGCGAACAAAACTCCAGACCACTCCAGACCCCCGGAGCCCGCGGAAACCCCAAGTCAGGACCGCGGCCCCTTCTCCGCCGCTGCGCTCGGCCCGGCCGCAGCGTTGCCTATCCATGCCTCGTCGCCGCCGCAAAGCCGCCCGACCTGACGGTGCGCAGCTCCCGCCTTCAGCCCGCGTCCCGGTCGTGGCTCCGCGTTGGCGCCCGCCTGCCGACAAGAAAGAGCCTGACCTGAAGCGGAGCGCGTCCGGCGAGAGGCGCGTTCCGCCGTTTCCACTCACCGGTCAGCGGGGGGTCGGCTTATGCAGATCAACGGCACACCCCATGCCAACGCCCAAACTTACCTCACCCACCTGTTCGGGCAAGGGCACGACGATCAGCGCTACGTGGTCGAGAGGTACCAGGCGGCGACGGTGACTCCGGCGCTCCGCAGCCCGACGCGGGCGATGACGTGGCGGCGATGACGACAACGCGTTCGCCGATCCTGCCGATGACGGCAAGCCCGAAGCCCAAGATCGTCCGCACGCCCACGACAACTTTGGCAGTGCGCCGAGCTGCGACCCATCGCGCACCGGGGAGGTGATGGACTCACCGGGCATCAGCGACGACGCGACCGGTGCCGGTGACGCGCCCGCCGACGTCACCGACGAAGAGCAGAGCTGAGGCGACGCCATGCAACAGGCGCTGAACCTCTCGAAGGCGCAAGGCTCAGCGCCCGGCGCGGTGGAGGAGACCAGAGGATGGGAGAAGGAGCCGCCCTCCCTTAGTTCACATTCGCGGCCGCGCCCAGGGTCGGGCCGATTTCGCGGTTTATGACGAGGTCGGCGATGCCGTCGAGGTCGGTGGGGTCGCGGTTGAGGATGACGAGGGTGGAGCCAGATTCCTTGGCGAGGACAGGCAGCCCGGCGGCGGGGTAAACGACGAGCGACGAGCCAATGGCGAGGAAGAGGTCGCAGGCAAGCGTCTCGCGCTTCGCGCGCTCCATCTCGTCCTCCGGCATCGCCTGGCCGAAGGAGATCGTCGCCGTCTTGACCGGCGCTCCGCAGAGCGTGCAGGCGGGCGGCACGGAATCCCTCTCGAACGCCTCCTTGATCGGAGCAAGCTCGTAGCGGGTCTCGCAGGCGACGCATTTCGCATAGCTGCCGTTGCCGTGGAGCTCGATCACCTTCTCCTCAGGCACGCCCGAATCCTGGTGCAGGTTGTCAATGTTCTGGGTGATCACGCTCGAGACCTTGCCGAGTCGGACCAGCTTGGCGACCGCCCGGTGCCCGCGATTGGGCGCGGCGTCCACGATGTCCCGGTCGACCAGCAACTTGCGCCGCCAGGCCTCGATACGCGCGTCTTCGGAGGCAAGAAACTCCTGGTAATAGATCGGCGTGGTCTGCGACCAGATGCCGGTCGGGCTGCGGAAGTCCGGGATGCCCGACTCGGTCGATATCCCGGCGCCGGTAAAGACGACCGCCCGGCGCGCGTCCGCGATCATCTCGGCGAGGCGCTCGAAATCGGCGCGGGCGCCCTCCATCTCAGCCGCACCTCGGGGCAGCCACTTCTCGATCTCCCTCAGTGCTATCGTCGGACACGCGCTCAAGGAGGTTCAAGTGGCGGAGCTCGTCAAGACCAGCATCAACTTCGGAATGTTGACCTATCCCCGTCTCCAGGGCCAGGTGGTTTGAAGGTTTTCGGGTTCGACCATAGGGCTCGAAGGCAGCTTCGCGCCGCCGCTTCCTATGCATTCGCCTGGATCGAAGGTCGGGCCGAAGCGAGCCTCGATGGCCAGCAGTGGTACCGCCGTCGGAGCGGTAGTTTCTTCGGTAACGGCGGCCCGCTGAGCGACCTTCCGACTTCCATCGGCGAGGTGTTCGGCAGTACCGACGGCACGAGCGGTTTTGCCGGCTCGTTCGGTGCTCACAGCCAATATAGGCGGATAAAGCTGGCTGCTCTGGAACGCGTCTGGCTTCGGCACTGCCTCACCGTGGGTCGATCCATACCTGCTGTTTGGCGCCAAGCTCCCATCCAGTCATGCCGGCTGGACCAAATGTTGAGGTGTTGAGCTGCGTAGAGTCTCCGTGCCGACGAACACATGAGTGTCTGCTTACGCCAGTCGAGCGTGAATTCGATGCCGATTGGTATGCTAGACTTGCCATCTCGCTTGAGCCCGAGGGTTGGGAATACGGCGCCTGACTTCGATCACAAGAGCATAGGCGATGCCGGTGCTCAGATTGACATCCTTGATTGCGGCGGCGGCCCTGCTGCTGTCGGTCCTCTCTGCGCCAGCGGCTGCGGACCAACGGGTGGCGCTGGTGGTCGGCAACGCTGCTTACGCACATGCGCCGACGCTGGCGACCCCTCAAAACGATGCAGAAGATATCGGCGCGGTGCTCGAACATCTCGGCTTCGCGGTAACCCGAACAGAGAATGCGGGGTACGCAGCACTGCGACGCAGCCTTCAGCAGTTCGCGTCTGCGGCCTCGGAGTCCGAGGTCGCACTGGTGTTCTACACTGGTCACGCCATTCAGGTGGACCGACGCAACTTTCTGGTTCCGACCGACGCGCGTCTGTTGAGCGACGCCGACGTCGAGTTCGAGACGGTGCCGTTGGCCCTGGTCCTGCAGGCGGTGGCCCGCGCGCCGGGCCTGCGGTTGGTGATCCTGGATGCGTCCCGCAGGAGCCCGTTCGCAGCGTCGATGCAACGGGCGGGAGCGAAGCGCTCGATCGGCCGCGGGCTTGCGCCGGTGGAGCCCTCGGGCGAGACGCTGGTGGCGTATGCGGCGAAGGCGGGCGCGGTCGCGTCTGACGGTAGGGGCCGCAACAGCCCGTACAGCGCGGCATTGTTGCGCCACCTCGAGGAGCCGGGCCTCGGGGTTGGCCGGATGTTCCGCAAGGTGCGCGACGCGGTTCTGGCCTCGACCGGAGGTCGACAGGAGCCGGTCGTCTACGGCTCGCTGTCGAACCGCAGGGTTTATCTCGCGCCACGGCCGGAGCCTGCGCCGGTTGCCTCGCAACGCGTGGCATCGGAGCAGGAACTGCTGTTTTGGGAGTCCGTAAAAGACAGCGACAACCCGTGGGAGCTGCGGGCCTACCTCGACAGCTACCCGAACGGTGCCTTTGCTGCCCTCGCACGCAACCGGCTGAAGAGGCTGACCGGCACGGCGGTAGAGGCGGAAGCCGGCCACGGCCCGGCAGCGGGTGCAGGTGATCCGGCGCGTCCCGAGCTCGGACCTGAAGCGGTAGAAGCGGCACTAGGTCTGGAGCGCGCCGAGCGCCTGCGGATTCAACAAGGCCTCGCAGTGCTGGGATTCGATCCCGGTCCGGCGGACGGCCTGTTCGGCAGGCGCACACGAAACGCAATCGGCCAGTGGCAGAGGTCGCGCGGCAGCGAGGCGACGGGCTATCTCGATGCGGATGCCGCGAGGACGCTGCTCGCCGCTACGGACGCCGCGCGTGCGCCGCGGCCGGAGAGGGGCTCGCTGGGAGACCTGCTGGAGACCTTCTCCACGGTTTTGGAATCCGTGGAGAGGGGCGAATCCGGTACGATCGATCCCGGAGCGCTGGCGGACGTCCTGATCGGGCGGGCGGAGAGCCCGGAGGGACGGCCACCGCTGACGGCGCGCTTCGTCGGCATGCCGTCGGAGCACCGGGGGCCCGCCCCGGGCGCCTTCTCCTTCCGGGTCCTGTTCAGCGAGGCGGCGGCGGTGAGCTACAAGGTGCTCAAGGACAAGTCATTCCAGGTCAGGGGTGGCACGGTTCGGGCCTCGCGGCGCGTCGACGGGCGCAACGACTTCCGAGAAATCGACATCAAACCCACATCCTGGGGCGACCTAACCATCGCGCTTCCCGGCGGGCGGGCCTGCGATGCTGCCGGAGCCATCTGCACGAGAGACGGCCGTCCGCTGTCGAACACGTTGACGGCGACAGTTCCGGGTCCGGTCCTGGTTTCGGTGGAGAACGCCCAAGCCAGGGAGAGGACCGGTGAGTCGCTCGCCTTCCGGGTCAAGCTGAGCCGGCCGGCGCCTCGGACGATCAGGCTGGATTACGCGACGTCCGACGGCAACGCGACGGCAGGCCGGGACTACACGCGGACGAGTGGTATTCTCGTCTTTGCCGCGGGCGACAGGATGAAGTGGGTTACGGTCAACGTGCTCGACGACACGCACGACGAAGGTGAGGAGACGTTGACACTGACCCTCTCGAACGCGGCGGGCCGCGCGCTGATTACAGACGGCACGGCGATGGGAACGATCGAAGAGTAGGAGCCACCTCTACCGGTGTAACCGATACGCAAGTCGGCGCGCGGCGGCGACTCACTTCGTGCACGGCAACGGCTATCGATTGTCCGACAAATCAGACAGGGCGTGGATCGGAGCCCAGCTTGGACTGTTGTTCGCCTCTCAGGTCCAACGTCGATTGGCACTATAAGCTATCGAGCAATCGCCGTGCTGGGGGTCAGAGGCCCACGCCTGATGGACGGCCAATGGTTCTTTAGCGACGATCTGGTCTCGAATAGAGCGACTCCACCCCCTCCACTGTCAGAAAAGGATTCTGGTGGAGGACCCGTCTTCGCGAGTATTCCCAATTGCCGCTCAAGCACGTGACAAGGGCTTCGGGGGACTGGGCGACCCAGCGGCTGAAGGCGATCTTGCGGTGTGGGATGACGAGGCGTCGGGAATCATAGTACGGACGTTTTCCGTTCAGCACAGTCGATTTCCTATTGTAGACTTCTTGCGGATACAGGATCGGCAATCCCCTTCGATCGACTGCGGACCAGATGAGGTCTGTGGTCGGAGCCAGGAGGGCGCGAGGACGGGGGCAGCCCTCTTGCGCGAGCGACGCCAATGGTCTCTTGCGTCGAACACCGGCCCACACGCGGGTGGTGGGAGCCGGCGCCAGGCCGGAGCGGATCCTCCCGCAATGTGCCCGCAGCGGCCGTTGTTGGCCGGCTGACCGAGCCGCGCCGTGCTGACCTTCAGCGAAGACCTCGTCCTTCTGCTGAACGACGAGGACGGCGCGCCCTTGCCGGTCCGGCAGGACATCGTGGCGAGCGCACTCGCGGGCGCTGTGCTGATGGACCTGGCGTTCGCAAACCGGATCGATACCGACCTCGAAGCGCTCTTCGTCAACGACCCGACGCCCGTCGGCAATCCCGCGCTCGACCGCATACTGGCAAGGATCGCTGCCCGCACTGAGGTTTGCGATACCAAGACCTGGCTCGGGGTGCTCTCGGTCGAGGAGGCGCCCACCATTCAGGAGCAAACCCTGGCGGGCCTCGTGGAGCAAGGCGTCCTGACGGTGCGGGAGAGCAGGATCCCGTGGGTACGCGGCCGACGCTATCCGAGCGGCGACGGCAAGGCCGCGACAGAGCTCCGCCAGCACGTCGCGGACGTGTTGAGCTCCGACGAGATTCCCGACCCTCGGGATGTCGCTCTGATCTCCCTGCTGGACGCCTGCGAGATCCTCCCCGACATCTTCCCGAGACAGGAGATAGAGGATTATCGTCCCCGGATCGCTTTGTTGCGCAAGATGGACCTGATCGGGCGCGAGGTGGCCGGCGCGGTCGCCGAGATCGAGCGCTCGGTCATTCAGGCCGTGCGGGCCCGAGCGGCACAGTTCAAGAAGCTGCTGCTGATCCTCTCCATCGCCGCGGGTGTGGTCGCGTTCGCGACTCTTGTGGTCCCAAGAATCCCGGTGGCGGATCGGTTCAGTGCCCTGTTCCTAGAGCGTCTCTGGTTCGACGGCGGCTGGCAACTGTGGAGCGGCTTTGCGCTTCTCGGACTAAGCGGCTCAGGCGTGCTCGCGGTTCTGCTCCTGAAGCTGCGAGCGATCACCCGCCTGGGCGGCTTCAACTGGTGGCGACTGGCTCATGTCGGGTTCGGCATCGCCTGCGTGCTCGCCCTGTTCGCGCACACGGGCTTTCGTTTAGGCACCAGTCTAAACGCGGCGCTGATGGGCTGCTTCCTGGCGGTGCTGGTCCTGGGCGGCCTGGCCGGGGTCTGCACCAACGCGGCGGTCCAACTCAGAAAATGGGGGATCAAGCCAAAACAACGCGTCATTCCGATGAGGGTGCACATCATTGCGCTCGTTCCCCTGCCGGCTCTCCTGATCATCCACATCCTCATCGTCTACATGTACTGATGAGGCCCGTGCATGTCGCGCAAGACGGTCCTTCACGTCTCCTGGGTGCTGATTACCCTGGCGGCGGTCGGCGTGATCACGGTGTGGATGACGGTGGGCGGCGATCGCGAAGTCCTCCTGATCGGCGCAACCACCGACGCCCACCACCAGTTCGAGCTGGCCTGCGAGAGCTGCCACACCGCAGCCGTCTTCGCCAGCAGGGCGGATGCGAGAAAGGGGCTGCACAAGGCCTGCCGGGCCTGCCACCAGGACGAGCTGAACGACGCCGAGGACAGCCACCCGCGCAAGAAGTTCCGCAACCCCAGGATGGCCGTCTACTGGGAACCCATCGATGGCAGGTCCTGCGTTTCCTGCCATGTCGAGCATCGCCCCGAGATCACCCGTAAAGGGGCAGTTACTGTCGCGATGGATTTCTGCGAGGCGTGCCACGGCGAGGGCGAGCAGGACGTGCGAACGGCCCGCCCCACGCATGCCGACCTCACCTTCGACACCTGTGCGTCTTCGGGCTGCCACAACTATCACGACAATCGCGCGCTCTATGCGGACTTCCTGGTGAAGCACGCGGAGCAGCCCTGGCTGGCTGAAACGCCCGTGCACGCGCTGGCGGCCCGCCACCGCACCTGGGAACCGCCACGGGAGGAGGCGCTCGGGCGAGAGGACGCCGTGGCTCCGGCGGCGGCGCTCGCGGACACCGAAGCCCTCGATCACTGGGCCGGCTCGGGACATGCGGCAGCGGACGTGAACTGCGCCGCCTGCCACGCGCCGGAGGTCGCGTCAGGCGCTTCGCTTGCCGAGATCGAAGCCGGCTGGACCGACGAGGCGCGGCTCACGGTATGCAGGCACTGTCATAAACAGGAAGCGAAGACCTTCGCGCTCGGTCGCCACGGCATGCGCCAACACCCCGAAGTCGCGCGGCCGCGCGATGCGTCGGACACCGTCCTCGATACCGTGCTGCCCGGCTCAGTTGCAGACTGGCTTTCGGACGAGCCTCATCCCTCGCTGATGACGGTGGCCGAGGCACGCGTGCCCATGCGCGACGATGCGGCTCATCTCTCGCTCGATTGCGGTTCCTGTCACCGGCCGCACCCGGTCGATGTCGAGCGCGCCGCGGTGGAGGCCTGCATGTCCTGCCACGACGACTCCCACACCGTGGCCTACCTTGGCAGTCCGCATCATGTGCTCTGGCAGGCGGAGGTTGCCGGCGACGCAGAGCCCGGCTCCGGCGTGAGCTGCGCCACCTGCCACATGTTCAAGGTGGAGCGCCGCGACACGATCTTCACCAGCCACAACCAGAGCGACGGCCTACGGCCGAACGAGAAGATGATCCGGCCCGTCTGCCTCGATTGCCACAGTCTCGGCTTCGCCATCAACGCACTCGCGGACGAGGACCTCGTGGCCGGAAACTTCCAGGGACAGCCCGCGGTCCATGTCGAGAGTATCGAGTGGGCAGTGCGGCATGCGGAGGCGGGCGCGCAGGACGATGAGCGTTGAGCGCCCAGCCGCGTGCCGACTGAAACCTGAGAGGACAGGAGAAGCGTCATGACGAGAAAATCAAGCCTGGTCGCCGCGGCGCTGGCGGTTGGCGCGGCGACAACGGTGACGGCGGCAACCGCAGCAGCGGACGACGTTTCTTACGAGCAGGTCGCGGATATGCTGTACACGGTGATGTCCGCAGACCGTGAAGTCTACACGAAGATGGTGATCCAACGCCTCACGGTCGACGACAAGGTTATCACTGCGTCCGAACACTTCCGGGACGACCTGGCATTGCCGCTGCCGGCTCAGATGTTCCGCTTCGGTGCCGAGGCGGCGATGGATGAGACCGAGGACTTCTCCTACGCGCTGCTCTCGCTCGATCCGATCAACAAGAAGAACGGTCCTGGCACGGACTTGGAGAGGGAAGGCCTGGAATTCGTCGTGGACAACCCAGGGGAGAATTTCTACGGCGAAGAGGAGCTTGGCGGGGAAGAGTACTTCACCGCTGTCTATCCCGATTACGCCGTCGCCGAAGCCTGCGCGCTCTGCCACAACGATCACAAGGATTCCCCGCGCCGCGACATCGAGGTCGGCGATGTGATGGGCGGCGTCGTCATCCGCATTCTGATAGACTGACAGGATGCGTCCGGCGGCAGGCGCTCGCCGGAAGCGCGAGGCGGCACCCCGGCGCACGAGCATTCGGGGTCTCGCGCCGGGTTTCATCAAGAGCCAGGAACACGTCCGGAAGCGCGCCACCGAAGCCCGATAGCCCGAGCAGAGACAATGCCAGCGACGATCATGCTGGTGTCCACGGCCGAAAGCTCCGCTTGCGGCTCCGGCAAGACCATCCTGCGCGCAGGGCTCGCCTCGGGGCTGGCCAAGAGGCGCAGGTTTCTTCGAGACTTGCGCGCCATGGAACAGCCTCCCGCCTTTCCTCTCCGTCGCGAGCGGGGAGGAACCATGTTCGAAGTCCCATTCTCTTGAACGAGGTCACAGGAAACCCGCGCCATCAGTGACCGGAGCCGACAAAATGGTTCGGGCCAAGCTTAACAGCGTGTGCCGCTACAGCACGTCAGTGCGTAAACCGCTTCTTCACCCCACCTGGAGTCAGTTCACGCCCGAGCCGTCGCAGACACAAGCCCCCGTTACTCCCGTGACCGAGCCGGCGCGACGCACAGGTGGAGGCTTAGCAACACCTTCGTTTAAATCACGGACAGATGTCGCCAGAAATTCGGTCAAGTAAAATCACACTGGTCCAGTTGGAATGTTGGTGGATTGACAACCTCTCGGCCAAGCTAGGTGGGGGATAGGCGGTGCCGAGGGGAGGTCGAAGGCCATGGCTTGTATCCTTCCAAATGTGTACCGGTTGAGGCACTTGGCGATTGCCCGGAACGAGCGACAAGAGGCGATCTTCATGGCGCTCCTACGGTGTTCGATGATGCATGGCGAGTTCGCCGCATTTAGTGGCGAAGTGGCAATTGCCTCTCATCTTTTCCGGTCTCAGTTTGTGCTACCGATGGAGTCTGTTTCGCCCGTGCCGAGCTGCGTTCGGCAGAAGCAGGACGCCAGTATTGGAAGATCCGTTCGTGCCAAGGCGACCTTCAGCTTCTGATCGAGCAGCCGAGCCTCATTTGAGGCACCCCTTCTATTCACGCACTCCAATAGCCCGCGAAGGGCCCACACATTATCCGGATGCTGGCTGCATCGGGCAATTTCGCCGGTGTGTCCAAGGTCCGTTCTGTAGACCGCCTCGGCCTCTCCGAAGCGACCCTGCTGGACCAGCAGTGCGCCCAGTGCGTGCCGCGGCGGATGCATCCAGGCCCAGGGTTCCGTGAAATTTAGGTTGTCGTCGCGCTCCACCGCCAAGCGCAATGCATCGAACGCCGCCTCGTAGTTCTTCTTGCGGTATTTCAGCTCTCCTTCCAGCATCGCTTTGCCGACCAACAGGATGTCTCGAACGGTATTGCTCAGGAAAATGGTGTCTTCGGGAATGGTCTCGAAACTTTGTTCGAATTTCTCTCTCTCAGCTTCCGCACTTTCGATCTCACCGAGAGCCGCATGAGCCACGCCCTTGCCGTAGCGGTGCATCGCGACCCGCATCGGCGTTCGGTCGGCGGTTTCCGGAACCCGGTCTTCGATCAGTTCATGCCACTTTCCGAAGCGGACATAAACATGGGTACGCATGGCGGAGTAACCGTCCAGGATGCCGGCCATGAACGGATAGCTGGAGGCGACAATCTCCGGTGTTGCCGTTGCGATTATCCGGTCGGCGGCGGCGATTGCCGTTTCGTATCGGCCGAGGAACATGGCGGCGTACATGAGAAGATGAAGGTCGTGGCACCGCGCCGTCGTATAGAAATTGGCCGGGCCTGCATAGGCCAGGTACTTGTCGTCGGCCCGGACGGCGCGCTGATTCTGCTCGACAGCCCGTGCATAGTCGCCGCACAGAATGTCAATATGCGCCGACATATGCTCGATATGGCCTGCATCCGGCATGAGCCCACGCAGCATATCTGCGGCGCGCAGGGCCCGCTCCGGAAATGGAGACATCTCCATTAGATGGATATACATATGAAGGATACCCGGATGACGGGTTCCGGTTTCTTCGATTTCTTCGATTGCTTTTTCCAGAACGTGAGTTACTTCCTTCGTCAGGGAGTCCGGATTCGGTTTACCGGTCTTGAGATCCCACAATTGCCGTGGCGTGCACGTTATGGCCGCTTCCGCAAACAGCGCGGCGATATCCGGATCGTGCGGGAAAGCGGCGTACACTTTCCGCATCTCGGCCGTGAACTCTCGGTGCCATCGGTCGAGAACAGGATGGCTGGTCTCGTTCCGCGATCGGTAGCGAGCCGAAATCGCCTCGATGATCGCGCGTTCCTCGGGCCTGCCGTTACCCGCCCGGTCGAATGCCCGGCGCGCCTCCCTGGCTGCGTCATGGCACAGGGACAGCGTCTCGGCAATTTCCCGTTCGCTATAGCGGATCCAGGGCCGGTTGTAGAAGGGCCCTGCTGCGTAGGCGATGCCCCACCAGGCCATCGCGCAATCCGGGTCGTGTTCGAGGGCCGCACGAAAACAGGGCACAGCCTCTTCATGGTTGTATGCGTAAATCCAGTTCAGGCCGTAATCGAACCAAGCCTGGGCCTCGACTGATGTGGTCGCGACCTCTCTCTTCCGGGCCCCGAGTGCAAAATCGTACTTCCGTGAGACTTTCGGAATCCTCGTTTTCGAAAGCTTCTCGCTCACCGATCTATTCTCGTCGCATTGGCGCTTCGCACACTAATGATAGTTCTATGACACATATTCTTCAACGAATGAGCGACGATAGAATTTGCGATGCGGAATTCAACCGCCGCAGCATCGAATCCATAGAAATGAATTTGCCGCCGCAATCCGTCATCTTCCGAGCGTCAGCTGACTTGCATAATGGACGGTAAATCTTGCATAGCCATCGCTGGTTTGTTTGAGATGATCTTTCACTAATCGATGCAGAACGGGCAGCCGGAAAAACGGCACCATCGGGAGCGTATGGTGCTCGATGTGATACGGCATATTCCAAGTGACAAAACGAATGATAAGATTAGTGAAGACCGTACGCGAGTTCTCGAACATGTCACTTACGGACGGGCACAGACCGTGTTCGGCCAAGTGATAGAGCCGAAGAAACGGGAATCCGATAACCAGCGGAACCAACCAGACCCACACCAGCACAGGTGACACCGTAACAGAGAATATCAGGACCGCCGCATAAATTGCAATTGAGACCCGCGCTTCGGTTCGCAGCCGATGCCGCGCATTCTCGGGAACAAAATCGTCAAAGACCTTAGCACGCGCATTCGAGAACAAGAGCAACAACTTATTTTTCCAGTAGAAAGGACCTAGCACGAAAACAATGTATTGCATCGCGGTCTTCGGTTTGGGTTTACCGATCAGTTCCGGATCGCGCTCCGGATCGTTCGTGAACCGGTGATGGGCAAAGTGGAAGTATCTGAACCAATAAAAAGGTTGTAAAATAAGGAGGCCGGCGATGCGGCCACTCCATTCGTTGACCCATTTCGTCTTGAATGCTGTCGTGTGCGTGCACTCATGCTCAAGATTGAAAAGAAAGGCCAGCAAGATCCCAAGGGGGATCATCAGCAATGGCCATCCCGGAACTCCAAGGGCAATTGGGACTGCAAATAGGAGCAGCAGCAGCGTGTATAGAGCAAGGTGGCGCAAACCCGGGCCGTTTTCTTTCTTGCCTAACGCCTTGCGGTCGGCCCCGGACATGGATCTCAGGAATGTCCTATAGTCCATATGTTGCGCTCCTCACATGGTCCGCGGCAACCAGAGTGCGATGGCCGGGAACAGGATGACGAGCGTGAGCCTGACAAAGTCGGCACACAGGAACGAGACGATCCCGCGAAATATCGTACCGAGCGGGATGTCGCGTCTGACACCGTGCATGACGAAGACATTGATGCCGATCGGGGGTGTAATCATGCCAATCTCGATCACCATGATCATCACGATGCCCCACCAGATCGGATCGTAGCCCAGCCCGTCGGTCACCAGCGGAAACACGAAGGGGAGCGTTATGACCATGGCGGCAACAGAATCGAAAATGGCGCCAAGGACGATGTAGATCACAGCGAGCACGAATATTATCGCAAGGGCCGGCAGGCCGAGACCGACAACCCAATCCACCAGTGCTGCGGGCATTCTGGTGATAGTGATGAGGTTGGAAAAGATGTGGGCCCCGATGATAATCGTGTACAGAAGCCCAACATTTCCTGCCGTCTCGCCGATCGCTCCAAAGAATGAGTCTCGGTTCAGTTTTCCCCGGGCGACGGCAAACATGAAGGAAATGAGCGTTCCCGCAGCCGCCGCTTCGATAACCGTGAATACTCCGCCATAGAGCCCGACAGTCATGATGAGAATGATCGAGACGATGCCCCAACTCTTTGCCGCGGTTCTGATGGTCTGCGCCCATGTCTGCCTGGGGCCAGCCGGTGCTAGTGACGGGTTACGCGCCACGACGAGTCGAATGGCAACGAAGTAGATCGCTATCGTTAGAAGACCGGGCATGACCCCGGCAATGAATAGAGTGACGACGAATTGCTCAGTCAGGAACGCATAGATCAGCATGATCGACGAGGGCGGGATCAATGATCCCAGGGTGCCGCCGGCGGCGATTGAGCCTGCCCCCAGGCTTTGCGCATACCCCCGCCGCTCCATCTCCGGGAGCGCAATACGCGCCATAGTTGCCGTCGTCGCAATAGACGATCCGCACGCGGCGCCGAAGCCGCCGCAACCGGCGACGGTCGCCATCGCCAAGCCGCCACGGCGATGCCCGAACAGTGAATTGGCAAGATGGTACAAGTCGCTGGCTAGGCCCGATACCCCTGCGAAAGAGCCCATGAGAAGGAACATCGGAATGACGATCAGCTGCGGACTAGATATTGCGCTCGCCGTTTCCGATCCGAACATTGAAATTGCGGCGAGCGGGTTTCCTGTCATGATCCCGAAACCGACGACGCCGGCTATCGCCATCGCTATCCCGACGGGAACATGAACCGCGATCAGCGTGAGCATTCCCAGGAATGACAAAACACCGATAGTGATTGGGTCCGCTATTGTTGATTCTCCTCGAAGACATACTTGTCTGAGTCTACGGAGCCCGCAACGGGTCTACCATGCCTGACGTTGCTGAACACGCCGGCCACAACAAAAGCCTGGGCCGGTAAGCAGAGTGCCAGCAGCGCGGTCGAAACTATCCAGCTTGGCCATACCGGAATTTGCAGGAGCCAGGTAAACTGCTCGTGCTCGACCAGTTTCCAGGTATAGCGCCCGACTTCCCAGACGATCCCGGCCATGACAAGCAAGGCAATAGACTGGCCGAATAGTTCCACCAGCTGCCCGGCCCTGAGCGTCAGCGAGCGCCCCACGAAGCGAATAGATATGTTCTTGCTAGTGGCGAGCGTCATCGGAATGCAGGACGCGACGATGACTGGAGTAAGTACTTCCAGAAGATCGCTCAGGCCATATATGGGCGCGTTGAATACCGTTCGCGTCAGCGCGTCGGCAAGAATGGCGGTGGACATCGAGAGCAGGCAGATCAACCCGAGGATCGCCGAGTATCTTCCGGCGGTCCCGATCAGTCGACTTATTCGCACTCGTCGATTCCCCGACTCACACAATCTATGTCAGGGCGCCGGGCTGCGAAAAGCAGGGATCACTGGGCGCCCCGCACCTCCTCGATCGCGGCCAGAGCCTCCCTGTAAAGGTTGACGCCCTTCTCATTGGCCTTGTCGTAATCCTGGACAATAGGCGCCAGCAACTCCCGGGCCTCGGCGATGGCCTCCGCATTCCATTCGTAAATTGTATGGCTACCGTCCGACCCAAGTTTCTCCAGCGCACCGTCGCGCTGTCTATCGAGACCCTCGCCGAGTATGCGCGTTAGCCATTCACCGGAATAACGGTCGAATGCGGCTTTCGCCTTAGGTGGCAAATTCATGTAGGTATCGCGGCGCATCGGGTAAATTACGGCAACCGACCCGAGCTTCATGTCGAAGTTGTGATGCTGTGCGGCATCGGCAATGCGAAACGTGTAAACGTTGCTTGCAGACATCAATGTTCCATCGATCACTCCGCGACTGATATTTGGAGCAATCGAAGGAGCAGGAATGTTCCCTACGGGGACGGCACCGAGCCGCGACACGATGTCATTCTGAATCGGCCCCGCCGCTCGCAATCGGAGTCCACTCAAGTCCTCGATCGAAGCGATGGGTTTGGTGGTTGAGACGCCGTAGGGTCCGGAAATGATGATGCCGACGAGCATCAATTCGTCGAAATCCGAAAGCAGGCCCTTTTCGTAGAGCTTCCAGGCCGCCAGGCCGGCCTCGACATTGTTCTTCACAAGAAATGGAAGTTCGAAGATCGACAGCTCGGGAAAGCGGCCCGGCGAATAGGCGACCACGACTTCGGCAACGTCAGCGACGCCGTTCTCGACCATCGAAAGTTGCTGAACAGGACCCTTGCCCAATGTGCCACCGGCGTAGAGTTCGATCTTGAGCGTACCCTCAGAGGCCTTCTCGATCGCCTCGGCAAACGCCGGGACAGCCACCGCATTGTTCGTGCTCTTCGGCGAAACGAAGCTCGCCCATCTCAATGAAATCACCTCGTCCTGGGCGAGAACAGCCGATGGCATCGTGGCGCTGGCGATCAGAGCAGCGCCCAAGGTCAATGCAGCGAAAGTTGCTCTTTTCATTTGTTCCTCCCATTTCGTTGGACAGGCACTCCCATCGAGCGGTGACCCTGCCGCAAGAGCCGCCCTGTTGTTCAATGTGCGATATGTATACAGCTGTACTAGTATACAGGTATATATAAGCTTGGCCAGTGTGCTCAACGATGTCAAGCGAGAATCGTCGCTGGCAAGATGTCGGGGCGAGAGCTGCCGTCAGCGGTCTGGTACGGTGGCAAGTTGGCGTCTATACGCCATTCTGGCTCTCGGCGTGGGATTGACCTTAAGTGCTTACGGCTAAGTCGATTGCTTAGCGAAGGCATCAGAGGGAGCCTGGCACCCTTGGGGCGCGACCGGAGCCCTTCTTCAGGCATTGCTCCCATCCGGAACCATACGTTTGCTGCCAATGATGACCGTGCAGCAGCAACGTACAAGCCGATCCGGGCACTTTGCGCGGCTGATGCGCGAGCATCTTTGCCAGCCAAGACCCTTCTGGCATTCCTCCCCTTACAATGGCTCACCCGATCTCCGCCACCGTGCCCGCGATCGGGAGCTGTCTGAGATCGCGCTGGACCATGCTCGACATCTTGCCAATTCTCGGCTTGCCGCCAGTCGTGTGCTGGCGAGGCAAGAGGCAGGGCGTCAACGCAGTGGCACAGCGACCGAACCCCACGGCTGACGCTCCAGCTCCGAAGCTATCGCGAAACGATGAGCCTCACATAGGCACGCCCGCCGTTGAAAGCGGGCCACGTCACCGCGTGTCAACGCTCACGCTGGCTTCTCGTAGCCACTTTCGATCGCTTTCCGGCTCCATATCTCTGCCACTTCGTAGAAGCTCACCTCCGGCAAGACAAACCTACTTATCGCCAAATCGACCATGTTCTCCTTGGCGGCAGGCACTAGGTGAGCTCGAGCAACCGAATTTCGTAACTTCTCAAGGTCACCAGCAGAAATCTCGCTCGATGCAACAAAGGGCGGTATGGGGGCTGGATCGGATACTGCAATTGTGCGCAAGTTCGCCACAAGCTCCGGACGATGACGTTCGAGTAGCAGATAGAAGTATCCATCGACAGGACCAACATCTATTTCATTGTCAAGAAGCGCTCTAATTATTCCAATCGGTGACTTGTATGGACCAAGGCTCTGAGAGAACAGGCGTTTTCTCAATTTCAAGAAGTGAGGAAGTAACATCCATCTCGGTGCATTGTAACCCGAATGGGAATGCTCAATTGTCCAACCAAATCGACGCCCGAATACACCCTCTAAACGCTTGGCCATTTCGTCGCGCCGCACCACCATGTTGGTCCAGTAAAATGGCTGATCCTTGCAATACGGATGATCGAGAATAGGGGCTGCGACCAAATTGAGGCGCGGACTCGATCGCCAGAACGGCCAACCGCACATCTGTACCAGTCCCAAGTCGGGTCGATTCCACAAGTCCTCTATAGGCGCTGGTGCAGCATGTTCGACAATTTCCAAAGGCACCCCTGAACTGTCGGAAATATACGTTAGCAAGCCGTTCCAGAGCCGCCGACATTGATCTCCCGCCCCGTACATCCTAGTATTGGCGACCAATTGCATCAGGCTACCGCCACAGCCATTGCGATTCCCGGAAACCGACCGGTTAACGTAAATTGATCGCCGGGATGAATCAGTTCAACGCGGGTGATGATCGCCTTATCGAGCAATGTTCTGCGCGTTAGTCTGAGACAAGGAGTTCCGATATCAAGACTGAGAAGGCGACAGATGTTGGAATCCGCGGCAATTGCGTCAACGGTGTGCTCGACTTCAGTGAACGGAACATGCTTCAAGAGATACTCCGAGGCCGTAAGCTCCGTGAAATCCTGATTCATAAAGTCGGGAGCTAATCCTGGATTGACAAAGCGCCGTTCCAACTGAAGAGGCTGCCCCCCAGCGGTATGAACTGCCACTAGGTAATACGCTTCAATACCGGGGCTTAATCCAAGGTAACCAGCAGTACTGCTGTTTAACCTATCCCTTTTCAGATTGATCAACTTGCACTGGTGTTTCTCTCCCCGGCCTTGAATGATCTGACGGATACTCTGCACCTCGAAAAGCGGTGCTTCTGTGGCACGGCCAGTAACGAACGTACCCAATCCCTGAAGTCGACGCAGGCAGCCCCGCTCGGCCAGCTCCTTTACCGCTCGGTTCACCGTCATTCGAGACGCTTCGAATTGTCGAGCCAGTTCGGCTTCGGAGGGGATCTTGTCTCCTTCCGCCCATGTGCCGTCTGCGATATTGGATTGTATGAAATCCTTGATTCTTACGTTCAACGGTTTCATCTCATCTCCCGTACCTCATACCCGGACTGCCGCATCGATTGCGTCGACTCTATTAGTCGAGCGCCTCGTAGAGCCATAGCACAGCAGAAGGACCAGAGCCATTGTGTCAGTGTGATGGGTCTTCATTCCAACGGCTTTGCATTGCAGCCGAGCTCTGGCCCCCGGTCTCGAGGCTGCGCTCTGAGCGCCGGATAGCACGGGCGATCGTGCCGAAGGGTGTCGAACCGGATCCAAGGCAAACAACTCAAGCCGCTGCTTCCCACGCTGGCGGACTCCATGGAGCGGCATGGCCATCTTGACGTTGCCGAGGACGTACGATTTGGCTTGCTGAGCATGAGCGCAGCGGCCATCGACCGGGCGCATCGCGGCGTACGGGAACAGGCTGGCGGAAGACGCCGCCGGAGGCCGGCAGCATGGTCGTCGGTGCGGCACGGCACTCCGGTGCAGAATCCAAGACTTTTTCTTACAGCGCTGCCATTTCCGTCTGGCGGTCTGTCCGGTATGCGCACCGGAACTGCTTCGGACATCACAGGCTCTGCATCAATTGGGACATCACGGTTCGGAAGCGCGCGCGGATCGCGTCCTCGCCCGGATGGTGGCCGTCCGCAACGACTCTCTGCCCGGCGATCCAGACCTCTCTGAGCGCCGAGCCGGCATTCGTGAAGACCCAGGCGTCGAGCAGCGTGTCGGGGCGGTGGGCTGCCAGCGTGGGATGTTCCGGATCGAGGACGAGGAAGTCGGCCGCCCGCCCTTCGGCGAGCGCGCCGCAGGGCTGGCCCATCGCCCGGCTTCCGCCGGCGGCGGCGCCGAGCCAGAGTACCGCGCCCAGGGACGGAGGCGACGACGACGCATCACCGGAGCTGGCCGGCGCTGCGCCGTTCGCCACCAGCCGGCGTCTCAGGACCAGCCGCTGGGCATATTCCAGCCAGCGCAGCTCTTCCCGCGGATCGAGGGAAACATTGCTATCGCTGCCGATGCCGAAACATCCCCCTTCCGCCAGCCAGTCCGGCAGGGCAAAGACACCATCGCCGAGGTTGGCTTCGGTGGTCGGGCACAGGCCGGCAATCGCGCCGGTTGCCGCGGCGCGCTTGCTCTCTTCGGCAGTCATGTGTGTGGCGTGGACCAGCGTCCAGCGCCGGTCGATCGGGGCGCCATCGAGCAGCCATTCGACCGGCCGCCGGCTGGACCAGGCAAGGCACTCGGCGACCTCCCGTTCCTGCTCGGCAATGTGGATGTGAACCGGCCCTTCGGGGCATATGGTGTCATAGGCCGCGAGCGCGTCCGTCATGTCTGCCGGTGAGACTGCGCGCAGACTGTGGATAGCCGCGCCCGTGGTTTGCGTCGGCGATGCCCCGGCCAGTGCGGCGATCGTTCCGGCCCACTCGACCGTCTCCAGCTTGAATCGCTGCTGGGCGTTGCCGAGCGGGGCCCCGCCGAAACCACCTTCCCGGTAGAGCACCGGCAGCAGCGTCAGGCGGATGCCGGCTGCAGCCGCGCCCGCCGCGACGCGCCGGGCCAGCTCCGCAACATCGCCGTAGCGTCCGCCGCCCGGCGGGTTGTGAAGATAGTGGAACTCCGCCACGCCGGTGTAGCCGGCCTTCACCATCTCGACATAGAGATGCGCGGAAATCGCCTCGACCTGCTCCGGCGTCAGGCGGCTCACGAAGCTGTACATGGTCTGGCGCCACGACCAGAAGTCGGCCTTCACGGAGCCTCCGCCCCGCTCGGCGAGCCCGGCCATCGCGCGCTGGAAGGCGTGGCTGTGCAGGTTCGGCATGCCGGGGATCACCACGCCCGGAAGCCGCGCATGGCCGCCAGCGGGCACGCCGGTTTCGATCCGCCGGATCGTTCCCGCATCGTCCAGATGCAGCAGAACCCGCTCTGCCCAGCCGTTCGGCAGCAGGCAGAGCGGGCACCAGAGGCGATCTGCCGTGCCGCTCACGGCGGCGGCGTCACCGTGCGCCCGACGAATGGGGCAGCACTTTCCATGGCTCGGCAATACACTCCCGAAGAATGCCGTACCGCGAGGGATAGCGAGGCCCGATCATGAGCGCCTGGGACAGCCTGTGGACCAATGCCCGGATCGCCACGATGGCGCCGGCCGGCGAAGACCCATACGGCGCCGTGGCAGACGGCGCGATCGCCGTGGCCGGCGGGGCCATTGCCTGGGTCGGTCCGGCGGCCGAACTGGAGCGGTCGCGGGCGGAGGGTGTGCCGGTTCACGACGCCGATGGCGGGTGGATCACGCCGGGGCTGATCGACTGTCACACCCATGTCGTCTATGGCGGCAACCGGGCGGCCGAGTTCGAGCAACGGTTGAACGGCGCGACCTACGAGGAGATTGCCCGGGCCGGCGGCGGCATCGTGTCCACCGTGCGGGCGACCCGGCAGGCTTCGGTCGACGCGCTGGTCGAGAGCGCCGTGCCGCGCGTCCGCTCCCTCCTCCGCGAAGGCGTGACGACCATCGAGATCAAGTCGGGCTATGGCCTCGACACGGCGACCGAGCGCCGCATGCTGCAGGCTGCCCGGCGCATCCCGGACCGTCTGCCGGTCGATGTCGCGACGACCTTCCTCGGCGCCCATGCCTTGCCGCCGGAATACGCCGGCAACGCCGACGGCTATATCGATCTGGTCTGCGGCGAGATGATCCCGGCGGTTGCCGAAGCCGGCGAAGCCGACGCGGTGGACGCCTTCTGCGAATCGATCGGCTTCACGCGCGCACAGACGGAGCGGGTCTTCCGGGCTGCACACGATCATCGCCTGCCGGTGAAGCTGCATGCCGAACAACTGAGCGACCTCGGCGGCGCGGCGCTGGTTGCGGAATACGACGGCCTCTCGGCCGATCACCTGGAGTATGTCGGGGAACACGGCGTGCGCGCCCTGGCGCGTGCCGGGACGGTGGCGGTCGTGCTGCCGGGCGCCTTCTACTTCCTCCGCGAGACGCAGGTGCCGCCGATCGACCTGTTCCGCCGGCACGGCGTGCCCATCGCACTGGCGACCGACTGCAATCCGGGCAGCTCGCCCGTCACCTCCCTGCTTCTGTCGATGAACATGGCCTGCACCCTGTTCCGCATGACCCCGGCGGAGGCGCTGGCCGGGGTGACTCGGGATGCTGCGCGCGCGCTCGGCCTTGAGGACCGGATCGGCACGCTGGAAGCGGGCAAGGCGGCCGACTTTGCCCTTTGGAACATCGGCAGCCCCGGCGAGCTGGCCTATCCTGCCGGCTTCAACCCGTGCCGGGCGGTCGTGAAGGGCGGCGTGCTCGTGGAAGGCCGCGGCCTCTCCAGCACCGCATAGCCGCCTCACGGGACCTGCTCCCGCGCCCAGGCGAGCGCCGCCCCCAACATCGCGCGAAGGACGGGCCGCACCTCGGCGGCCTTCTCCGGCTCATAATTCCACGGCGGCAGCTCCCCGCAATAGGTCGCCATGGAGAGTTCGAGCTGAAAGGCATGGATGCCGCCATCGGGGTCGCCGTGGTGGCGCGTGATGTGGCCGCCCGTGAAGCGGCCGTCGACGGCCAGCCGCTCTTCGCCGTGGTTGCCGAGAGCCTCGGCCAGTTGCAGCCGCAGGCCGGGATGGCACGCGCTGCCGTGCGCGGTGCCCAGGTTGAAGTCCGGCAGCTTGCCCTCGAACAGCCGCGGCACCTCCGACAGGATCGAATGGCAGTCGAACAGGACGGCGATGCCGTGCTTGCGGCGGATCGATGCCAATTCCCGTTCCAGCCGCCGATGGTAAGGCAGCCAGCAGGTCCGCACGCGGTCCGCGCGCTCTTCGTCGTCCGGTTCGGCACCCGGACGATAGAGCGGATTTCCGGCGAAATCCTGTAGCGGAAGCAGGCCGGTCGATGGCCGGCCGGGATAGAGCGGCGCGTCGTCGGGCGGCCGGTTCAGGTCCACGACATAGCGCGACCAGACCGCCTGCAGGGTCGGGATGCCGAGCTCGTTGGCGAAATCGTAGAGCCGGTCGAGATGCCAGTCGGTATCCGGCCGCATCATCGCCCGCTCGGTCATGCGCGCTTCCACTGCGGCCGGGATGGCGGTCCCCACATGGGGAATGCTCATCAGCAGCGGCGCATCGCCCGGAGCGAACCGATATGGCGTGAAGCGCTCGGCGGCCATTGCGGAATCCTGCTCACCCCTGCTCCGGCGGCACGAGCCGGCGACATCGCGGTCCGGCCAATGCCAAGCGACGGAGTCTCGAATTTGTATGTACAACTTGCCTTAAACTTGTATATATAACTTACCGTCCACTGACAAGACGCTCGGGCGGCGGGCTTTCGGCAACGGAGAGGCGGGGTAGGGCCGTCGCGATGCATCTGGTGCTCTCCATGACCGACGTCTCGATGCGCGGCGGCGGCGGCGGCGAGTCCGGGCGTGCGGACCCGGCCCCGGCCGATGCCTGCCCGGAGTTGGCGCGATGAGCGACTCCGCTCCCACGCTGCCCTCTGAAGATGCCGGCTCGACGCCGCTCTACCAGCAGGTAAAGGACTATGTCCGCCGCTCGATCCTGACCGGGGACTGGCCGGTCGATCATCGCATTCCATCGGAGAGCGAACTGGTCCGGCTGTCCGGCGCCAGCCGGATGACCGTGCACCGCGCCCTGCGCGAATTGAAGGACGATGGTTGGCTGCGCCGGGTCCAGGGGCAGGGAACCTTCGTGGCCGACCGCCGCACCCGCCTCGACCTGCTGGAAATCCGCAATATCGCCGACGTCATCCGCGACCGCGGCACCTATGGCTGCGAGGTCGTCTTGCACGAGCGCAGCCTGCCGACGGCAGACATCGCCCAAGAACTGGAGACGGAGCCGGGCGCCCACCAATTCCATAGCCGGCTGGTCCACCGTTTGGACGGCGCGCCGTTCCAGCTGGAGGATCGCTGGGTCAATCCGGCAGCGGCGCCGGACTATCTCGGTGTCGATCTCACGCGGCAGACTCCGAACGAATACCTGATGCGCGCCGCACCCTTGAGCGAGGTCGAACACCGGCTCGAAGCCGTGCTGCCCGGCCCGGTGGAACAGGAATTGCTCGGCATCGACCGGCATCAGCCCTGCCTGCTTCTGCACCGGCGCACCTGGTCCGGCGGCCGGGTCGCCTCGCGCGCCTGGCTGACGCATCCCGGCGATCGCTTCTACCTGGCGACCCGCTTCGCCCACGATGCCGGTCTGCCGCGATCCCCCAAACCGGAGGATATGCCGTGACCAAGCGGCCGGCCGGGAACATCCGCCTCGACAACACGCGCGAGATCCGCGCGCCCCACGGCGACGAGTTGAGCTGCAAGAGCTGGCTGACCGAAGCGCCGATGCGCATGCTGATGAACAATCTGGACGCCGAGGTCGCCGAGAAACCGCAGGAGCTGGTGGTCTACGGCGGCATCGGCCGGGCGGCGCGCAATTGGGAGAGTTACGACGGGATCGTCGCGGCGTTGCGGGAGCTCGAAGCCGACGAAACGCTGCTGGTGCAATCGGGCAAGCCGGTCGGTGTCTTTCGCACCCACGCCGATGCGCCCCGCGTGCTGATCGCCAATTCCAACATCGTGCCCCATTGGGCAACGCTTGAGACATTCAACGCGCTCGACCGCGCCGGCTTGATGATGTTCGGCCAGATGACGGCCGGCTCATGGATCTATATCGGCAGCCAGGGCATCGTTCAGGGCACTTACGAGACCTTCGTCGAGGTCGGCCGGCAGCATTACGGCGGCGATCTTTCGGGCCGCTGGATCCTGACCGGCGGCCTGGGCGGCATGGGCGGCGCCCAGCCGATGGCGGCGACCATGGCCGGCGCCTCCCTGCTCTCGGTGGAGTGCCAGCCGAGCCGGATCGAGATGCGGCTGAAGACCGGCTACCTCGATCGGCAGTCGACCGATCTGGACGAGGCGCTGGCGATGATCGAGGACGCCTCCAGGCAGAAGCAGGCCGTGTCGGTCGGCCTGCTCGGCAATGCCGCCGAAATCTATCCGGAACTGGTGCGGCGCGGCGTGCGGCCCGATGTCGTGACCGACCAGACCAGCGCCCATGATCCGCTGAACGGCTATCTGCCGGCCGGCTGGTCGCTCGCCGAATGGGAGGAGCGGCGCGAGCGCGACCCCGACGGCACGATGCTGGCCGCCAAGCAGTCCATGGCCGTGCAGGTCCGCGCCATGCTCGATTTCTGGGAGCGGGGCGTGCCGACCCTCGACTACGGCAACAATATCCGCCAGATGGCGCAGGAGATGGGCGTCCACACCGCCTTCGACTTTCCGGGCTTCGTGCCCGCCTATATCCGCCCGCTCTTCTGCCGCGGCGTCGGGCCGTTCCGCTGGGCGGCGCTATCCGGCGATCCGGAGGACATCTACCGGACCGACGAGAAGGTCAAGGAGCTGATGCCGGACAACCCGCACCTGCACAACTGGCTGGACATGGCGCGCCGCCGTATCCGCTTCCAGGGCTTGCCGGCGCGCATTTGCTGGGTCGGGCTCGGCGATCGGCACCGCCTCGGCCTCGCCTTCAACGAGATGGTCGCAAGGGGCGAGCTGAGGGCACCGGTGGTGATCGGCCGGGACCATCTGGACAGCGGATCGGTCGCCAGCCCGAACCGCGAGACCGAAGGCATGATCGACGGCTCCGACGCGGTCTCCGACTGGCCAATGCTCAACGCGATGCTCAACACGGCGTCGGGCGCGACCTGGGTCAGCCTGCACCATGGCGGCGGCGTCGGCATCGGCTTTTCCCAGCATGCCGGGATGGTGCTCGTCTGCGACGGCACCGGCGAAGCAGCAGCGCGTATCGGGCGGGTGCTGTGGAACGACCCGGCAAGTGGCGTCATGCGCCACGCCGACGCCGGCTACGAAGAGGCCATCGACTGCGCCCGCGCGCACGAGCTCAAACTGCCCTTCCTTGGCGAGTAAGCCTCTGAGTGAGGCGGCCCCGGAAAATCGGACGGGTCACCAAGGTGTATTCCGGTTGAAGTTCAGGCCGCCAGAATCCCCTTGAATTTCTCTTCCTGTTACCGAACCCCCGTGCCGCTTCCCAGTGGCTCAGACCCTCCTCGACAACCGCCAGACGAACCGCCGCATAGAACTCCGCGCCGTACACCCCCCGCCCCTCGCCGCAACAGACAAAGGGCCATAGGTGGCGCAAATCTGCGCCGCCGCGACCGGACCGCCCGGCCGCTCCGCGTGGACCATTATTCCGCCGCTGTTAACAGGTTGGTTCCAGTTGCACAGCTTGGCAGTCGCTCACCCCTGCGAACGATAGCGGGAGACACCGCGCAACGGCGCTCGCAAACATTTGGGAGCGCGCCCGATGACTCCGGACGCGCTCCCGCGATCAACTCATACTCTTGTGCCGGCTCCGTTTAGCGGATGCCCGCCTCGATCTCCGGAATTAGCTGGTCGATATTGCCCGGCGTTACCAGCCCGATGCCCGTGTCGATGTCGAGACCCGGAATGGCGTAGGTCGCCGACAGCACGCACTGGACCACCGGCAGGAAGCCCTGCAGGAAGAGGTTCTGGTCGAACAGCACGTGGACGTAGCCGTCCTGCACGGCCTCGACGGCGGCGGGCACGATGTCGTAGCCCGCACCGAAGATCTCGCCGGGCTCCTTGCCGGCCTCCTGCAGCGCCTTGCCGAGGAATCCGGTGACCGTGCCGTGCGAGGTGATGATCGCCTTCACGTCCGGGTTGCGCTCAATGTAGGCGACGAGGATCGGCACGGCGAGCGAGGGGTCGCCGTTCACCTCGGGGCTGATCTCGATGTAGTCGATGGTCATGTTGTTCTCTTCGTAGACATCGAGAGCGCCGCGCTCGAGCTTGCCGCGCTCGTCCTGCGAGAGCAGGCCGTAGACCATGACGCGGTCGCCTTCCTGGAGGCCCCCGTTCTTGATCGTCGCCCCCGCGACCAGCCGGCCGGAGCGGTAGTTGTCCATCCCGACGAAGCCGAAACCGGACTGGCGGTACTCGTCGAAGAGATCGCTGAGCTGGGAGTTGCCGCTGGTCAGCACGATGCCGCGCTCGCGGGCCTCGGCGGCCATATCCCAGAAGGCATCGTTGCCCGGGTGCCCCATGATCTCGATGCAGTCCGGACCGGCGGCCACGGCCTCCTTGAACTGGTCGATCATCTTGTCGGGCTGCCACGCGGAATACTGCTCGCGCAGGTCGACGCCGAACGCCTCGGCCGCGGCGCGGGCGCCGTTGGTCCGCGCCAGCGTGGCGCCGCCGCCGGGATTCCCGCCCATCTGGAAGTACATCACCAGGCCTTCGCCGATGGCACCGTCCTGGCTCGCCGCTGGCGCTGAAAAACCGGCAGCGATCAACACGCCTGCCGCGACGGCTACAGCGCTGAGGTACTTGCGTGATCTGGTCATTCTCACTCTCCCTGGTTGCAAGTTGAACGATAGGACCGCACCGGGGGGTCAATACCCTTGGCGCGGGGTGGTACTGGCGCATCGCGCCCTTGAGGCCGCTCAGGGCGGCCTCGTATCTCGAGGCCGTTCGGGGCCCTCCTCAGGCCCCCGGCCGCCCATTCCGGCGATCCGCCTGACTCCGGCGAATCCCTTTGGCTTCTCCACGGTCAGGTGGAACGTGACGGCTGCGATGAACACGAGGCCGACAACCAGGCGTGTCCAGAAGCCGCTGATGCCGCTGCCGACGACCCCGGCCTCGACCGTGCCGACTATGAACGAGCCGAAGACCGTGCCGACGATGCTGCCCTTGCCGCCGGTGATCGAGGTGCCGCCGATGAAAACGGCGGCGAGCGCCACCAGCAGGAAGCCCGTGCCCTGGGTGGTGAAGAAGTTCTTGTTCTCGAGCGTCAGCATGACGCCGGACAAGGCTCCGAGCACGCCCATCAGCGTGAACAGCTTGATCTTTTCCCGGTCGACCCTGACGCCCACCACGCGGGCCACGTTCGCATTGTCGCCGATGAAGAGCAGGTGCTCGCCGAAGCGGTGCCGGTTCAGGATGAACCACATCAGCGCCGCCAGCGCGATGGCCCAGAAGAACTGGACCGGCACCGGACCGATCCGGCCCGTGAGCACGTCGAAGATGACGTACTCCTTGATGTCGCGGATGTTGTGGCTCAACCCGCCCGAGGAGATGACCGTCGCCCCCTCCCAGACGAATAGAGTCGCAAGGGTCGCGATGATGGAGGGAATGCCGATCCGCACCACGAGGAGGCCGTTGAGGAAACCGATCAGGCCGCCGACGAGAAGCGCCAGGACGAAAGCGCCCCACACCAGCAGGTCGTGCTTGTCGGCCATGTCCTCGTCGAGAGGGAAGACGCCGAACTTGGTGATCATCACGAAGACCAGGCTGGACACCTTGAGCACGGAGGGGAAGGAGAGGTCGATCTCGCCTGCGGCGATGACCAGCGTGAGGCCCAGGCCGAGAATGAGCGGGGGCACGACCGTGCTGCCCAGCGTCGTGTACATGCGATAGCCGAGGAAGCTCTCGGGCGCCGTGATCATGAAGGCGCCGATCACGACGAGGAACGCGAGGACGATCGGCAGGCCTTCGACCCGCGTCCACAGCGTCTGATGGGTCTTGAGCTCAGGCTTCGGCATGCTGACGTTCGGTCTGCAACTCGATAAGGAAGGAGGTCAGCTCGGCGACCGTCATCTCCCCCCGCTGAACCTCGTTGACGATGGTGCCGCGGTCGATGATGACGATACGGTCGGCGACCGCGTGCACGTGGGCGAGGTTGTGCTCGATGTAGAGGCAGGCGCGGCCCGACGTCTTGATGTCGTCGACGAACTCCAGGACCTTGCTTACCTCCTTCACGCCGAGCGCCGCCGTCGGCTCGTCGAGAAGAATGAGGTCGGCGTTGAAGTGCATGGCGCGGCCGATGGCGATGCCCTGGCGCTCGCCGCCCGAGAGGTCTTCGACGATGGTGTCGACCGTGATGCCGGCGCCGCGGAAGCCGATCGACTTGAGCAGGATCTCCTGGGCAAGCTCCTTCTGCTTGCGGACGTTGATGAAGCCCAGGCGATTGGTGATCTGGCGGCCGACGAAGAAGTTGCGCCAGAGCGGCTGCTTCTCGCAGAGCGAGCGCTCCTGGTGGACGGTCTCGATCCCGTGTTGATGCGCTCTGAGAACCGAGTAGTTGCGGAGGTCGACCTCCCGGTCGCGGACGTAGAGGCTGCCCGCCGTCGGTCTCAGCACGCCGGTGATGATCTTGATGAGGGTCGACTTGCCGGCGCCGTTGTCGCCGACGAGGCCGACGATCTCGTTGCGGCCAACGCTCAGGTCCACGCCTGTCAGGGCACCGACATTGCCGAACCACATCTCGATGCCTTCGGCGCGGAGGGCGTTTTCGTAGTCTTGACCGCCTTTATCCATCGGCACCTCGGATGATGCCGGTCAGGCTGGGCGCGTGGCCCCGTAGGTAGACCACGCCCGGCGATGGGAGAGAACCGCGCCGACGCCCGTCGCGATCAATCTGGTGAGTCGGGTCATCATGATCCTCTCCTGTGCTGCAACGGTGCATGCCGCCTTAACGCGAGTAGATCATGACGGTTGCGCTACGGCAATAAATATTTATTATCCCGAGGATGCCTGCGAGACGCCCTGGACATGCTAAAATTGCATCCAAATCAGCTCGTTGCGTGAGCGGGCACGAGTGCGGTCGAACAGAGGGACGGGGGAGGTGGAGACACTAAAGCCGCCGACAATCGGCGTAGGCCGGATACGGGGCCGGCGCCGTGTTACCATGACCGACGTTGCGCGCGTGGCCGGCTGCTCCCAATCAACCGTCTCCTTTGTTCTCAACAACAATACGGCCGTCCAGATCTCCGAGGCGATGCGGCAACGGGTCAAGCGCGTCGCCGACGATCTCGGTTATGAGGGTGTGCCGGCCCTGCCCAGGGCAGAAGCCAATTCGACGGCCGCTCGCGTTATCGCCTTCGTCGTGGACAGCCTGTCGACGAGTTGGGAGGCTCCAGCCGCGCTCGCGGGCGTCCGGCGGGCGGCCTGCAGCGCCGGTGCTCTGGTCCTAGCCTCAGAGACCCAGAACGACCCCCGGATCGAGCCGCAAACACTTTCCCTCCTGATCGAGCAACAGATTTGGGCGATCATCTACGCATGTAATCACACAAGGGAGGTCGTGCTGCCCGATGCGCTGAAGTCGACCGATATCCCAGTCTATCTCCTCAATTGCTATACCAAGGACAATGCCCGTCCCGCGGTCGTGCCCAGTGAAATTGCAGGGGGACAGCGAGCAACGAACGTCCTTATCGAAGCGGGTCACACACGAATCGCCACCATAACGGGCGAGCCTTACATGACCGCGACCGGGGACCGCCTGAAGGGCTATCGGAGAGCTCTAGCAACGGCAGACATTCCCTTCGATCCCAGTCTTGTCGTCGAAGGAGACTGGTCCGCCAGCGCCGGGTTCAACGGCACCGCGAAACTGCTGGAGCTTGATCGGGCGCCAACCGCAATATTTTGCCAGAACGATCGCATGGCGATCGGTTGCTACGAGGCGCTCAAGGAAAACGGATACAAAATTCCCGACGACGTGTCGGTCGTGGGCTATGACGACGAGGAGATTTCCCGCCATCTCTTCCCGCCTCTGACCACACTGATCCTGCCTCATCGGGCCATGGGATTCTGGGTGGTCGAGCAGCACGTTCACCCGCCGGCGCGACAAGACGACTCCTTCGCGGTGACGAAGCTCGAGTGCGAGCTTGTTGAGCGCAACTCCGTAGCCAGCCCGAGAGGAGTCGCGGTAGGGACGCCGGTTTCCCGGCGCCCCCCGCGCAAACCCGGACGTGGTCGCTAAACCATCCGGCTCCTACCTCGGGTACTTGACGTCTAACCGCTGTCCCCGCCACGGGTGTCGGATCCACGGCTTGGGCCAGTATCGGTCCACCAGGGCTTGCAGCCGTTGCCAGCTGAAACGATCCCGTTGCGACCGTCGGCGCGGAGCCTTCAGCTATATCCGTTTCAGGACGTACGTGAAGCTTCGCAGGAAGCGAGCGCTCGTCGAGACGGCATAGTAGTTCAGCCACCCATTGACGACCCGCCCCAACCACCGGGCGACCTCGTGGAGGTCGTGGTACCTGCGCCGCCGCAGAACCTCCGCGATGCGCTTCAGCGTGCGCCTCATCCGCTTTGCAGTGGTCTTGCGTCCGAGCCCGAACCGCCCCCTCCTGGTCGTCCTGCAGTAGTGCGTGAAGCCCAGGAAGTCGAACGTCTCCGGGCGGCCCAGCCCCCGTGCCCGGCGGTCCACTTCTGCGAACCTGCCGAACTCGATGAGCCGGGTCTTGGCCGGATGCAAGGCCAGCTCGAACTGGCCAAACCGCTCCCCAAGCGCATGCAGGAAGCATTTCGCGTCCTGCCAGTGCTGGAAGAGAAAGCACAGCTGTCCATATGGGTTTCTCCGCCTGGACCGTATGCTCGTCGATGCATGCACGGACATGCCATGGGACAGCTGACGGAATTCGTGGCGCTGGGTTCAGCGCGGCGTCACGTCGGCGCTTTCCTGGAGCTTCACGGCAAGAAGTGCCGGCAGGCTGCGCTGGACCGACCAGGACGGCGACTGGTTCCCATTCGCGGATGGCGCGCCGCGCAAGGACCTCACCCGTACCATCCGCGTCTTCGCGCACAACCGGGCGCTCACGTACGGCCGGCCTATACGGAAGTGCAGGGAATATGTGGCCGGCCGCGACCTGCAAGAGAACGGCGGTATGTTCCAGAAGAGAGTGATATGCCCAGTGGACGTCGCCGGAACGGAGAGGGCCGGGCGGCCGGTGGTCCGGCATCCGGCGCCGGCATCCTCCGCCGGCACGGTCTTCAGTCGTAAGCCCGTCTTCGCTTCGGGGCCGGTCCCCCACCCTGCGCGGTTGCTCGCGGACGGCATGGCGGGCCGGTGCGGCGACCGGCCGGGACGAAGCGTCCGAAGTTCCCGATGAAAGTGTTTGGGATCAATGCCTTACGCCGGCAATCCGGCAGCTCGGAGCTGCATCCGACGGCGTGCGATTACGCGCGATAACTGTCGTTATCGACACCAATCTTGCCATTCCTCTATTGCACACGCCGCCCAGCGCGCCAACTGCTACCCACGCGGGTTCGCGCTCTGCAGTCGATAACTCTTTGAAAGTGAGTATTTTTCCGAGACCCCGCAGGGGACCGCCGTCCCGCCGCCGGCCACGCCCGGGTCACCATTTTTGCGCGCGATAACAATTTCGCGGTTCCGTACGTCCTGACAGGTAGCGCCGCCGGAGGCCAGACAGCGCCTCCTGCGGGAAGTCCATATCAATATGGAAAATGCTGAAGCAGTTCGTCAATATTTTTCTCGATGCTGTAGCTCAGCGAGCTGGGCGACGCCGCTGCGCCGGGCCAGCAGCCGCTCGCCGTAGCGGTTGACCATCGCGGTCGACTTCCAGCGCCCGGCCTGCAGGATCGCCGGCAGCTCGATGCCGGCCGCGATCATGTCCTGCGCCGCGCCGACCCGGGCGCTGTGCCCCGACAGGCCGTCGACCACCGCCGGCGGCAGGCCGGCCTCGCGCGCCATTGTCTTGAAGATGCGCGGCACCTGGCCGGGGTGGAGCCGCTCGCCGATCCGTCCGCCCTTGCCGACCGAGCGGAACAGCCGCCCCTCGATAATCCCGCTCGTCTCCAGCCAGGCGCGCACCAGCCTGACGGTGTCGCAGGCGAGGTAGACGACCTCTCCCTTTCCCTCCCCGTCGGTCTTGGAACGGCGCACCAGAAGGGTTGCGTCGCCGCGCATTTCCTCAAGAAGATCAGAGACTTGCAGGGAAACGAGTTCCGCCCGGCGCAGCATCGCGTCGTAGGCGACGGCGAGCAGCGCCCGGTTGCGGTCGTCGATCGGCCGGTCTCCCGCAGCTTCCAGCAGGCGCCGTCGTAGCGGCCAGGTCAGCCCCGTTGCCTGCTCCTGACGCCGGCCCTTGTTGCGGTGCATGCGCTGCAGCGCGAGCCGCACGACTGGGCTCTTGAGCGTCTTCTCCCGGCCCGTGGCCCGCTGGAGGAGGTGAACGGGGAAGGGATCGAGAGAGGTTCCCGACCCGTTCGGCAACCTTCGTCATCAACCTGGATGGATAGGAGACGATCATGAGCTTCGGATTGAACAGGGCAGAAGTCATCGGCCGCCTCGGCGCCGATGTGACCGTGACGCGCATCCTGTTGAGCGTGGTCGGGCTCATGCCCAGGTAGTCGGCGGCTTGGCTCGTGTTCAGGTAGCGCCGCCCGGCGCCCCCGGCAGCCCCGTCCGCCTGCAAAGGGTGTCCTTCCATGTCGGTGCCTCCGTCCGGTCGGTCGCCCCGATGTCTCGGGGTGTGTGGGCTTGCATGGAAGCACCGTGGATGGTCCTTGGGAGTGGCCGTTCTTGAGATTCAGAAAACGGCCTTCCAAACGGCGCCAAACGACGCCACGGAAGGACAGGACGGAGAGAAGCCGCGGGCAATACGGACGGGAACGCGGAGAAGATCGTCGACGTGCTGTAGCATCTGGTTGGGGAAGGCCGGCTGGCGAGGCCGCGCGCGGGAAGCGCATCGAGATGGACCCGGAGCCGGAACTGTGACGATCGCGGGCGTCATCGCTGAGCCGGTTGTCGGGCGCGGGAATTCGAGGCTGATAGGCGTGCTAACCTGTGGAAGCCCTGAGAGTCAGAGGGAGCAAAATTGGGCGCCGAATGATCAAACCGGAAGGGTGAGAGATATGACTGCAATGTACAGCGCTGAAGTGCGGACCGTGGGCGAGAGCATGGCGCGCAGCATGACCGACGTGCATGCGTTCAAGATCTTCATGGACGAGCCGGAATCGCTTGGTGGCAAGAACGCAGCGCCCTCGCCGCTCGATTTCATTCTCGCGGCACATGCCGGGTGCTTGAACTACATGACCCACTTCATCGCCAACGAGATGGGGATCGAGATCGAAGGCACGGAGATCACACTGGGCGGCTCGCTGGACCCAGCCAAGTTTGCTGGGAAGAACCGCGACGTGCGAGCGGGATATCAGTCAATCGATGCCCAAATCCGGGTGAGAAGCAACGCCAACTCCGAGCAGCTGGCCGCGTTGCTGGACGAAGTTCAAGCGCGCTGCCCGGTGAGCGACAACATTGCCAACCCCACGCCGGTCAAGCTGAGCGTGAGCGGGATGGACTGACCTGTCGATCGGCGCTCGACATTGTTTCAGACGCGAACTGGAGCAGTAAGAAGGGTACTGACGCTGCTTGCTGGCAGTCACTTCGGGAGGTTGCGCGCTCGCACCGCTGTTGGCATATGAGGGGTCAAGAGCCTATCGCGAACAGCCTTGATGCTCGGCGTAAAGATAGGCCTCAGCCGGCCGTGCGATCTGCCGAGACGGGATCGCGACAGACTGATCAGTCCAGGTGCCTGCGCATGATCTCAGCCATTTTCTCCGGCCCCTGGCCGAAGACGAAGTGGGTCACATAGTCGCCGTCGGGGTCCATGAAATAGACATAGGACGTGTGATCGACCAGATAGTTGCCGTCTTCGTCCGGTTCGTTGAGCCGGTAGTAGACGCGATACGCCTGGGCGGCGTCCCGAATCTGCTCCTCGCTGCCGGTGAGTCCGACCAAGCGAGGGTGGAAAGACGGCACGTACTCGGCGAGCGCCTGCACGGTATCCCGAGCCGGATCCACAGTGATGAAGAGCGGCTGGACCTCGTCGCCGAGCTCGCCGAGCTCGTCCACGGCCTGGCCGATGATGAGAAGTTCCGTGGGGCAGACGTCCGGGCACCAGGCGTAGCCGAAAAAGACCAGCAGATAGCGGTCGTCGAAGCTGTCTTCGGTGACCGTTTGTCCGGTATGGTCGACGAGTTCGAAAGGGCCACCGATGGCTGCGGCTACCGCTGATGCCTGGCCTCCCAAGAGAGCGGTGAGTGTTACGCCGACTGCTGCGACGGCGATCACTTTGTGGAACAGACGGTGCATGGGACTGATCTCCCTGGTTTCCCGGGCTGTCGTGCGCCGCGGGGCGGGGGGCGTTGGCAGGCTCCTCGAGAGGTGAAGTCGAGCCAGTCGGCCTTGCAGTTGATGACTCCGCTCGCGCGTTGCTCAAGAACCGTTCCAACCGCCAGATGCATCTGCATCTCCGGACTGCCTTCGAGCAGTGGCGGCAAGTGCCGCCATGAAGATGCCGGGAACCTGCCATCAACTTCACTTGTCGTTTCGTGCACGGGCGACGAGAGCCTTCAGTTGGCCTGCGTTCACCTTGGTGGGAACGAAGGCGTTGCCGATCACAAACGCCGGTGTTGTCCAAATGCCAATTTTCAGGGCGAGCCACGCGGTCTCGTACAGATAGGCATGGGTAGCCGCGAGCTCCATGTCCTGGCGCAGGAGGTTCGCGTTCAGGCCGACATCCTCAGCGATACCGAAGATCCTCTCCTGGCTTAGTTTGGTGGGTAAGCTCATGAGGCCGGCGTGAAATTCGTGGTACCGGCCCTGCCTGTCTGCCGCCAGTGCCGCACGGGCGGCGAGTGCCGAGAGCGGGCCAAGGATGGAAATCCCCTTCCAGACCAGGCGCACTTTTTCGTCCGCCTCCAGCAAGTCCGCGACTGCCTCGAATGCGCGTTTGCAGTGGAGGCACCGGTAGTCGAGGAACTTGATGACGGTGACGTCGCCCGCCGGGTTACCGGAGACTGGAGAGAGGGGGTGGACCCACAGTGCCTCCGCATTCCTTGCGATTGCGGTCCGGGTTCGGCGACGTTGCTCGGTCTTGCGCACTTCGTGTGGCACGTGCATTGCCTCGACGGTCAGGTTGGCGTGTGGAGCCAACATTCTCGAGTGAGCTTCCCTTATTGGTCGCTTACCAGGGCCATTCAGGCCGAGCGGAAGCGGGCACTTCTTTGAGCTATCTGGTAAGTAAGTGGCACCTGACGTGGCGTGACAAATGGCACACTGATCTGCCCGTCTATTGCTTGCCGGAGGTTCGTATCAGTTTACGAAACTCACGAACCAAAACATCGCTTCGTCTTTCTCCTGCAAGAATACTGTGCTGACGCCCACTCCCATCGAAGAGCAGGAGAGTGATGTGGCCAACGCCGTGCTCCGCGGCCAACTGCTGGCCCTTGCTCTGACGGATGTTGGCCACGAGATACTGGATCGTACCGTCTTCGAATTGGGAGATCGCCTTGCGGGTCTCTCTTTGTAGTGCGCGGCAACGAGGACACTGAGGATCGTGGATCTGTACGACTGTGGGGATGCCGTTTCCGAGAAGCGAGAGATCCTGTTCGGCGATGCCGGCCTGGACGTCGTTCACGATGTACCAACCACCACCGCCTGCCAAGCCGGCACCAAACGCATAAAATGCGATTTTCTTGAGGAATTCGCGTCGGCTGCGGGCCGCTCTGCGCGGCGTCGTTTGCCTTACCGATTGTGCGAATGGCGCTGCTCGGTCTTTCTTGCTGCGGGAGGTCTTGCGCTTATGTTTCTTCATCACTCGATTCCTCATGGGGCGTGAGTTTCGACGGCGTTGTCCAGCACCGAGATTGTGATAGCGAACAACCGACGGAAAGACTCTCGCCAGGAGACACGGAATCAGCGCCACCTTCGACGCTGGGTGCACGGATTCGATCGATCTGCTGCTCATCACCACGACCGTCTTTTCAACAACTCGAGGGTCGAGCGGTGTCGTACGGCAGTGGGTCTGTCGGAGGCCGCTCTCTGAAGCAGGATCCTCATGCGGCTCTCCGCAATGGACGGATGGGTACGCGGAATCTGATGCTAAAGACGAGGCCCATCCTGACTTGAACCTCACGACAGTGGGCAGCGGATTGACGCGAGAGGGCGGACGTCACCAAGAGAGCCAAAATGCTGTCCCGATTAACGGCGACACGGAATCGGTACATCTCGCTGCCTTTTGTTAATCCAGCGATGGGCGCCGTGACGCAGCGATTGTCGGCGACGCGGGTGCAGCCGATTTGATGGTCCGCCGTGCCGCCGGGACGATGGGATTGGTGGCCCGCATACTCAGAGAAACGCCCGAGGCCGCGAAAAGTTCATGGCGATCACGAGACCGTTATCACAATTCACTGTTCAGACACGAAGGAGGGAGCACGTCCGCGAACGCAAGACCTTATTGGAACTTTCTCCAGAATGATGCGTTTAAGTCACAGGCGGATAAGAGCGATCCGCACGAGCGAGCCGATACAGTCAAAATCGTTGAACGGACGAGGACTGAAGCGCCCCCGATGGGTAGGAGAAGAAGAAGCCGGGCAAATGATCGCTCCACACGGGCGCGTAGCGAGGGCAAGGCCACGTTTGAAACGCTCACCCGCCCTCACGTCGCCGCGCTCTGGCGTGTCGCACTGCGAATGACGGGGGATGAGGATGCGGCGGACGACCTGACTCAAGAAACCTGCCTGCGTGCTTATCGCGGCTTCGACCGCTTCCAAGAAGGTACGAACTACAGGGCCTGGTTGTTTCGAATCATGACGAACCTTTGTCTGGACCTTCTGCGCCGGCGGGCCCGCTCGCCGCTCGTGGCAATCGGCGAAGCAGGCGACCCTGCGCTCGGCCTTGCGCCGGAGGCCGAGAGGCCGGACGCGCAGCTTATCCGCAAGCGATTTCGCGAAGAGCTGGTGTGCGCGATACAGAATTTACCGCCGGACATCAGGCTGGTTGTTTCCCTCGCAGTCCTGGAAGGGCTTTCCTATCAGGAAATAGCGCAAATCGCGGGATGTCCGGTCGGAACCATCCGCTCACGCCTCAGCCGCGGGCGACAACAGCTTCAACGAGACCTGAAGGACTACATGCCCAGGTCCGCGCCGACACTGAGGCTGGTCGCCAGCGCCCCGGTCCGGAACGGGGCACGCCGCGATCACCATGCGTGTGGGCACGAACGCCGAAATTGTCATGACGGAGAACAATGAAGTTCACAGAGCGACAGTGCGCTGAAGCGCAGGAAGGCATTTCTGCCATGCTTGATGGCGCGGTCGGCGTCGCCGAGGAAGCGTCGCTGCGTCGCCACGTGGACAGTTGCCTCCGTTGCGCAGCTTACGAGCGAAGCTTGCACGAGCTGGAGGCGCAGATCCGCGGTCACCTCAACGAGCAGTGCGACGAGGAAAGAATCTGGACACGGGTGCTGGCGCGAATAGACACCTACGGTGACGACGGGGTCGTGCCAGCTACTGCGGCTCGTCGGCGCATTGGCTATCCCTTCTGGCGCTGGGCTGCTGCTGCGGCTCTTGTTTGCTGTCTGGCGTTAGGCGGCTGGTACACGCTGTGGCCGGGCGACACGGATCGTTCGATCCTGGCAGCGACGGTGGAGGACTTCGGCGAATTCCGAAACACCGGGGATGTGCTGGACGTGGCGGGGTCTCATCCGGATGCCATCACGCGCTGGATGACGGCGAGGATCGATTTCGAATTGCCCAAAGGAATTGCCGCGCCCTCCGGGCTCCAGATCGCGGGCGGGCGGTTGTGCTCGTTCCTGAATCGCAAACTGGCCTTCTTCTCTTACAGCGCAGGGAGCGAGGACGTCGGGCTCTACATCACGCAGGCGGACGGCCTGGATGTTCCCCATGACGGAGGGCTTGCGGCGATCGCTCGGAATAACGGTTTGTCCGCCGTGAGCTGGTATAGCGAAGGCTTGGCCTACGTGGCCGTGTCGGACCTGCCGATCGGCGATCTGACCGTGGTTGCCGAAGAGTTTCGAAAAGGCGCGGTTCCCGACCTGTAGGCATGCTCTGGCCACCTCGGCTGCCCTGAGAGACGGCTGGGCGGCGGGCTTGAAGAGGGAGTCAGGCGCGGGTTGGTTCTCCGCCCTGAACGAGCACGGGACACGTGACGCGCTTTCTCCAGACATGACACCAAATGACGAGGACACGATCATGATGACACGCCGCTTTCTCGTGGGCGCCATTGCCGCCGGTTCAGCCGCTGCGATGTTGGGATGGAGGCAGCGTGCTGTCGCCGGCATTGGCGAGAAACCCGGGGACAGGGCGCTCGGAGATCCGAATGCGCGTGTCACCGTGATCGAGTACTTTTCGCTCACCTGCCCTCATTGCCGCTGGTTCCACAGGAACATATTCGCCCGGCTGAAGGCGGATTACGTGGATACCGGCAAGGTGCGGTTCGTGGCCCGCGACTTCCCGCTCAACGCTCCCGCCCTGCATGCGGCCATGCTGGCCCACTGCGCCGGCGACGGCCGTTACTTCACCTTCATTCACGTGCTCTTCGAGACCTTCGACGATTGGACGACCGCCTACAATTATCCGGATGCACTCGCCCGGCTTGGCGAGCTGGGTGGAGTGACCCGGGACCGTTTCCAGGCGTGTTTGGCCGACAAGGCGTTGGAAGAGAGAATTCTCCAGTCAATCGCGGATGCGCGCGCCGAATATGGCGTGAACGGGACGCCGACGGTGATCGTCAATGGCCAAAGGTATGAGGGGAAGATGAGCTTTGAGGCCTTCGCAAAGCATCTCGACCGCCTTCTTTCGGCATCGTAGATCGCAGTTCGGCCCGGGGAACGACGTCGATGGGCACACTGGCCTATTGAAGGGGAGATACTGTCAAGAGGTCAGAGTGCGACGCGTAACGACACCCCGGAGAAGCACGGCGGAGGTGGTCCATATTAGCCAACCGGAGCAATCGGGCCGCAGCGCGATTGGCGCCGGATCGGGAGCGGTTCTTGGAGAGCCAGCTCTCGTTGCCGATCTTGATTGTATCGCAGAGATGGACCAGGCGGTGGAACAGGGCCGTGGTCATCTTGGGGTGGCTGAAGACGGACGATTACTCACCGAAGGCGAGGGTTTGTAGTGATTGTGTGGAGGTGCGCTCGCAGAGCCGGCTCATGAAGTGGAACAGTAGGTGCCCGCCGGCTTGACCGAAGGGCAGTCAGTCGAGCTCGTCGAAGATGACGAAGTCACGGCAGACGAGCTGCTGTGCAGTGTGGCTCTGGCGTCCGGCACGAAGCTCGATCTTGAGTTGGTTGATCAGGTTGACGACGTCGTAGCACCAGCCCCGGACTGCCATTCTGATGCAGGGTCGTGCGTTGGCGACAGGGAGATAGGGCTTGCCTAGTGCCGGTGGCGCCGGCCAGGGCGAGGTTGTCCTGTCCTTCGAGGAAGTCGTCTGTAGCGAGCTCCTGGATCAGGGGTTCATTGACCGGCGAGGCGGCAAAGTTGAAGTCGGCCCTTCCTTGGCCGTGGGCAACCCTAGGAACACCGTTTCTAAGATGAGCCCAATTGGGAGAGTAGGCGATTACCGTCTCAGAACACGCTAATGAATGGCAAAGCGCATCACCGTACTGGTCGATTGGGGCTCGCAGCCGGTTCGCTGGCTCGAGGTTTGACCGCGGTTGTAGCCGGGCTACGCTGATTGAAACCCGGAGGAGCGATCCGCGATGGCGACGGTGACGCGCGCACATTTGGCGGAGGCCGTCTACAACGAGGTGGAGTTGCCGCGCCGCGAGGCGGCCGTGCTGGTGGACACGCTGATCGAGCTGATTGCGGAGCGCCTGGAGGCCGGGGAAGTCGTGAAGATCTCGTCCCTCGGCGCCTTCCGGGTGCGCGACAAGCGGGAGCGGATGGGCCGCAACCCCAAGACCCTGGAGGCGGTGCCGATCCCGCCGCGCCGGGTCGTGACCTTCCGGGCGTCTGGAGTGCTGAAGGCGAAAATCGATCAGAGGATGTCGGGAAACAGGTAGGCAAAGACGATCGGATGGCGACGATGGACTGCTCGATCGTGGACGTGTTCGCCGAGCGGCCGCTCGCGGGCAATCAGCTGGCGGTGATACGCCGCTGTGCCCACCTCGACGCCGCCGAGATGCAGGCCATCGCCAGAGAGATGAATTTTTCGGAGACGGCGTTCGTCGTGGAGGAGCGCCCGGGCGAAGCGAGCGTGCGTATCTTCACCACGGACCGGGAGCTGCCGTTCGCCGGACATCCGACGCTGGGCACCGCGTGGATGCTGGGCCGCGACAGAGACTCGTACGTGCTCGATCTCGCCGGCGGGCGCGTGCCGGTGACCTTCGAAGATGGCATCGTCTGGATGCAGCCTCCGCCCGTGGCGATGGGCGACGTGGTTGACCGGTTGCGGGCGGCTGCACTGCTCGGTTTGGACGAGTCCGATATGGATGACCGTTACCCGTGCCGCTTTGCAACGGTGGGGCCATGGTTCCTGCTGGCCGGTGTGCGTACGCTCGATGCCCTGCGGCGGACGGTCGTCGACTCGGCGGTCTACGAAGACGTCTCTGCGGGAGGCTGGCTCTGCCTGTTCGTCTTCACCGAAGAGGCTTATGGCGACGATGCGGACTTCGCCGCGCGCATGCTGACGTTCCACCAGACGCTGCACGAGGACCCGGCGACGGGGAGCGCGAACACGGCGTTCGCGGCGCACCTGCGCTCGCTGGGCAGGAGCGGTCCGGTTGTGGTGGAGCAGGGCTTCGAGGTGGATCGTCCGTCGCGGCTCTATTTGGAGGTTGGCGAGCGGATCCGCGTAGGCGGCAAGGTGCGCCCGGTGCTGACGGGAACGCTGGACTATTGATTGGGCCGCCTCGATGCGCTCACCACAGGCCGGCACGGCAACTGGCAGGCGAAGGACGCCCGGCAGTTCCAAGTATCTCGCGCACTGGAGGATTGGTTCGTCGGCAAACCGACGCGCCACGCGCGCTGAAGCTGTCAGGCCCGGATGCGGGAGCGTGTCACCGGACGACGGGCATCGTCACTCTGCCCGGTTTCGTCGCGGCTTCTTCGCCGCGCGGGCTCGACAATGATGCGGCCATCGCCGCGTTCGGAGGCGAGGCCCTGCTGCCGTGCTTCTTCCGAGCCCGGTCCGAGAAAGCACCGGCGAGTGCGTCTACTTGTCGAGGAAGGTGCGCAGCGCCCGCGCCCGGGACGGATTCTTGAGCTTGCGAAGCGCCTTGGCCTCGATCTGGCGGATGCGCTCGCGCGTGACGGAGAACTGCTGGCCGACCTCTTCGAGCGTATGACCGCTGCTCGTGCCCAGGCCGAATCGCATTCGCAAGATGCGTTCCTCGCGCGGCGTCAGGCTTCCCAGCACACGTGTCACGGCGTCGCGTAAATCGGACTGGATCGCCACCTCAACCGGCTGGACCGCGTCTTCGTCCTCGATCAGGTCGCCGAGATGGGCGTCGCCCTCTTGGCCGATCGGTGTCTCCAGGCTGATCGGCTCCTTCGCGAGGCCCATCGTCCGGTGCAGCTTGTCGAGCGGCATGTGGAGACGCTCGGCGAGCTCCTCAGGAGTCGGCCGGCGGCCGGTCTCCTGCTCGATCTGCCGGGACACGCGGTTCAGCCTAGTCCTCGTCTCCGTCATGTGAACCGGAATCCGGATCGTCGACGCGGTGTCGGCGATTGCGCGCGTGATCGCCTGCCGGACCCACCACGTTGCATAGGTCGAGAACTTGAAGCCCCGTTCGTACTCGAACTTGTCCACTGCCCTCATCAGCCCGACATTGCCCTCCTGGATCAGGTCCATGAACGTGAGGCCCCGGTTTCTGTACCTCTTGGCGATCGCAACCACGAGCCGCAGGTTCGCCTCGACCATCTCCTGCTTGGCCTGACTTGCCTCGCGCCGTCCGCTCAGGACGGTGGCGGCGATCCGCTTGAGCTCGGACGGCTCCATGCCGGCTTCGCGGGACAGCACCAGAATCTTCCTGCGAAGCGCGAGGACCTCAGGGCGCCTCTCGCTGGCCAGGGTCTTCCAGCCCTCGCCGCGCAGCCGCCCGACGCGCGACAGCCATGCCGACTCGAGCTCGCGGCCCTCATGCTGCCCGAGGAAGGCCTCGCGCGAGACGCCGCAGCCGGTGGCGAGGCGGAATAGAGCGATGTCGAATTGCCGCAGGCGGCGGTTCAGGTCCTGGAGCTCGTCCGCGAGCTCTTCCATCCGTGCGTCGGTGAGCCGGACCCCCTGCATGGATGCCGCCAGATCGCGCTTCAGCCTCCGGTATCGCCGCGTCTGCGAAGGCGTCAGCGTTCGCCTCTTCCGCGCAAGCTCGATGCGCAAGTTCAGGAGGCGCTGGAGCTTCGCGTAGATGGCCGCGATCGTGTCGAAGGCGTCCATGGTGAGCGGAAGGGCCGCCGCTTCCGCTGCCATGAACGCCGGTGCCTGTTCGCCGGCATTCCCGCCGCTCCCCTCGGGTCTCTCCGCAGCCGGAGCCGCCGCAGGACCGCCGCCTTCGGCGGTCCGGACGGCGATCACCTGGCGGAGCGGCAGTGAGCCCTCGCGGATCGCATCGCGCCATGCGATCACGGACCTCATGGTCAGCGGGCTCTCCCGCAGCCCCTCCAGCATGATCCGCCGCCCCGTCTCTATGCGCTTGGCGAGGGCGATCTCGCCCTCGCGGGTCAGAAGCCTCGTCTCGCCCATCTCCCGCAGATACAGGCGCATCGGGTCGTTGGTATGCGCGAGGGCGTCTTCGGTTGCCGCCGACAGTGTGCCGCACGGCGGCAATTCGGGCCGCCCACCTCCGAACTCGTCGTCCGACCTTTCCGCTTGGACAACAGCGATGCCCACGTCGGACAGTTCCGTCATCGTGTCCTCGGTCGGCTCGGCGCGACTCTCGCCGGGCGGCGGATCACCGTTCCATTCGTCTTGGGTGAAGTAATCGCGCTCGCCGGCGCTCTCGGGCATGCCTTGGGCCGGCACGGCCGCGAGGTCGAGGATTGGCTCGTCGGCCATATCCTCGTCTCCCTGGACGGCCGGGCTCCGCTCGACCGACCGGACCGGTATCGTGTCCGCTGTCTTCACCGCATTACCGCTGAGCCGCCTGGACGACCATCGGGCCGGCAACGGCCTCTTCGCATGCTCCTGACGCGGCGCTTCACTGGACCGGCCTCGATGGAATCGAGGCCGGTCCGTCATGGTCTCACCGTTTGGCCGGTTCGACGATAATGCGTCCCCGTCCGCGCCTGAGCAGATAGCCGCCGCGCGGGATCGCCAGCGTGCCCTGTTGCACCAGGGGCCAGAGAGTGTCAACGATCAGGGCCGCATTCGCGTCCACGCCATCCTTCGTGGACTGCGAAGAAAGCCACTCGGTGAATGCGCGCGCGGCGATCTCGTCGCCGACGGAGTTGCGCAACGCATTCAGCTTCCGGCGTTGCCCCTTGGTCAAATTAGATTCGTCGATCTGGATGTCAGACACGGAGCCTGTCCTCTCCGATGGTTGATGTTAGCGAGGATTATAGCAGCTTGGCCAGAGTCGCTGTATTTTTGGTTTGCCCTTCCACAAAACTAGCGGCGGTGCTGGCGAGAATTAACGGCCGTGTAATCTTGTCGGACCGAATCAAGCGCTATAGGTTTCTCGGTCGTCACGCTCTCCTGTTGGATGCGCGGTCGTCACGCGTACATCCGACTTGCGCACTGCCTCGGTCGGCGAGCTGGCTTTATTCGGGCTGTCTGACTCCGATCCTTGCATCAAGGGTTCTTTGGCGAGCATCCTGGTGTGGCAGTCAATCGCAGAGAGCCAATATGGCGTCATTTACACGGTCGGCGGACGAAGTTCCTCAGCACCAGCACAACAGCGACCGCATGCGCCGTGCCGAGACGTGGCACGGGCGGAGCGAGAAAGCCACATCTCCTGCGGAAAAGTTCATCTTCTTGTGGATCGCGTTCAATGCGGCCTACGGCTCGGAGGTGATGACATCGGATCCGGCTGCCCGCCTCCGGGAAAGAGAAAAATTCGAGCGCTTCCTGCAAGAGATAGCGAAGCGGGATCATGAAAGGGAGCTGGAGAAGATAGTCTTGTACCGGTTTCCCGGGTTGATTCGCTCCCTTCTCGAAAACCAGTACGTTTTTCAGCCGTTCTGGAGTGCCGTGCAGGGATCGTCGGGCCGAACCGACTGGAGCAGGCGCTTCAAAGGAGAGAACAGGGAGGCTGTGCGTGCGCTGGAGAGCGGGAACCTTCCCACGATCCTCAGGATCGTGTTCCTACGTCTTTACACGTTGCGCAATCAGATTTTTCATGGTGGCGCGACGTTCGGGACGGGATGGAGGAGAGATCAGGTAAGGGACGGCAGCCAGATCATGGCATCCCTCGTGCCGGTGATACTCAAAGTGATGCAAAGGGACATCGAAAACGCACCGGAGTCCGATGTGTGGGGAAAGGTTCACTATCCACGCATCAACGATGACCCGGAATAAGGGGCTTCCATCCATTGCCACGAATCAGCGATTCGGCGCACTCGTAGTGCCATTTCATTCTGGTCGGGAAATGAAAACGGAGCAATCTGCAATTCGGACCATATGGTGGGCGACCGGCGTTATGAAGCACGATCCGTTCCTTGTCTGAGTGCGCAGACAGAGAACAGCACAATGGAACGTAGTCGTTTCCACCCAGAAACACGATCGGCTCGGCCGCAGTCTTCGGCAGCATAGCGAAGTCGTCATAGCGGTCGCTGTGTTGCCGGCGCTTGTAGATTTCGACATTGTGTTGTTGACGGCATCTATTCATGGGGGTCTTGGCGATAGAGGTGCAGATTGATTGCGCGCCTTTATCAGCGGCGCCGTGTGGCGCCGGGATTTGAACTTTGTCGTTGCGGGGTTGGGGTGGAAGGGATTTGGTTTTTCGGGGCACGCCGCCCCGGGGCTCAGGGGCCTGCTGCGGCGAGGCGGACAGCGAGCAGGCGGAAGAGAGCGGCGTCCGGGCAGGCCGAGGTGAAGTGGATGCGGACGCGGGTGGCCTTCTCGATGACGCGGGCGCCGATCTTGAGGAGGCGCAGCCTGAGGGTTGGGAATTCTGCACGGGCGAGCGGCGCGGCGCGGGGAATGGCGTCGTGCAGGGTGAGCATCATCCAGTAGGCTGCGGTGTGCAGGACCAGCCTGAGCTGGTTGGCGATCGGGCTCTGGCACGAGGTTCGATCCGAGGCGAGCTGGCCCTTGTGCATCGTGACCAGGTTCTCGGCTTGGCCGCGGGCACAGTAGATGTCTTCGTAGAGATGGCGGAGCTCGCCTCCGGGCGAGGTGACGATATAGCGGGCATCGAAGCCGCGCGTGCTCGCCTCCAGCCGAGCCACGACCCGGCGTTCGCACCCCCAGGAGCCGGCGGCATAGGCGAAGTCCGCGAAGCTGCGCATCCTGTCTGCGTCGGCCTTGGCGCGGCGAACCTTGAGGTCGTCGGCAACCTCGTAGGCCAGGGCGTGGAGCACGCGATTGCCGGCGAGGCCGAAGATGTAGTCGACGCCGTTGTCCTCGCACCAGGCCATGGCTTGCGGGCAGCCGTAGTGCGCATCTCCCCGCAAGACGATCCGGGTGTGCGGCCAGTGGCGGCGGATGCGGTGGACCAGATGCTTGATGACGGTGCGGACCTCAGGACCCGACGGCGTCTTTCCCGGGCGCAGGAGAACCGCCACCGGCTTGCCGCTTTCCACGTGATAGACGTGGACGGGCAGGAAGCAGCGCGTGTCCTAGTGGGCGTGGAAGAGCGACAGCTGCTGGTGGCCGTGCACGGGATCGCAGGTGTCGTCGATATCCAGCGTGATGGCGGCGGGAGGGGCTGGGAAGGAACGGTAGAAGAGATCGAGCAGCGCCGGCAACACGCATACCGATAATCTGCGTGCGTGGGGCGAGTGGGAGGCAGAATTGGAACTCAATTGCGGATTCAATAAGAAGGACGGCGGACCGCACGAACCCAGCTACCTTTGGAAACCGTTCTACGGTGGCAGGACACTCCGCAGGGCACGCCTCAGGGCGCGATAGTCTCGCCCACATTGGCGAACGTGTATCTGCACTACGTCCTCGACCTCTGGTTCCATCGCAAGTGGCGGCACGAAAGGGTAGAAGGCGCCGCCATCATCGTGCGCTACGCCGATGATGTGGTCGTCGGGTTACTTACAGAGCCGTGTCTCCTTTGAACCGCCCCGACGATTGACGCTCGCCAGCAGGGCCGTTCTCCGGGTACCCGTGTTGGGGCGGCACGGGCCGAGCCGTCTCGGGCGCCGTGCCGCTCCCCGATTGCCTAACGCTGCGGAACGGAAAAGAAAAATGCCGACCGAGAGATAATCCATGTCCGCGCGGTATGCGCCGGCCGGCCGCCTGGTCCGCCTTCGGGCGCGGTGCCGCTCCTGGAAGCCGCGCATGGGCTCGCAGCGGCGATCGCACAACCGACAACTCCGGGGCATGCACGCCATGTACGGTATAGACCGGCAGCGCGGGCGGTCCGGAGATTGAGCAAAATCAAGGACCGCTCGGGCGCCAAGGGCTCATAATGGCGGCAGCGCGGCACGGGGAGCCGGGGATGACGGCGGGTGCCGAGGGCCGCAACCCGGGACGGGCCTGGCGGCGGCTGATGGAGAACCCAGACTATGTCGCGGATTGGCGGCTCCATGCCGGGCCGACGGTCCGCGAGGCGCCGCCTCATGTCTTTCGCAGGCAGACCGAGGTCGACCTGAAGGCAGCGCGGTGGAACCTGCTGGCCTGGGAGGACCCCCTCCATCCGCAGTGGGCCGCACCATTCTGGGCCGATGTCCCGATGGTCGAGGCGCGGGTCGCGGAGCCGGGACCATCCAGCAGGCATTCCTGGCGCCGCCTCCTGCGCCGGGCGGGAGCGCGGTATTCGGGCCTGCGGCTGCTCGACGGCACGCTGGTGCTGAAGGTGTCGCGCGGCCGCGAGACGGGGCAGATCGTGGTGATCGACGGCACCGCCTTCGACCCGGCGCAAAGCAGTCTCGAGGTCAAGATGCGGCAGGCCGAACCTGCGCGTGGCCGCTGGGCCCGCCTCAAGAGCCTGGAGCCGATTGTCTTGCGCGAGACGGGAGTTCCGCCCTCGCGGCCGCGCGGAGCATGATGGCGAGGCAGCGGACCCCGTCCGGACCAGGACTTGAACCGCATCTCACGGTGGGCAGGTTCTGGGTCTGAGGGTTTCGAGACCTACGCCACCGCCGACACATACCGCCATGCGCTCACATCCCAGCAACGGCATTTTCTCGGCGACGGTTTATTCCTGACGAAGCCGCGGGCCGCCGTACAGGCGTCGCAGGACCGTGAACGATCCACGATATCAGGACACATCACCGATTCGCTCAGCGCAAGGGAGAGGGAGAGCAGCGGACCGTCTCGATCAGGCGTTGCCTCCAGTGTGTACGACATCGATTCCGCATGATTCCCATACTTCCACACTTGGACCGCGTGCGGCAGCGTCTCTACCGTCCAGCGCTTCTCGAACGCCACTCAGCTCACGAGCGGTCTCAAGCACCCTGGAAGTCGATTGCGGACGATTCCCATGCGATTCCCAGTTGAACGGCAGCAGGGTAGGGCCCAGACCTCAAACGCATCCAATCGCGCAAATACTCTGGCCCAACAACGTCGTGCTCGCTCCGACGCAACCTCTCGATCACAGGTTGGACGACTGAAGGTTCTGCTGCATTGGAATGTCTTGACGCCGATCGCACGGCCGCGCTGAGTATTGGTCGCGGCGTATCGTGCGCTACCACAAGGAGCGGCCCGTTATACTCCTCTTCATCGCGCTCTGGAGTGACGAAGGCGCAGATTCCTCAAGCTACCGATCAGCAGTAGCCACTGCGACCACGCGGCGCAGTTGGACCGGTCCGAATTCGAGAGACGGCTCTGCATGGAGTTGACGCTCGAAGCGGTTCCAGAGCTATTCGAACTACTCAAGTGCGGCAAGTTCGGACGTCGCAAGGTGCGCTTCTTCGGCGATGAAGGGCAGGTGCTGATCATCATGCCGACATTACTCCCTGTGAGAACTGCGGCAGACCGATCCCGAAACCTCGCCTTGACGCGCTGCCCGACAGCCGTGTGTGTACCTCTTGCGCAGCCGACATGTACCAACCCGTCCGTCCGCCGCCATACCCTCAGCCCCCGCAGGAAAACCGGACATGCCCGCGGTGCGGGTCTGCGACCATCGTACGCGACAGGAGGGAGGACGAGGTGTTCTTTATCGGTTGAACGGCGTATTCGAAATGTACTTGGACGATTGCTATGGCGACGACGCTCGGATCGTCGCCCCCGCGGGTTGGCAGAGCTCAGCTGCACTGAGTGTGCTGGGGATTGAATGCAGTCGATCCCCCAGGATTCCCAACAGCACGCTCTTCGAGTCTTGCCGCGCGCCGATTCTTGGCTAGACCGTTGCGAATGTGTGGCCTGACACGCTCGCCGTGATGGATAGGAACCACCTATGATCGTAAGGATCCAAGGAATGACGATGCGGATCACGTAAGTGGTGCCGCACCTGCCCATGTGCTGTGCAGCGTTTCTAGTAGCGCTTCGGCATTCCGGGAGTCCTCGATCGCGCTCACCATGAACGCCCTATTGCCCACGTCCTTTATCGAACAACCGATGTGCCAGCACGCCGTGTCATCCATGATGATGAAACGGTCATGGAAGTCCCGCGAGCGCCGCGTCTCGACCTGCATTTGCGGGTGCTGTTGATGGAACCGTTCAGTTTCGAGCTCAAAATCCGCCGGTAGCTTCGCGCTGAGCAGTTCAACCGTCAGTGGTCTCTGAACATCGCCGAGAATTGTGAACACGGTTCCGTCCAAGTATGGGTCGATGATACGAAGTGACCTGCGGGCGTGGAGAATGATTTTCCTGATGTGCACGTAGGCGTCATGCTGCGAGCCCTGCGGGAAGAACAGTTCGCGGACCGTTTCATTCGCCGTGACAAGCGCGCCTCCGTCAATGCGCCAGCCGATCCGTTGCAAGCCCGCGTCGAGCTGATCGGCCATCCCTCTGCGGGCCAGTTCCTCGCAAACGATGAAGGCGACGCGGAGCCGGTCGTCACCTCTCAGGGCTTCGTAAGCCCTGTTGATCCGTGGCCGGTAAGCCGCCTTGCGATACTTGTTTGAGTAATCTTCACGTTCGCTGAGCCACCAATCGACTGCTAAGCCTGACGCATCGACGACCCCCGGTATCTCATGGCTGTCAATCTCGAAGAGACAGACCAGAATAATCCGCCACGGATCAAGTTCACTTCTGGAGCTATCGTCATCACGGGTAAAGTTCATGTCTGTACGCCAGACCTCTCTTCAACCCAGAGCTCGATCGCCCGCTTTAGGGCTTTGTTGGCATGTTCGAAGTTCTCAAGCTGCCCCTGTAGCTCGTAAGACCATTTCAGACCGTGAAAGAGGTTGTTCCGAAACCAGTACACGATGATCAACACAGCGGCTGCGATGTTCGCCGGCGTCCTATCCTCGCCAATGATCACTCTTCGCACAAGTCCCGCTTCATCGTTCACACGAAGGTGTAGCTGATCAAAGTGATGACTGAATTGGCCATTTACAACGTACCGGTTGCGAAAATAGACGAGCTCTTCACCAAACGTCTCCTCGGTCAAATGATCGTTCCTGGCCCATCGTTCCGAACATGTGGCAATCACATTCGCACTGCCACGTTCATTTAGCACTTTAGCTTCAAACAGACTCCATAGAAACAAGAATTCTGTGATTTCCCGTCGCTTGGCTTCAGACAACGCCTGAAATCCGGGGGCATATGCCTCCAACCACTTGATCGTGTCCATTCGGTAAGCCCAGCTCTTGCTTATGTAGTATTGAGTTTCTCGTCTAAGCTCGCTGTCTCTTCTTCGTATTCGTCTCCACGCGTCGCTACATTCTTTATTCTCCCAAGCAATACATGCCCATCGTCCAGTTGCCTTTCCTGCAAACCGGAGTTCATTCTCTCGAGTGATTCCATTCGCCTTGCTACCAAAAATTCTCTCGCCTTCCGCGCGATGAGAATATTCAACTGATCGACAATGATGGGAGGAACCTTCATGGAAGTCAGTCCACACATCTTTGGCAGTAGAATCATGGATAGATGTGGCTTCAAGGGGTAATATAGTGCCGTTTCAGTGGGTGGGCTATCCATGCTAATGGCGCCATACAAGTTCACTATTGGCTGGTCCCCGGTTAGGAATTCGTGGTCTGGACCGCTCCGCAGAAAAAGAATCTCAAACTCACTCCGGTCCACGAATAGGCTGGCTCCAAGATTTTCGGCTGTGCAATGACACACCAAGTGCTTGGGATTTATATACATGGGTTGACTCCCCCACATACCGCTTGAAACTCGGGACTACCGCGCTAAAGTGGTCCCGTGGTCCCAAGTCAGCCGGACAGGGACCACGGGACAAGAAACCTCTAGACCAAAGAAAGGAAACAAAAAATGGTCAAGAAGTTGATCTGGCAACTGTTACTGGTAATCGTTCCACGGATCGTTGATTATTTACTTGATAGAGTCTAGTTCTATATCGGGGCAGTCCTAGTGGTTGCCCCTTTATTCTTTATCCTCTAAATTAGAATCCTCGTCACTCAAATATTCATCCTTCTCTTTACAGTCTGCTTCTACCTCCCGCCTTTTGGGATAGTTTGGCTTTATAAGAGACCTTACAACTTCTTCTGGTGTTGCGTCAGTAATCGGGCGGGGTTTTCTATTCATTTCCAACATCCTCTAAATGTTTTACTAGCGCCATCGCTAGCATAATCCTGCCCCTTGCAAATTGCAAGGTTCTCTGAAACCATACTCCCTGCAAACTTCTACTTGGGAAACCCGCTGGTCGGGTCGCCCACTGAATATAATAACCTTGCTTCGAGATCGGGGTAGCTCCCTGATCTTTGGTGAATAGGTGGGACTCTCTCTATCCCAAGAGAAGTTTGCAACGGCCCGGCACCAGGGTATGGGCCGTTGCCAGCTTCTAACGGGGTGGAGAACGGTCATGCAAATATCTCTCCTAGTAAAATATGGACTGCTTTCTAGTGCTATCTTTCTAGGCAGCACTGTAGCTGTACAGGCGCGAGCGGATTATCCATCGTGTTCTGACGTGAAAGATACCGTGCTGGAAATGCTTGATGAAATTCGGTTTGATATCATCGAAGAAAATAGAAGTTTAGTCGCTCTAGGGTTACTAAAAGAACCTACAGATGACGAAGTGCTCACCACGATCACGGCCTTTGGTCTGGATAATGCTCACATAGCTAATTATTCGGCAGGAACATTTGAGTTACGCTTCATAACACTTGTCCACGTTGAGGAAACCGGCGCTCGTATATGTAAAGCAACTACATTTGCCGAGCAAAGAATAACCAAGAAAATTAGAAAATGGAGTGATGTTAGGTACGACATTCGACTCGATGATGAAGATAATACCTATTTTGTATCCCTATTCTTTTAGTGATAAGTATCTGACGAAAGGAGGTGGTGCCGCTTGCACGATACTACCAAGCCCGGTAGCAAACCTACGCAAAAGCCACCAATGTAACTAAGGGGAGGGTGATTATTTTCATCCTCCCCTATATCCGTCTTGTGAGCTTTGTTCTTTTTCTCATTATGATTCCCGAAAATATATATGTTCTAAATTAGAGATGTAAAGAAAGGGGCGGCCCCGTAGCTCAACTGGATAGAGCCGGTTTTTGACGGAGACCGAGGTTGTGGGTTCGAATCTCACCGGGGTCGCCCCTATTCGATTAATAACTTCTAGCATGAGAGCTTTTGCCGTTATCTCTTGTCAGCTTGGTATACATTAATCTTTTACCGATTAGCATTCCTACGACCAGCATCATTTGCTCCATCGTGTCTAGCTCTCTCATATTGTGCTTGCCCGCAAACTGTTTCACATAGCGCTTTAAATGTTTAGGGCTTATCTTGTGATAGGTTCCAGTGTATGAGCGCTTTAGCATGGACCAGAAAGATTCTATCCCGTTAGTATGCGCCATGCCTCTAACGTACTCGCCGACACTGTGATTAACAGATTCATGGTCAACTCCCTTTATACCTATATATTGCGCCGCTCCGTCGGTATAGACCATTGATCCCTGTTTGATGTTCTTTCTAACGAACTTCTGTAGGGTCCTGGCGTCGCGGTATTTAGCGATGGTGACGTTTACTTTTTTGGTCTTGCGGCCTCTAATTCCGACCACTATTTCCTTGTCCGGTCTAATCTTTTTCTGCTTGGCTAGTTCCTTGCGTTTGGCTTTTGACATGTTCCTTTTCTTACCGCCAATAAATGTCTCGTCAGCTTCTACCGGACCATAAAACATTCCCGATTCTTGGGTCTTCCAAGCCTCGCGGATTCGATGCAACATGAACCATGCAGTTTTCTGCGTCACGCCTATATCTCTATGCAACTTCATGCTCGAAATGCCTTTGAGGCTCGTGACCTCTAAATATATAGCGTATACCCACTTTTGTAGAGGTATCTTTGAATCCTCTAGAACCGTGCCAGATTTAACAGAAAAATATCTCTTGCAGTCCCTACATCTGTAGGGAGACTTTGCGTGCTTGCATTTGTAAGTGTTGACGCTGCCGCACTTTGGGCAGAATCTGCCATCCGGCCAGACAACAAATTCAAACCACTTTTTAGCGGCTTTTTCGTTAGGAAATAAGGTCGCCAATTCTAACACTGTTATTCCTTCACGTTTATATTTTCCCGGTCCACCTTTTGCCATGAGTCGACTCCTTGTTTTCGCTCATTTGCGTGTGGACTAGTGTAGCACACGCGAGCGGCGGAGTCAACCCATGTATATAACTCCCAAGTGCTTCAAGTGTTCAAAATTCCGCCCGAGAGGGCCGTGCCTCAGTTCTTCTCCGATTCGCTCCCGGAGCGCTCTCGTTCTCAGATACTGATGAGAGACAAACCGAAAAAACTCCATCGCCATTTCATAATCAGAAAGAAAGTCAGTTTGTTCATGACGCAGCTGTTCCAATATTGGTAACGCCCGCTGTTCGATGCCGGTCTGGAGTTTCTCTTCCGTCTCTATCATCAAGTCTCTTGCGTATTTCTTTTCTTCCTCGGTTGCTTTTCCCGATGTTTGAATGGCATGATTAGCATTTGCGATGTGTCCCAACACCTCAATGAGGTTCCGATGCGCTTTCTTTAGCTCTGGATTGGTCATTTCAAACATGGCATCAAGGAATGCTATGTCCGTTCTCGTGATCCGTGACAAGCTATAGTAATCACGCTTCCTCATGACTTTGGCTGGATTACTCTTGAATACCTTCCCATTCCGTGAACAACAAATTTGGCCAGAACCGTGTTGCCAACCTTCGAGATGTTTTCTCCACACATAATGTTGCATTCGTGTTGTCATTGAGTGCTTCCGTCTCGCGACGTCATCGCTCTTGTCCATTGTATTGCTGTGCGCAAGCCTTGCAGAAGGGCACAACCCTACGTGACAGGAGTCCCTGCTTGCCTTGGCCAAGAGGTTGGGTCTGGTCGACCGCCGCCAATCTGAAGTGCGCAAGTCTCCGTTCACAAAGCGGGGTTCATAGTTATCCCTAACGTGGCCGCGCCTCAAGTTTCGAAAACGTCCAGCACATCACTGCCCCGATGCCTCTAGATTCAGTGACGCGCTGCAGTGGCGGCGGAACGCCGACCAGTAGTAGCGTCGCTCCACCGCCTGTGCCTGCGCCATGACTCGCCGCCCCGCCTCGGATGCGCAAGATCTGCGACGAAGAACGTATCACTGACGGTCTGAGCCGGTCAGGGACGCTTCCCACGAATCGGCCCGCCAGGCGACCTCTTCCAGCAGCCTTCGGCGGGCCTCGCTCGACAAGTCGCCGTGCAGGACATGGATTCCGAACACCAGGCCGTGGCGCTTATGCAAGTCCAGATATCCCAACGGGAGTTCGTTGTTGGCGTCCAGAATCCACTCCCGTAAGTCCTCGGGCGACGGCGGTTGCGCCCATCCGGTTCGGTGTCCGAGTCTGTCGGGCGTTGCTGAGACCACGCTCACGGCACGTACGCTTCCCTCGTAAGCATAGACCGTCACTCGTTGGGCCCTCTCGCCGCGCCGAACCGTGAGCCTTGCCTTGTTATCCGATTCCCAATCGACGGTTTCAGAAGATAGTGCCGCGAACGCTTCGCCCCAGAACGCGTCGGCGCCAGCGTTCGCTCTTGGCGCGACGCCCTCCAAGACGTCGATCAGGCCCGTAACTACAGTTTCATCCGCTCCTTCATCCGGCGTGGGCACGAGCAGACGCACGAAGCTCTGACACAGGCGCTCCCGGCCTACGATACGGCGGCGTTCCCCGCCGCTGAACATCGCGTCGGTGGGCCACGGCGGGCTCGCCAACGTGATGACGTAGCGTCTCAGCGCTGCGTCGAAATTCCACTCGATTTCGTGTTGGCGCTCCTCGCGTTCAAGCAAGAGCGTCGAACGGCGAGCCGGCTGGGCGACATCCCCCACCATGTTTCCGTCGCCTCCGATGCGCCAATGTCGTTCAGCGAGCTTTCGGCGAAGCGCTCCGTACCAACTCAGATAGTGCTCCCTGTCGGCCCCGGCGGCGCGGTTCGAAACGGCAGCGATGCTCCGCCGCCGGTTCGGGAAGCGCAACTCGCCGAAGGGCTGCCTGTCTTGTCGGCCACTCGGCAGACGAACACTCGCATCTTCCCCTAGCTCACGTTCGTCGTCTCCTGTCCCGGCGAGCGGTGAGTCCATCAGCGCTTCCACGTCTCTCTGCCGCTGGATGACACGCTCGACCTGTCCGCGCTCCAAGGACGCGACGACATGGGGATAGCCAACGTGCAACTTCACGTCTGGCGGCGGACCTTCACCGGCCAATCGACGCTCGATCTGCGAGAAGTAGCGATCCACGCGCCCGACCCGCTGCTCCATGTCGCCCGACGTCCAAGCGACCCCGTAGTGCAGGACGTGATCGCAGAACAGATGTAGGTCGACGCCTTCCTTCAGTGTGTCCGTGCAGACGATCACGCGGGGTAGTGACGGCGTCCTGAACTGGCGGACCGCCCTGCGATGTCCTCCGGACCCACCGGTCACGCCAAGCACAGGCCCGGATTCGAAGAGCTGCGCCCACGTCTCCTCCTGTTCATGGACCAGCTCGTGCCAAGGGCGACCGGCCCCGTCCAGGCAACCATCCACGATAAGGCGAAGGTGTTCGAGCCATTGCACACAGTCGTTGCGGACTTGCGCCGCGCCGGGGTCGTCGGACTTCAACCAACGCAGAAACCGTTCGGCCAATTCGTGGCTCGACTTCCCAACGGCTTCGTCCGCGAAGTAGAGGTCGAGCAGGGTGTCGGTGAGCCGGAAGGTCTGTCCGAGGATCGTCCGCGCTGCCTGTCGGCGGCAAAGCTCGTCGCGTCCAGCCTCGCCCCGGACGCAGGCAGGATCGTCCGCGGGAAGGGCTAGGCACTTGCCGGCGAAAGTGGAATCCCACCTTGTCCATAGGGTGGGCCAGTTGAAAAGATCGTGGACGCGGTGCGGTTCAGCATTGGGCTTGGCCTCCTCCAGGTGATTGTGAAGGCAGGTCTCGTAGGCGACCCGCCATGGCTCGGCACTCGCCTTGCTCAGTCCAAATGCCTCGGGTACCCGTCGAAGGCTTTGTACCGCAAGATACCGCAGCCTGTTTGCCCGGTACTGGCGTCCGCTACCCGCAGCCTTGCCCGCATGGGTCCAACTCTCCGCCCAGATATCGTCTGGTATTGCCTCTGCGGCGTCCATCGGGTCCACGCCACCCGCCCGGCACAGGCGTTCCAGCCAGCCGTCTTCGAAGAACAGCGAGTTTCGGCCGGTTGCCCGGAAGGTCTGCCGATAGCGGTGGAGCCAGCCCCCCTTCGCCGTCGCCCTCCGGAGAGGATCGTCTCCCGGGGCGTCTTCGTGAGACTCACTGTCCGCGGCGTCTTCACCGTCGATTACGTCCTCGTGGCCCACGTCGTTCCCGGCCCAGTCGAACTCTTGGGCGTTCCAGCACCGGCGCATTCTCCCCTCGACGGCCAGCCGGTGTCGTTGGGCAAGCCGGTCGCACAGCGTGTGGACGGTGCTCACGCGGCGGGCGAAGACCAGGAACTTGTGGCCGCCCACCTCCTCGTCCGAACCGAACGCGAGAGGCGCTATCCGATCAACGACCGAGTCGACCTTGGCGTGAGGCAACGGCATGTCAAAGCGCCTCTGGAAGTCCGACGTCAATTCGTCGATGAACCCCGCATCCGGGGCATCTCGCTCGACGCTGCCGTCCGCCGCGTGGGGCAACGATCCCTGCGTGTGGTCGTGTTCGAAGTCCGCGGTTGTTTCAACGGGCCGAATCGAGCTTTGCAGGCTCTCGAACGACGACAGGAAACCGATTCGATAGCGGTTGTTGCGGCTCGCGAGGACATCGACCAGACCTTTCTGGACCAGGCCCATGGCCAACGTGCCTAAAGCGGACATGTCCGCCCCTTCGACGGCCCAGCGCTTTCTGTCGTGGTCCCGGTACTCGCTCTTGCAGACCATGGTCGGCCGATTCTTCGCGAGATACCGCCGCTGGCGGCGGACCATGAAGTCCCCCAGCGCCTTCTGCATTTCTCCGAGGTCGCTGGTAAGCCCACAATCAAGGATTTCCCCGCAATTCGGGTACTTGTTGACGATCCTCGGGATGTCGCCTGGACCGCCGTGGGCCGGGGTCGCACTCATGAACAACCACTTGGCGACCTGACAATTCAGTGCCTCGTAGAGCACGCTATTGGTTTGGTTGTCCGGATTGCGAAGACACTGGGCTTCGTCCACGACGACAAGGTCGAAGTACGGCTCGCCCCATGGCGCCTCTGCGGTGAGCTTTGCGTTCAGTGCTCGGGCAAACGCGATATTCAGTTCGCGGGATGCGTTGTCCGGCGAAAGCCCTCTCGGTCGTCTTGACTCGAAGAGCGTCCAGCTCTCAAATCGGTCCCGCCAGTGGCGCCATAGCTGATCCATGTCTCCGGTCAGCTCGCCGGAACCAACAAACACCGGTCGCATGAAGCTGGTGTGGCGTAGGAACGGGGCGATCTGTTCCGGCATGCTGATCGTCGGCGTCCAGCTCCTCAGGTTGTCGAAGGCGACGGGGCGGTGGACCGGCTCGCCGAACAGCACGGAGGTGACACGGTCATCGCCCATCTTCTGCTGGCGACGGTAGTTAGAGGCGAAGAACCCCTTGTAGTCGTCGACCCATTTCTCCTGCAGGTTCTGGCGTGGGCTGACGAACAGAATGCGTGCGCCCGGCTTCTGATTCCACGTCAGCGCGGCCAGCCCCAGCGCCTGGTACGTCTTGCCCATGCCGACCTCGTCGGCAAGGTAGGCGACCGGACCCTTGCACAGGATGTTGTAGAGCGCCGCGACGCCTTCGCGCTGCATCCGGGCCATCGATTCCGTTTCCCGATCGGCAACCGTGAAGTCGATCAGTTCCACAACGTCATCGGGGGTAATGGGGTCGGTGAACGGCGTCATCTTCCAGCACGATCCATTTTCGCAAGTCGCCTCTCGAACCAGTCCAGCACCCTCCGTGCTTTCTCCCGGTCGCCCCTTAACTCGGCAGCAAGCTGTTTCAGCGTTGTCGCCTTCGCTCGGCGCTTCATCTCGCGCACACGGCGCAAGGGGTCGCCGTGCAATGAGGATCCCTTGCAGTCCGCCACGATGCTGGACAACTCGCGCAGCACCAGGTACCGGACAACCGGGGCTTCGCCGTCGCCATCGGCGAGGCGCGCAAGCGCCACGACACTGTCGGACCGTCCCACCAGCAACGCCCGCTGCGCCTGCGGCTCTGTCTCGAGTTCGCCGAGTCGCGTTCGCAAGGCTCGCATAGCGCGATATAGGTCGTAGAGGTTCACCGCATCGAAAGCCGCCGGTACCTCGGCTTGCGGGTCGTCGCCGTTCTCATTGCCGTTGCCCCCACCGCCCCGGGGTCCGGGACTCCCAGTTTTCGCGTGGACGCGCCAGCTCTCGAGAATGTCATTTGCCGAGAGGGGTTTGCCGTAGGTTCGTCGGGTATGGTCCAGGTGGAGTTCGACGACCTGCCCTTGCCACTCCCTGCGTTCCGCGTGCTGAGTGTAGGTGACTCGGTAGTGTGCGGGGAAGCTCGGGGGATCGCCCCGGCGATCGCCAGAACCCGGGTCGATACGGAAAGCGGCGCGGCCAGTAGGCAGCGACAGGCGGAAGTCATCCTGCGAGTCGTCCGCGGCCAGGAACCAACGCCAGCTTTCCGACCGCCAGTCGTATGCCACGACGATGACCACGGGAACGGGCTCCGGCGCGTCCTCTTCATCGGCCGATTGATCGGAAAGGTCTTCCAGGCGGGCGGTGTCGCTTTCCTCAGGCCAATCGGGCTCCATGTTCTCGAATACGAGCATGGCTTCGACGTTGCCGTTCGCGCCGGCGAGTCCGGCCTCCGTGAAGTTGCAGCTTCCAACGCTGGTGTAAAAGCGCTCCCCATGGCGAATCCAGTATGCCTTCATGTGCCAGAAGCGATCGTCCTGCTTCTCGCTTTCGTTGCGCCAAACCTCGGCGATGTCCTTGACGGTATCGTGCTGGCTCTTCGACAACCCAATCGCTTTGCGATCGGCGCGCATGGCGGGAACGAGGACCGTCCTTTTTGCGCCGAATTCGCCGACCATCTCCGCGACGCTGCCCCAATATGGGCTGTACACCCAAAGTTCTGCCGGCCTACGTGAACGACCCATCTTGAGGAATGTCGGCAAGCCCCCCGTATCGACCACGGACGAGTAGAAACGCGCGCCTAAAGTGCCAGACCAAAATTTCGTGCCATCGTCGCGGAATCGGTAACCGCTGGGCATCCGGTCGAGCGCCTCTCGAACAACCGCCACGGCATCCCGGCGGTCGGGCTCTCCGCCCAGGTTTGCGTAGTCCTGCAGCCACGCCAGGAACCCATCAAGGCCATGCCAAGTCTGTTGAGTCCTGGTATGGATCCACGTCTCGCCGAAGGACTCGGCGTTGCGTCCCCAGCCGGACAACGTGAGATTCGCGGACGAGACGGCGAGATACACCCAGGTCGTCCCGTCCTTGGATATTCCAGCGATGATCACCAGTTTCGGATGGAACAGACGAGCGCGCAGCGGAACGGGCCGGGCGACGTAGCGGAACTTACCGGAGACACCGGGCGCCACCGTGGGGTCGTAGAAGACCGTGCATTCCGTCTCCGCCAATTGCCCATGCAGGTCGGCGTGCCGGACGGCTGCAAGCGCGCCATCGACGCCGAGAATCGCTGGCAGTGCCTGCTCTTCGAGGAATCGGCCGTTGAGGTTGAATGTAGTGAGCACCGTGGCCTCGCGACGTGCGAAGTAGCCCGTAGCCCGCTCAATGCGCTCACGGATCGTGCCCAGGCTACTCAAGTCCCGAGTTCCTCGAGTTGCCGGGCGATGCTGGACAGCGGTCGCAGGTAGTAGTCGTTGCGCCACGCCAGTCCGACTTTCAGATCGGCTTCATCTGGCTCCGCGACGTCGACGTCGCTCCGCAATTTCCCTTGATCTTCCCACACCCAGGCAGCGCGTTGGCGTTCTTCGCTTACCGCTTGGTGTAGCGACAACACGGAGCGTGCGAGCCTTACGCGGCTGGATGTGTCAACTGTCTCGTACAACCGGGCCTCTCTTTTCCCTGCCGCCTCTCCCGTGTACGTGCCGGAACCCGCAAACGCCTCCCCGGCATTCTGAATCTCCCCCATATGCACGGGTAAAGACTCCGCTAGCGCCTCGATCGACTCGCCCTTGGCGCAACACAATCGGTAGAAGATACCCTCCAGGACTACGAGCAGGTTTTCGCAGTCGATCATCCGATTCAGTACCGGGCTGTGTTCCCCGAGTTCCAGCGCCGCCAGTTTGAAAAACTCCCGGTGGTTCAGCTGCTCCAAAGGAACCAGCCTGTTCGCGAGCGCCTGGTTCAGAGCGTGGCCGTCGATGAGCCTTTCCCGGAGATGACTTCTGAGCGGAACCTCGTCGAACGTCCTGCGCAGCACGCTCGGGAGCGCATTCCTTCCGTCGGTGGGCAAGACGACGGTTTCACGGTCCATTGCTCGCCCAATCAGTCCGAGGAACCGTTCAAGAGCGGCGTCGCGCAGACAAGAGGTGGCGGACGCCGCCGCCAATGTGTCGTCGGATAGCCAGGCCATATTGGCGTCCAACAGCCCCGCCCGTCGGGCCGCGCCTCGGTAGAGCCCCCAGATCCCGTTGACCAACTGACCTCCAAGAAGGTGCCACCTGTCATCCGCCACCGAGACGCAAGGGATTTCGCCCAAGCGGGACCTCACGCGTCGTGCGCCCGGCAGCGGCCAGTCGCCATCTCGGCAGCCGACCGTGCGGGCGAACGCCTGCTCGACGAGCATGAAGAACTGCATGAGCCGCTCGGGGGGGTGCGGCTCCCTGTTCACAAAGATGGTCCAAAGCCGGAACGCCTCAACCAGAATCTGGAATCCGCGTACTTCCGTCGTTTGTTCCGTCAGATGGGGCACCGCCTCACGGGCGCGGGCGGACCACACCGCGAGCAACCCCAGCGGGTCGGAGCGGCGGGCGACGCCGACCAGGTCGTCGTCCTTGCTACTGATCATTAGAGGCACAACCATCGACGCTTATCCCCCGCGCTCGCCGGTTCCACGCGCCATGGCGACCCATGGCCTCAACTCATGCGCAAACGAAACAGGCAAAGCAAAGTCTCGGACCTCGCGCGCTCACAAAGCACCTTGCCGACCGCACCGCCCGTAATCTTGCTAGCTGATCTAGCCGCGCATCCACTGCTTGGTCGGTAAGAGACATTCTGAACGGACACGTCTCTCCGGGTCTTGCGGGACCGACACCCTCGTCTCAGGAGTGTCCGTCTCGGCGGCTGCGGGCCCAAAAACTTTAACTTGCGACCTCCAGGTTATGACGCCGCCTGCGCCTCCATCTTGCCGTTGACGTGCCCCGAATCTCCCTTCATCAACCCTTCGATGCAATCTGCGATGCGCTGAGCGGGCTCGCGCAGCTGCCCGATCGTCCAGTCGGCAGCATATCCCTCTGTGACGTCGTTGGGTGGCGCATGATTGACCAGACGCTTGGTCAGCGCGTGCGGCAGCATCAACTCGCGCTCCGCCACCGTGATGAAGCAGTTGCGCATCCCGTGGAACCAGAACTTCGCGCCGCCGGCCTCACTGATGCGGCGATGGAAATAGGTCAGCTTCACGAAATAGCCCGTGCGGCTGGTGGCCGAGGGAAACACCCAGCCCCCTTCCAGATGGCCGCTCTCGGCCCACCGGCGATCGAGAATGGCTGCCAGCTGCCGGGTGATGGGCAGCTCCAGCGGCGCCCCGGTCTTGGTCTCGTCCACACGGAAGACCCCTGCCTCCCTGTCTACACGATCCCACCGAAGCGGCAGCACCTCGCCGCGCCGCATGCCGGTGTACATCCCGAACCAGAACACGTCCCGAATGGCGGGGTTGCTCACCACCGCCTCGATGCCCCTCCGCCAGCAAGGCAGAATCTCGGCAGGCGGCGGGATCTTGCGGCGCGGCTTGTGGTGGAACCTGCCGCCCCCCGCGAGCCAAAGATCGACGGGATTGGCCAACCCCTCAAAATCAACGCAGGGCCGACGATACACCGAGCGCAGCAGAGAGATGCACTGGTTGGCGGTCGCCCAGCCGCGCTGCTCAGTGATGCGGTTGAAGCGGTCCTCCACGTCGCTGCGGGTGATGGAGTCGAGCGGACGGGCAAGCCAGTCGGCGAGAGGCCGCTCGAAGCGATCGCGGTAGTTCTCGTTCGTGCTCGACTTCCGCTTGGGATTGGCCTTCATGTAGTCCTCGAAGGCCTGCTTGAGAGGCGGCATGCGGCGGCTCCTGGCGCGCTCGGCCGCTGGGTCCTCGCCCATGGCGACCATGCCGAGCAGCCTGTGCGCCTCGCGCCGTGCGTGCTCGGGCGCTAACCTGTCGCAGCGTCCAATGACGAGCCGCTTGTTGGGCGCCGACCTGCCACCTGAGCCGAGGCGATAGTTGACGATGAAGGACTTGACGCCCGAGGGATGCACCAGGACGCCGAAGCCGGTGAGCCTGTCGTCCCAGGCGATCCAGGGCTTCTCTGCGGGCTCAAGGTTGTCGATGGCGCGCCTTGCGATGGTGAGCTTGACGCGGGCGACGCGTTTTCCGGGATTTGCCATGGAGACATGATGGCATGGCGCGCGATCAAAATCAACACCTCCCACAACACGGTAGAGTCAATTTGGCCCCATTCCTGATACCTCCAGATTGCTCTTGATGGGATCAATGTCAAATAACCCATTATTATTTCGACGTTTAGACAACTCCAGCCACGTCAGTCTATCAGGAGGCAAGACATATAACTGTAGTTTCTCACCAGGGTCACGGTCATGACTATGGTGGGAAAGGCGGGCTAGCCCAATACTGATCACTTAGGGATTGATGCTATGGTCGCGGGCCTGTGAACGCAGCAGGGGTCAGGGCGATGTCACGCACTGTTGGGGCTCTCCCGGCGGGTTCTCGCGTCACCGACTACATCAGTCTGGGTGTGATCGCGAAGACGTTTCCGCTGGATACGGTGCAGTCTGTTCTACGGGATACCGGGCGGTCGAGCCAGCGCCGGCGCGCGCTTCCGTCGCCTGTGGTGGTGTACTACGTCATCGCGCTTGCGCTCTACATGCACTCGTCCTACCGCGAGGTTCTGCGCTGCTTGCTGGAGGGGGTTCAGTGGCTGGCCGGTCCGTCGCAGGCGCTTGAGGTGGCCGGCAAGTCGGGGATCTCGCAGGCGCGCACGCGTCTTGGCTGGGAGCCGCTGCACCGTCTGCATGGCGCGGTTGTGAAGCCGATTGCGGATCGGGTGACCTGGGGGGCGTGGTATGGGCGCTGGCGTCTGGTGAGCCTGGACGGCAGCACCCTCGACGTTGCCGACGAGGCGTCGAACGCCGCAGCGTTCGGCCGGCCCGGCGCCAGCCGGGGCCGCAGCGCCTTCCCGCAGTTGCGCTTCGTTTCGCTGGTGGAGAACGGTACGCATGTGCTGTTTGCCAGCGAGATGGCGGGCTATGGGACGAGCGAGATCGCGCTCGCCAAAGCCGTGCTCGGCCGTCTGGAGGCCGGCATGCTGTGCTTGGCGGACCGCCAGTTCTTCGGCTTCGCGCTGTGGTCCCTGGCGTGCGGCAGCGGGGCCGACCTGCTCTGGCGCGTCAGGAAGAACATGCGCCTGGTCCCCGACCGGCGATTGCCCGACGGCTCTTACCTGAGCACGATCTATCCCTCGGAACGGGATCGCCGCCACCGGAGCGGCGGGCTCACGGTGCGGGCGATCGACTACCGGTTGGAGGGTGTCGGCGGCGCCGAACCGTTCTATCGGCTGCTCACCACGATCCTCGACCACGACGTGGCGCCAGCGCATGAGCTGGCGGCCCTCTATCATGAGCGCTGGGAAATCGAGACCGCCCTCGACGAACTCAAGACCCATCTGCGGGGCGCCAGGATCGTCCTGCGCAGCAAGACGCCGGACCTCGTCCGCCAGGAGTTCTATGGCCTCATGATGGCGCACTTCGCCATCCGAAGCCTGATCCACGAGGCGGCGCTGAGAGCCGACGAAGACCCGGACCGGCTCTCCTTCCTTCACGCCGTGCGCGTGGTGCGGCGAAAGCTGCCCGCCGCCATAGCCATCCCCCCCTCGGAAGAGCAAGGCCTTCCATGACGCCGTCCTCGACGAAATCCTTCAGGAACGTGTTGTCTCCAGTCGAAACCGGCAAAACCCGCGCGCCGTCAAACGCAAAACTGAGCAAGTTCCCACTGCGCCGGCCCGACACCCCTCCTCGTCCTGCCGTCAATCCCGTCAACAGCATCAAAGTCATCAAGTGAACAGTATTGGGGCTAACTCCTGTCCCTAAGGACAATCGAGATTGTCCTTTAAGATATTAGAGAACGATCGATTGGGGTGTACGTCTGATTTGTGAGATTCATGCTGCTGCGCCGGCGCGCCGTTCCCAGAAATCGTCGAAGCGATTGCTCTCGACGGCGCAGCGCAGGGCGATGATGGCGTTGGCGCCGTTGACGGTCCAGCGCATGCCGCC
>JAJDUK010000037.1 GCA_022826665.1 Alphaproteobacteria bacterium | reverse complement strand
GTTTTTGTTCGGTCACGCGGTGACGGCGGGAGATGATGTCACCGGTTTAAAGTTCGCCGCCAATCTCTTCTGAGGGGCCGGAGCCAGACGTCCTTCTTGGGCTGATCCCGTTTGGTGTGCCTGTCGTAGCGCCCGCGTCCCTGGGTGGTTCCGACGTGGGTCCAGCCCGACGCCTTGTAGAGCGCGCCGGTGAAGCGAGGGGTCTCGACGAAGGTCTCGATGAGCACGGGCGTAACGTTGTAGCGCTCGGTCCAGTCCCCGGGCAGTTGTCGGCGGACCAGGGAGAGGATGTGCGAGCCCAGGTTCGGGATGACGATCCAGGGCAGGATCAGGAACCTCGGATTGTCGATTACAAGGGGCAAGTTCTTTTCCCGCAGTTCCGGCGTCCATCCGATGAAGCGGTCGCGGGGTGCGAGCTTTCGTGCCGCGGTGCTGAAGCCGAGCATGGCGATGGGCCGGCCGTCGCGGTCGTGGACGGCGTAGCGCATCTGGGCGCCGACCAGGGTCCTGTAGCCGAGGTAGTGATAGCGGGCGATGAACTCGTTCCACAGCTTGCCCTCGCGGCTGTAGCGGACGGCAGGGCGCAGGTCGAGCGGGCGAACCGCGTCGAGGGATGTCGGCGCCGGATGCGCCGGCGGCTCGGTGTCGGGCCCGAACACCATGGGCCGACGCGGCGGGCGTGGCCACTTCGGCGGCGGCAGGACGATCAGCCCGTCCTTGTGCATGGCCAGCATCGTTACCCTGGCCATCATGTCCTTGAGGCCGCCGTCGGGCTTCAACCAGCCGATGCGCCGGCAGAACTCCCGCGACAGGGCATGGCGGTTGGGCGGCGGGTCGGCGGCGATCAGCGCGCGCAGCAGCGCCATCTCTTGCGCCGTGAAGTCGCGTCCGTAATAGCGGCATTCGACGGCGGCAGTCATCCCGGCGCCATCAGCGCGCGCCTGCGTTCCTCGCTCATCGACCATGGAAGCCATGGCGACAGGTCGTCCGGCGTTTGGCCGCCATTCTTCGCGCAGGCTTCGAGCCACGCCTCCAGCCAGCGCCGGACATCGATGCCGTTGGTCTTCAGCGTGGCGACGACGGAGTACAGCAGTGCCGTGAACCGGGCGCCAGTCTCGCCGTCGGAGCCGAACGAGAGCCGTCTTCCGATGACCGGGCCTCTGAGCGCGCGCTCAGCGGCATTATTGTCCATGGGGACCTGGGGCTTGTCGACGAAGACGCTCAGCCCGCTGCGATGGTTGAGCAGAGAGCGCAGCGCCTTGGTCTCACGCGCCCCGACCGGCAAGACGGCCAGCTCCTGCCCGGCGTCCGCGAACAGGCGCTCGACCTCCGCTTCCAACGCGCGCTGGGCTTGCGCGAACGTCGCCGTCTGACGGTCGAGAGCGGGGTCGTAATGCTTCAACCTGGCTTCGTTCAGCTTGTAGATCGACGCGATCCGTTCGATCCAATTCTGGCACCAGCGGGTCAGCCGTGCCTGACCGGCCGCACCGTGGATGAAGTCACGGCGCTGGTGCGCCCAGCACCAACACAGGATTACCGCGCCGCCGAGGTCGTGCGCCATCGTCTTGTAGGACGAGAGACGGTCGCAGACCAGGAACAGAATGCACGCCGTGCCGCCGAACAATTGCGTGGCGACCTTGGCGCTGCGGGACGGGTCGATGTGGAAGTAGACCGCATCGTCGCTCACCGAGGTCCACAACCAGGCGCGGCTCGATCGGCCCGTTTCCTTCAGCGACTGGATACGCCAGACGGTCTCGTCGCCATGGCGCACCGCAGCCCGGCTCTGGTGCGTGAGGATCGCTTCGTCGAACGGCTCGAACAGCGGCAGGAAGCGGCGCACGCTGTCGGCCAGCGTGCCTGGCGAGATCGGCAGCCCCTGGTCCGACATCCATGCGGAGACCCGGTGCAGAGGCCGCAGACAGGCGTAGCGCTCGTACAGGAAGCATGCCCACACGCTGGTTCCATAGGGCGTCCTGGGGAACAGCCGCGGCACCGGGGGCGCCGACACTTCCAGCGGTGACGATGCGCAGTCGCAACCGCGGCGCCAACGGGGACGGACGATCCTGCGCGTGTGGGCCTTGACGGCGATCTCGATGATGGTCGAGGAACGCTCGCCGTTCGTTACGTAGGGCTTCCCGCAACCGGAACACATGCGGGCATTCCTCGGCGGGTTGCGCTCTTCCTTCTTCTCCTCGAGCGCCGGCCGTTGAGTGCGGCCGTGGCCGGGGGCACCGGGCTGCTGGCCGCGCCTGCACTCCGAGCGCGGCTTCTCCTGCTGCTCGCTCCTGCTCCCGAAGAGGGCCTTCTGCAGCACGGCTGTGCTTGCACGAAGCCTTGCGTATTTCGCCTCTAGCGTCTCGATCCGGTGCCGCGATACCTTCTGGGCTTCACGCAGTCGGGCTTCCGCCTTCTCCCTGCCGGTCCTTGCCGACTTCGCGGCCTTGCGCAGCCGGGCGTTCTCCCGGGACAGCGACTTGATCGCCGCCTTCTGGCGCCGCGACCTCCTCAGGACGTTGCGCAGGTGGGCGGCCTCGTCGAACGGCAACTTTGAAAGCGTAGCGCCCGCTGCGCGGAACTTTGCAACCCGGGCCGTCAGCTTCTTGTTGGCCCCCTTCGCCACGTCCAGCGCAATGCCCAGCAAGAAGACATCGTCGGACAGAGACCGGGCCCGGGCCTCGGCGTCCTCCAACCACCTCACCTCCCTTTGGAGCCGAATGGACTCCCGGGACATCTTCTTCGTGCGCTCCCTGGTGCTCTCAGACCTCTGCTTCTCCTGATCCAGCCGCTTGTCGAGTTCGACGATCCGCTTGCCCCGCCGGGCGACCTCCTTGTTGAGACGGGTCACCTCCTTGCGCAGCTCACCCCGCTCCGCGCGCAACGCTTTGATCGTGTCCTTCCGCTCTTCCGCCCGGTTCTCGGCCGCGCGCAGCCGACGGGCCTGCGCGGGCCGCGGGCCGATCGCGTCCTCCCGGCCCTCCGCCGCCAGCGCCCTGCGAAGA
>JAJDUK010000066.1 GCA_022826665.1 Alphaproteobacteria bacterium | reverse complement strand
CCCACATCATGCGGCGTTACGCCCACATGTATGCGGCGGGCCGACACAAGCCTCGCACATCTGACGCGCGCGGAACTGGTTTTCGGCCGTCAGCACCTGCGCCGTGGGTCCATGGGCGACGAGCTCGCGCGCCAGCATCAGCGTGCGGGGGAAGTGAGCCCGTACCGTGTCCACGTCGTGCAAGACGGCGAGCACCGTGCGGCCTTCGCCATGCCAGCGCCGCACCACGCCGATCAGGTCCGCCACCGTTCTCGCGTCGATTGCCGTGAAGGGCTCGTCAAGCAGGACGAGCCGTGCGTCCTGCAGCAGCAGGCGGGCAAAGAGCGCACGCTGTAACTGCCCGCCCGACAGCGACCCGATCGGCCGTCTCTCGAACCCTTCGAGGCCGACCGCGGAAATTGCGTCGGCGACACGTGCGCGGTGAACGGCCCGCAAGCCCGCAAAGCCGCCGATCTCCCGCCAGAGGCCCATCGCCACGAGGTCGGAGACTACGATCGGAAAAGACCGGTCGACGTCCGATTGCTGCGGCAGGTAGGCGATGTCGTCCCGCGCGATCCCGCCGAAGGCGATCCGTCCTTCGAGCGGGCGGAGTGAGCCGGTCACCCCCTTCAACACCGTGGATTTACCGGCTCCGTTGGGTCCGACGATGGCCGTCAGACTGCCCTCGGCGATCTCGCCGTGCAGGCGATGCACGGCCGGATGCCGGTCGTAGCCGAGGCTCAGGTCCTGAAACTTGAGGGCGTAGGTCACGGCCCCCCCGGCGTGGACGTCGCCCAAAAGAACGCGCCCCAGAGCGCGGCAACGATCAGGGCCGCCCCGAGCAGTCGCGGCCCGGCGCCGAGCGGCAGCAGCCGGATTGAAGATGTATACCGCGCCCTCATGCCCGCGCCCCCCTGCCGAGTGGCGGCGCTCACGTCCGGCCGGCGAGACGATCCATCCCGATACCGGCTCTCCATAGGCGGAACTCCTCGTTCCCGTCTACGCCGCGCCGACTTCCGCGCACTGTGCACACGTGCCCTGGACCTCGACCGTGCGACGTGTCGCGACGAACCCGAGGACGGCGGCATCCTCGGCAAGCAGTCCTCCGATCCGCGGATCCTCAAGCTCGACCGATGCCCGGCAGCAGCCGCAGATGAAGAAAAGGCAATCGTGGTCTCGCTCGGGACGGGCGCACGGGACGTAGGCGTTCAGGCTTTCGATCCTGGAAACGAGGCCCTGCGCCATCAGGAACTCGAGCGCCCGGTACACGGTCGGCGGTCCGACCGGACGCGAGTCTCTGAGCTTGACCGCTTCGATCAGTTCGTAGGCGCCCGTCGGCCGACCGCTCGCCCAAAGCAGCTCCAGGACACGCCTCCGCAGCTCTGTCATCTTTACGCCGCGCCCCTCGCAAATCGATACCGCGAGCGCGACCCTTTCGCGCGCCGAGTGCCGCCCGCGGCAATCCAGATCGGTGCGGGGCCGGGGTCGGGCTGGCGGTTTCGGCATCGCCTGTCTCACCTTGCGGTACAGAAAAGATACATTATAACATTTCGTACTGTTTCGCAAGAGAGCCGCTATCCGGGGCGGCCAGACATCGATGAAAGGCCGGGATATGGACAGTGCAGTTGTCGAGCATCGAACCTCGACCTCATCGCGCACCGGGTCGGAAGCACGCCGTCGGCCGCGCCGCACCGAGGCCGAGGCCGCCGTTCGCACGCTGATCGAGTGGGCCGGGGACGATCCCGACCGGGAGGGGCTGAAGGGAACGCCCGAGCGTGTCGTGCGGGCCTATGAGGAATTCTTCGCTGGATACGGCGAAGACCCGGTCGCCTTGCTGGCCTCGACTTTCGAGAAGACTGCCGCCTATGACCAGATGATCGTCTTGCGCGACATTCGCCTCGAATCCCACTGCGAGCACCACATCGTTCCTATCCTGGGAAAAGCGCATGTCGGGTATTTGCCGGCGGAACGAGTCGTGGGCATCTCAAAGCTCGTGCGCCTTATTGAGGTCTTCGCGAAGCGGATGCAGATCCAGGAAGCGCTGACATCGCAGATCGCGGACACGATCCAGGACGTGCTCAAGCCACGTGGCGTCGGCGTGGTCATCGATGCGGCGCATCAGTGCATGACCACGCGCGGTATCCGCAAGCCGGGGGTCAGCCTGGTAACCAGCCGCATGCTCGGCTGTTTCCGCGACGACCCGACGACACGGCGGGAGTTTCTGTCGATGATCGGCGCCCGGGGGAGCACGCCGCACAGGAGTTGAACACCTCGCCCCAACGGGTGTTGCCGCGCGGAGCAGGCGCGCGCGAACCGCCGAACGGCCGGTCGGGCTGATCGCGCTGATCTGCATCCAAATCTGACGCGTGTTCTGGCTAGTGACGGACAACCGGATCGAGCCGAACAGGCCTGGCGTGAGTCAGCCCGCCGAGGGCGTCAAGGCGACCGGCGCCACCCACGTGCAACAGGTGATCTTTAGCATCATCCCGCAGATGCTGCCGCTGTGGATCTCCTTCTCGCTCTATCGCTTCGAATCGAACGTGCGCTCGGCGACGGTGCTCGGTATCGTCGGCGCCGGCTGCATTGGCATGATTCTCTGGGAATACATCCGGGGCTTCTACTACGCCGAGACCTCGGCCGTGCTGATCATCTTCGTGGGCTCCGTCAGCATGCTCGACATGGCCTCTCAACGACTCCGCAAGATGTTCATCTGAGCGGCGTGAGCAGACGCCCCCTCCCGCCACAGCGATGACCGACCGCTACGCCATCTACTTCGCACCCCCGGCCGACTCGCCGCTCGCGCGCTTCGGTGCGGCCTGGCTCGGGCGCGATGCGGAGACCGGCGCGCGCCCAGCAAGGCCTGCGGTAGAGGGCTTCAGCGACGAGCACCTGGAGCGCATCACCGACATCCCGCGCGGCTACGGCTTCCACGCGACGCTGGCACCGCCCATGCGCCTCGCCGAGGGGTGCACGCCCGACGCGCTCGACGAGGCGCTTGCTAGCTTCGCCGCCTCGCGTGAGCCGTTTCAATCGCCGCCGCTCGTGCTCGCGGCGCTCGATGGCTTCCTCGCCTTGGTGCTCTCCGACGCGAGCGCGCCCATGCAGGCGCTGGAGGACGACATCATCCGCACCTTTCATCGCTTTCGGGCACCGCCTACGCCGGCCGAGTACATTCGCCGCGAGGCGGGGACGCACACGCCGCGCCAGGAGGAGCTGCTCCGCCAGTGGGGCTATCCGTTCGTGCTGGACGAGTTCCGCTTCCACATGACGCTGACGTGCGAGCTCGATCAAGACGAGCGGTGTGCCCTTCAGCAAGCTCTTGAAGCGCTCACCGTGCCGCTGTGCGCCCGGCCGCTCGCGGTGGACGGGATCGCGCTGTTCGAGCAGGAAGCCAAGGGGGCGCCGTTCAGACTCACGCGGCGCTATCCGTTCGGCGCCTAAGCGCATCGGGGCGCCGCCCTTCCGCCCCTCCAGTCCTCCGCCAAGTCGCCTATCTGTGGCGTCCACATTTTCCGAAATCGTCATGTTGGCGAAACCGCCGCTTCCCATGGCGGGTCGAGCATGGCAGCGCCCACATTCCGAGCAGGGAGACCTCGCCATGAGGACATTGACCACAAAGCTGGTTGCGCTGGCTGCTGCCCTCGTCATGGGTGCATTCGTTGCAAGCGCACAGGCCGCAGATGCAGTCAAGTTTGCCGTCACCGATATCGCCGGCCTCGAGGAGCTGCAGCGCGAGTTCGGCGCCTTCAAGAATGTGCTGCATGAGGACCGATTCGGCGGCGGAACGGCGGTCGGCAGGTTGCGCTAAACGTCGCTCTTGTGTATATAATTGCGCATGCTGCGCAGCTGCCGCGAGATCGTCAAGCGTCTCAAGGCCGAAGGCTTCGAGCTGGTGAGCGTCAAGGGCTCCCACCACAAGTTCAGAAAGGGCGAGATCACCGTGGTGGTGCCGCACCCGAAGAAGGACTTGCCGCTGGGCACGGCGCGGAGCATCGCATGGCGGGTCGGCTGGATCTGAGGAGGCAGGCATGCACTACGTGGCCGTCATCGACAAGGAACCCGGCAGCGCCTACGGGATCCAGTTCCCCGAGGTGCCGGGATGCTATTCGGCCGCCGATAGCTTCGAGGAAATCGTTCCCAATGCGATCGAGGCATAAGCCTGTTCTTCGAGGACGGTGAGCCGGTGCCTCCGCGGGGCATGGAAGCGGTGCGTGATGAGGTTGCGGAAAACACCGCGGAGGGTGCGGTCCTCATGATGATTCCGTACGTCCGGGACCGGAGAAGGGTCGTGCGGGTTAACCTGAGCCTGGAGAAGGGGTTCCTCGATACGCTGGACGAGGCGGCGAGGATGCGCGGGATGACGCGCTCGGCGTTCGTCCAGAAGGCCGCGACGCGGGAAATCATCGACCCGGCCTGACGCGGGCATGGGTGGTGGCGCCCGTCTCGGGTGCCTGCTTTGTCATCATCTCCAGGACCTCATGGTGCTCCATGACCGGCCTCCCCCAGGCTGTTGTAGCGTTGGCAGTCAGCCACGGGCTGGTGGCGCAGCTGCAGGCCTTCGGGTGTCGGGATGGTCGCCGTCGTCGCGGTCCGCCAGACGGGTCCGCAGGCGGCCAAATGCGTCGGGCAGCTGCCGGCCGGATGCTTACTGTCCGAACGCAGGGTGATTTCACGTCTGGCAAACTACTGATAAACAATGGGATTCCACATTCGGTCGGCGAATGGCGATGTTTCCGAGCGCCACCGCGCCTGCTGGTGATCTTCTCTGTTGGTACGCCAGACCGACTTAACGTGAGGCGCGGCCGGAAAACGATGCGCCGGCGCGGGCGTTCAGGGAGGGGCGTCGCGGTAGCCGTAGGGGGCGGTCTCCGCCTCGCACGCCTGCCAGGTGCCGATGGTGCCGTTGGTGTCCAGGCTCTCCAGGCACAGTGCCGCCACGGAGACCGCGAGCGCGAGGCCGCGCGGCACCGGCCATCCTTCGTGCAGGCCGTAGACCAGCCCGGCCGCGAAGGCGTCGCCTGCGCCGACCGCGCTCACGATGCGCGAATCGGGCCACTGCACGGCCGCCTGCGCGTGTAGCGCGCCCTCCGTATCGACCGCGACCGCGCCCTCGGGGAAGTGGATAGCTGCCACCTGCCGGACCCCCATCTCACGGAGCCGCCGGCACGCCCGCCCCGCTGCCTCCCAGTCGAGGGCCCCCTCGGGGCGGATATCGATCTCCGTCACCGCCTCGCCCTCGAGGTCGTTGATGACGATGCTGTCCAGGAGGGGGAGGCACGGCCGCACGATGGGGCGCAAGGTATCGCCCTCCAGGCTCGCCATCTCCATGTTCGTGCGGAAGCCAAGCGCGCGGGCGCGCGCAAGCACCCGCGTCCAGCCGTTGCCGCCGTCCGGATGCGGCCGGTCCAGGCGCGGGTGCAGGCCGGGAGCGCCCACGTGGAAGATGCGGGCGCGCGACGCGCTGGGATCGACGTGGCTCTCATCCAGCAGGTCGGCGGTTCCGCGGAAGAAGAAGAAGGTCCGACGCCCGGTCGCCTGCGACGCCATGACCTCGACGTAGACCTGCGGCGCCTCGCGGGTCAGCGTCATCCCGTTCGCCGAGATGCCGTGCCGGGCGAGCGCGTCGAGGACCACCTTGCCGTTCTCGTCGTCGCCGAGGAGGCCGTGGCACTCGACCCGCATGGCCGGATCGAGGCGGCGTAGGTTCGCCGCGATGTTGTAGCCCGGCCCGCCGGCCGCGAGGTGGCGGCGGGCAATGAAGGTCGTCTGGTCCTCGGGCGGATAGGACTCGATGGCGAGGTTGTGGTCGGTGATGAAGGACCCGAAGGTCAACACGCCGCTTCTTCGCTCCGCCATCTGTCGTGCCTTTGCCCTGCCTGCGCTTCCTCCGGTCGTCTCGTACCGCTCAAGTCCCGAGCAGGAGGGCCGGCTCGGTGATCCGGAGGTCCTCGTCGAGGGAGCGGGCCGGCACGAGGCCGTCCGCCCGGATCGCGGCGTGATACGCCTGGACGGCCTCCTCCGGCGACAGCTCTCCGTCGACCACCCGTCGCATGTGGCGGACCATCTCGAGGGGAGACTCCGCGAGCTTGATCTTGCGGCCGAAGAGGGCCACCCAGGCGCCGTCCCGCTGGGCATCCGCGAGGAGCTGGAAGGTGTCGCGGTTGGTCCCCGCCGCCCCGCCGAGGATTCCCACGACCAGCTCGGGATCGTAGGAGCAAAGCTCGGTCATCGCGCGCGGGCCGTTGTAGGCGATCTTGAGGAAGCTGGGTCGCTCCGCTCGCGTCAGCCCCGCGAGGCAGCGGATGATGCAGTCCCCGACGTAGGCGCCGGTCTCCTCCAGCGAGGCGAGGCCCGCGTCGACGTTGGGGTTGAACACCTCCAGGAAGTAGCGCATGCCGCAGCGCGCCGCGTCCTCGCGGAAGTCCGCGAACGCTTCGAGACTCCGCAGGTCGTCGTCCACGCTGTTGTTGAAGGTGATCGAGTAGAGACAGAGGTCGCACCCGAGCTCGCGCGCGCGGGAGAGCGAAGCGGTGCGGAACGGCCGCGACGGCGCGAGCGGGTAGCCGCCTCCCCGCACGCCCCAGATGTCCGTCGTGTCGTTGGCGCGAATGGCGGGGGTGACCGGCGAGCTCTCGAAGATCTCCTTCCCGAGCCGCTCCAGGGTCGAAGACGAGACCAGCATCACGTCCACGATTCCCTGGCTGGTGATCGCCCGGATCTCGTCGAGGTACCCAGAAAGCGGCCGGAACGCATCGAGCAGCCGCCCGTCCGCGCCGCGCTCCGGGCCGGGGGCGGGCCGCCCGCCACCCATGTCGGCGTCCTTGGCGTCCGCGATGATGAAGTCGGTCCTCGCGCCGCTTCCCCGCAGGATTGCGCCGAGCTTTCGATCGAGTGTCTTCATGCAGGTGGCTCCTCAGGGTCGTGTCGCCCGTCTCGTTCCGCGTCGCATCGACGGGCCGGATTCTCCGGATTCGCAAATCCCGGCGCAACCGAGCCGAAGGGAGCGATCGCGAAAGCGGCCTGCGGGCTTGCCTTGCAGCGGCCGGGAATGACAGGATTCCGGGGCGCCAGCAGGAAGGAGCCCTGCCATACTCTCGCGCCGTCGCTTTCTCGCAATCTCGGCCGCAGCGGCGCTGCTGCCCTCGGCGGCCCGCGCCGCCGGCGTGCCGCTGCCGATCTTCGACGCCCATATCCATTTCAGCCACGACGCAGCCGAGCGGTTATCCGCAGGCGAAGCCGTCGCCATTCTGGAGAAGGCGGGGCTTAAGCGAGCGCTGGTGTCGAGCTCGGGCGACGCCGGCACCCGCGCGCTCTACGCCGCGGCGCCGGACCTTGTCCTGCCCAGCCTCCGCCCCTACCGCCGGCGTGGCGAGATCAGCAGCTGGGTCGACGACCCATCGGTGATCGACTTCCTCGAGGATCGTGTGGAGCGCTTTAGGTGGGTTGCGGTCGGCGAATTCCACCTCTTCGCCTCGCAAACCGACAAGGCCGTGCCGCGGCGCATGATCGAACTGGCGCGGCAGCACAATCTTCTTCTGCACGCCCATTCGGACGCCGGAGCGGTGGACGCGATCTTCGCCCAATGGCCGGAAGCGCGGGTGCTGTGGGCCCATGCCGGCTTCGTCGGTCCGGATGTCGTCGGCCCGATGCTCGGAAAACACGCGAAGCTCTGGACCGATCTGGCCTTCCGCAGCGAACACGCCCATGACGGCCGGGTCGACGACGACTGGCGCAGCCTGTTCGCCGCCTTCCCGGACCGCGTCATGGTCGGCACCGACACCTTCACGCCGGAGCGCTGGCACTATGTCGTCCAGCACGCCGAATGGTCCCGGCAATGGCTGGCTGACCTGCCGCCCAATCTCGCCGAAAGGATCGCCTGGCGCAACGGCGAGGCGATGATCCGGCCGCACCTGGCAAACCTCCACACATAACCGTGTCCCGGTGGCGTCTCGGCGGACCGGCGCTGGCGGCCGCGCTTGCGCTCGTCCTCGCGGCCGGCCAGGCGGCGGCCTGCGACCGTCCAGAGGGCTGGACCGGCGGCACGAAAATCGCCGGCGAGCGGTGGACGGCATGGTGGCGCTCGGAACCCGCAGCCATCCCGGTCGGCGCCCATTTTTCCATCCGTTTTCATCTGTGCGGGCCGCCGGTCGAC
>JAJDUK010000011.1 GCA_022826665.1 Alphaproteobacteria bacterium | reverse complement strand
CATCGTCACGGCGTTCGTGGTGGGCGGCGTCTACACGGCCGGGGACACGCTCAAGGTGTTCTATCAACTGCCTGCGGCGATCACGACGCTGATCGAGGCGGTGATCCTCTTCACCTTCGTCGTCGTCGAGTTCTTCAGCCGCTACCGCCTCAGCTGGGGCGTGCGGGAGCGGGAGCACGCCTGATGGCCGCCGATTTCGTCCAGAACTGGCTCGCCACCACGCCGGGCTTCGCCACGCCCTACCTGCTCGCGGCACTCGGCCTGATCATCAACGAGCGCGCCGGCGTCCTCAATCTCGGCTGCGAGGGCATGATGCTGGTGGGCGCGATGGTGGGCGCGGTCGTAAGCTTCAACACCGGGCTCGCCGGCGCCGGCGTGCCCGTCGCCATGCTGGCGGGCGCCCTGGTCGGCCTCGTCTTCGGCATCGCCGTCGTGGTCTTTCGCACCGATCAGGTGCTGACCGGGCTCATCATCGTCGCCTTGGGCGACGGACTGACCGGGGTCGTCGGCCGGCCCTACATGTTCGAGAAGGTGGCGGGCTTCCGCGACCTCGATCTCGGCGTGCTCAGCGACATCCCGTGGCTCGGACCGATCGTCTTCCAGCAGGACATCCTGGTCTACGCCGCCGCGGCGCTCGCCATCGCGGTGTGGTGGGGCCTCGACCGTTCGGACGCGGGACTCAGGCTACGCGCCGTCGGCGAAGACCCCGCGACAGCCGATGTCGCCGGCGTCAACGTCCAGCTCTTCCGTATTGCCGCCGTGATGCTGGGGGGCGCGCTCTGCGGCATCGCCGGGGCCTACCTGTCGCTCGCCTCCAGCTTCGTCTGGACCGAGCACATGGTCGCCGGACGCGGCTGGATCGTCATCGCGCTCGTCATCTTCTCCGGCTGGCGACCGGGGCGCGCGGTGATTGGGGCGCTGATCTTCGGCGGGGCCGAGGCGTTGATTCCGCGCGTCCAGGCGATCGGCCTCGACGTGCCCATCTATATCGTCGGCATGCTCCCTTACGTGCTGACGCTCGCGGTGCTGATCGTGCCCACGATCCTGCGCGGCGAGCGCTCGCCCGCGCCGAGCGGGCTTCTGCTCAACTATCTGCGCCAGGATCGGCGTTAGACTGTCGTCGGGGTGAAACGGCGATAATCGACATCGACATCGAATGGGAGACTAGACATGTCCGGCTTGACGACGGCGCGCGAGACCCACGAGGTAGCGGCACGCACGGGCAAGGCGTTCGAGGTGGCAACCGGAGACCTCATCCGGATCACGGACCTGGAAGGGTCGCAGCCGGTGGATTTCTGGGCCTTCAGCAAGGAGGACCATCTGGAGTTTCTCTCCTGCGAGCACACCAAGCCCTCGATCGAGAAGCTGTTTCCTCATGTCGGGGACTCGGCCTATACCAATCATCGGCGAAGGATCGTTACCGTGGTGGACGACACCTCGCCCGGCCAGCACGACATGCAGTACGCCGCGTGCGACCCCACGCGTTACGCGGAGCTCGGCGTCGAGGGCTATCACGAGAGCTGCCAGGAGAACCTTCACCTGGCGCTCGACGGCTACGGCATCGTGCTCGACTTCACGCCGCAGCCCTGGAACCTGTTCACCAACTTCTTCATCAACCCGGACGGCACGTTCACCATCAAGGCGCCGGAGTCGAAGCCGGGGGATCACATCGTGCTGCGGGCCGAGATGGACGCCACCATCGTCGTCTCGGCCTGCCCCCAGGATCAGAACCCCACCTGCGGCGGCTTGCCCACCGACATCCGCGTCGAGGTCGGCCGCTGAGCCGGCGCCCGAGTCGCCCGCACCTTTTCCCCGGCGCGGTGGGACAAAACCACTTTTAAAGTTGCGGGATACACCGGGATTAGGCGGGATAGGTGGGAGATGTCGCGCACGCCCGGAGGGACGTGCGCGCGGTGGATAGGGTCGTGGGCGCGGTAACAAGGTCCCGCACGCGAAACCAAGAGTCGCGCACACCCATCCATCTTGCTTGCCGAGACCCGCTCGTTCTCGCACTGCGTCGAGCGGATACGCGCGCGGGAAAGTGAGCGGACACGCGCGCAGGAATGTGATTGAGGCATGGCGCAATCCTGACGCAGAAACCGCGCCCTGTGCACCGCACCATGGTCCGGGGGTCTGGTTCCCCACATCGTCATGCCCGGACTTGATCCGGGCCTCTCTCTCGCGCAACGCACTGTAAGGAAAAGAAAAACGTGGATGGCCGGGTCAAGCCCGGCCATGACGAGGTGGGTGGGTTCGCGCCCTTCTCCCGCTTAAAAGTCGGGATCGATGCTGTACTTGATCGATAGCGACTGGGGTTTGTCTATATCGGTGGCGAGCGCTGTCAGCGCGTGACCCTGGATAAAGCCCTGCGCGACGCCCAGGAATCGTGGTTCGGCACCGCTATCCTCGTATAAGCGGATGTGAGCCATGCCCGAATCGCAAGTGGTGCTGGCTTCGATGGTTAGCATTCCCATCGCGTTCTGCCACCGCCAGTCCTCGATCTCGCAGGTCCCGACGTGATCGTCGCAGGCAAGAGCCGAGCCCATGCACAGCGGGATGACAGCAAGCGACAACAGAGCGAACCGCATTCCTCTTTCCTTCAATCAGTTGCCATTGGACCCAGCGTCGAACTCCGCGCGGATTGCCTCGCTCTGCTCGCCCAACGCTGGGACGGGGCGGAGGGGGCGGCGGTCGGTGTCCGCGCCGCCCTCGTGGCGGGCGGGGGGTGCCACGATCTCGACCGTGCCGGCGGCGGTCTCCACGGCGGCCCGGCGAAGCTGCGGGTGCGCGGACAAACCCGCGACATCGTTGAGCCGGCCGAAGGCGATCCCCGCCTCGCGCAGGGCAGCCGCGAGCGAGTCCATGTCGTGGCGGCCGAAGACCTCGACGATCAGCGCGTCCATCTCCGGCTTGTTGGCGAGCCGCGCCGGGTGGCCGGCGAAGCGCGCGTCGGTCGCGAGCGCCGCATCGCCCAAGATGTGCGCGCAGAAGCGTGCCCACTCGCGCTCGTTCTGGATCGCGATCACCATCTGCCCGCCGCAGCCCACGGGATAGGCGCCGTAGGGCGCGATCATGGCGTGGCTGAGGCCCGTGCGCGCCGGCGCCTTGCCGCCGTGCTCCAGGTGCAGGAGCGGCACGGTCATCCAGTCCGCCATGCCGTCGAAGAGCGAGACCCTGATCCCTGTGCCCCGGCCGGTGCGCTCGCGGCCGATCACGGCTTCGAGGATCGCGCCGTAGGCGTTGAGCCCGGCGCCGATATCGCAGACCGAGACCCCGACCCGGCTCGCGGAGTCCTGCGTGCCGGTGACCGAGGCGATTCCCGATTCGCACTGGATCAGGAAGTCGTAGGCCTTCATCGCGGCATAGGGGCCGCTCTCGCCATAGCCGCTGATGTCGCAGGTGATGAGGCGCGGATGCCGGCGCCGAAGCTCGTCGGAATCGAAGCCTGCGCGAGCCGCCGCGCCGGGCGCAAGGTTCTGCACGAAGACGTCGGCCTTGGCGACGATGCGCCGCAGCAGGGCGTTGTCGTCCGCGTCCTTGATGTCGAGGACGATGGATTCCTTGCCCCGATTGAGCCAGACGAACCAGGCGCACTCGCCGCCCACGTGGCGGTCGTAGAAGCGGGCGAAGTCGCCCTCCGCCCGCTCCACCTTGATGACGCGCGCGCCCGCGTCCGCGAGGCGCATGGTGGCGAACGGCGCGGCCACGGCCTGCTCGACCGAGACCACCAGGAGACCGCCGAGCGGGCCGGTGCCTGCTTCGCTCACGATCCGCTCTTTTCCCTACTCCGTCATGCCCAGACTTGCCCGGACTTGATCCGGGTATCCGGGCATCCATCTCTGCCCCGCTCGTCCGAGGGTGGGCAGATTCGTGGATGGCCGGGTCAAGCCCGGCCATGACGAGGAGGGGGCAGCGTGAACCTGCATGGGAGCGTATCGAGCAGGAAGTCAGTAAGAGCGCGGCATGCCGAGCACATGCTGGCCGAGGTAGGCGAGGACGAGGTTGGTCGAGATCGGCGCGACCCGATAAAGCCGGGCCTCGCGGAACTTGCGCTCCACGTCGTATTCCTCGGCGAAGCCGAAGCCGCCATGGGTCTGGAGGCAGGTGTCGGCGGCCTTCCACGAGGCTTCCGCCGCCAGCAGCTTCGCCATGTTGGCCTCGGGCCCGCAGGGGCGGCCCGCGTCGAAGAGTGCGGCGGCCTTCTGCACCATCAGCCGCGCGGCTTCCATCTGCGCGTATGCCTCGGCGATGGGGAACTGCACGCCCTGGTTGGCGCCGATGGGGCGGCCGAAGACCTGGCGCTCGGTGGCATAGGCGCTCGCCTTCTCGATGAACCAGCGGCTATCGCCGATGCACTCGGCGGCAATGAGAATTCGCTCGGCGTTCATGCCGTCCAGGATGTAGCGAAAACCCCGGCCCTCCTCGCCGATCAGGCTGGAGCCGGGGATCACCAGGTCGTCGAAGAAGAGTTCGGTGGTGGCGTGGTTGATCATGGTGCGGATCGGCCTGATTTCGAGACCGTTGCCCACAGCGCGCTCGAGCTCGACCAGAAACACCGACAAGCCCTCGGTGCGCTTCTTCGTCTCCGCCGCTGGCGTGGTACGGGCAAGCAGGAGCAGCAGGTCCGAGTGCTCGGCCCGCGAGATCCAGACCTTCTGGCCATTCACGGTGTAATCGCCGTCCGGCCTGCGCTCGGCGGTGGTGCGGAGCTGGGTCGTGTCCGAGCCGGTGGTGGGCTCGGTGACGCCGAAGGCCTGGAGCCGGCGCGCGCCGCTCGCGATCTGCGGCAGGTAGGTCTCCTTCTGCTGATCCGAGCCGTGCCGCAGCACCGTGCCCATGGTGTACATCTGGGCGTGGCAGGCGCCGCCGTTGCAGCCGGACGCGTGGATCTCTTCCAGGATCGCCGCGCCCGCGCCGATGCCCAAGCCACTCCCACCGTAACGCTCGGGGATCAGCGCGGCCAAAAAACCCGCGTCGGTGAGCGCCTGCACGAACTCCTCCGGGTAGGCGCGCTCGCGGTCCTTCTCCCGCCAGTATTCGCCGGGGTAGCGCGCGCAGAGCGCGCTGACCGGCTCGCGCAGCTCGCGGTGGTCGTCGTCGAGGTCGATGAAGGCGCGCTGCTCGCTCATTCCACGGTGACCGATTTCGCGAGGTTGCGGGGCTGATCCACGTCGGTCCCCTTCAGCACCGCCACGTGGTAGGCGATGAGCTGGACCGGGATCGCGTAGAGGATCGGCGCCACGAACGGGTCGAGCGCGGGCAGCGCGACGGTGTCCGCCGCGAGCGGCGCCAAAGCCTCGCACCCTGCCTCGTCGCTGATGACCACGACGTGGGCGCCGCGCGCCGCCGCCTCCCGCAGGTTGGACGCCGTCTTGTCGAAGAGCGGGCCGGGCGGCGCCACCACGATCACCGGGACGCCCCGGTCGATCAGCGCGATGGGGCCGTGCTTGAGCTCGCCGGCGGCGAAGCCCTCGGCATGGATGTAGGAGAGCTCCTTCAGCTTGAGCGCGCCTTCCATGGCGATGGGATAGCCGGTGCCGCGCCCGATGTAGAGCACCGTCTCGGCCTGGCGCAGGGTCTCCGCCAGCGCGAGCAGCCGCTCGTCGTGGCCCAGCACGTCCGCCGCGTGGGCCGGCACGTGGGCGAGCGCGGCGGTGAGCCGGGCTTCCTCCGTCTCTTCGATGGCGCCGCGCGCGCGTGCCAGCGCGATGGCGAAGCAGGCCAGCGTGACGAGCTGGGTGGTGAAGGCCTTGGTGGACGCCACCCCGATCTCGACGCCCGCGTAGGTGGGGAGCACCGCGTCCGCCTCCCGCGCCATGGAGCTCTCGCGCACGTTGACCACCGCAGCGCTCGGCGCGCCGGCCTCGCGCGCGTAGCGGAGCGCCGCCAGCGTGTCGGCGGTCTCGCCCGACTGCGAGATGAAGAGCGCGACGCTGCCCTCGGCCAGCGGCGGCGCGCGGTAGCGGAACTCCGACGCGATGTCGATCTCCACCGGCACACGCGCGGTCTGCTCGATCCAGTAGCGCGCGGCGAGGCCCGCGTAATAGGACGTGCCGCAGGCGACGATGGTCACCCGTTCGGTGCGTTCCAGCGCGAAGGGGAGGGCGGGGAGCGTCACCCTTTGCGCGCCGGGGTTGTAGTAGGCGCCGAGGGTGTCGGCGATGGCGCTCGGCTGCTCGAAGATCTCCTTCAGCATGTAGTGGCGGTAGTTGCCCTTGCCGATCATGGCGCCGTCGTGGGCGGTAACGCTCTCTGGCCGCGTGACCGGCCGGCCGCTCGCCTCTCGCACCGTCGCCTCGCCGGGGCGGAGCACCGCCCAGTCGCCCTCGTCGAGATAGCTGATCCGCCGGGTGAAGGCCGCGAGTGCCAGCGCGTCCGAAGCGAGGTAGGTGGCGTCCTCGCCGTGGCCTATGGCGAGCGGCGAGCCCCGCCGCGCCCCGATCAGCAGCCCCGCGTGCCCGGCGAAGATGATCGCCAGCGCAAACGCACCTTCGAGCTGCGCGAGTGCCTCGGCCGTGGCGGCCTCGGGGTCGAGGCCGCGCGCCATGTAGAGGTCGATCAGGTGGGGGACCACCTCGGTATCCGTGTCGGAGCTGAGCTCCCGCCCTTCCGCCTCAAGCGCGGCCCGCAGCGCCCGGTAGTTCTCGATGATGCCGTTGTGCACCACCGCGACCCGGCCTGCGGCATGCGGGTGGGCGTTGGTCTCGCTGGGCTCGCCATGGGTCGCCCAGCGGGTGTGGCCGATGCCCACCGTGCCGCTCACCGGGCGTTCGTCCACCAGGCGCTCCAGCTCGCTGAGCTTGCCCTCGGCGCGGCGCAGCTCGATGGCGCCGTTGGCGAGCGTCGCCAGGCCCGCCGAATCGTAGCCCCGGTATTCGAGGCGTCTCAATCCGTCGAGGATGTGCGGCGCCGCCTGATCCAGGCCGGTGACGCCGATGATTCCGCACACGGTGCCGGCGCTCCCCTCAGTCCTCGGCCGGGCCGGGCTTGCGCCGCGCGCGCCGCCGCGCCGCCGCGCCCTCGCGCTGGCGCTGCTCGCCCCTGGCGACGGCGATGGCGTCCGCCTCCACGTCCTCGGTAATCACGCTGCCCGCGCCGACCACCGCGCCGGGGCCAACGGTCACCGGCGCCACCAGCGCGGTGTTGGAGCCGATGAACGCGCCTTCGCCGATCTCCGTGCGGGACTTCCGGTAGCCGTCGTAGTTGCAGGTGATCGTGCCGGCGCCGATGTTGGCGCCCGCGCCGACCCCGGCATCGCCCACGTAGCTCAGGTGGTTGATCTTGGCGCCTTCCGCGACCGTGCTGCCCTTCACCTCGACGAAGTTGCCCACGCGCGCGCCTTCGCCGATGTCGCTGCCGGGCCGGAGCCGCGCGAACGGGCCGATCACCGCACCCTTCCGCACGCGCACGCCCTCCAGGTGGCTGAAGGGCCTGATCTCGACCTCGTCCTCGATGACGACGCCGGGGCCGATGGCGACATTCGGCCCGATGGTCACGTCGGTACCCAGGCGCGTGTCGAGGCTGAGCCAGACCGTGGCGGGCTCGGTGAGCGTGGCACCTCCCTCCATCGCCGCCCGGCGCAGCCGGTCCTGAACCACGCGCTCGGCGTCGGCAAGCTGGACACGGTCGTTGATGCCCATGACCTCCTCCGCCGGCGCCTCGGCGACCGTACACCGCCCGCCCGCCGCCGCGACGACGGCGGGGAGGTCGGTTAGGTAGTATTCGCCCTTGGCGTTGTCGTTGCCGATGGCGTCGAGCAGCGAGAAGAGCCGGCGCCCGTCCACCGCCATCATGCCAGCGTTGCAGAGCGAGACCGCGCGCTCGTCCCCGCTCGCCTCGGCGTATTCCACGATGCGGGCGAGCGAGCCGTCGGGCGCCAGGATGAGCCGGCCGTACTCGGCGGGGTCCTCGGGGCGGAAGCCCAGCACCGCGGCAGCCACGCCATTGCCCGCCCGCCGCGCCTCGACGAGCCGGGCCAGGGTCTCGCTGTGCACCAGGGGCGTGTCCGCGTAGAGCACCAGCACGTCGCCCTCGAAATCCTGCAGCAGCGGACGGGTCTCAGCCACCGCATGCGCCGTGCCGAGCGGCTCGTCCTGCACCACGCAGGAAACCGCGCCGCCAACGCCCTCAAGGCCGGGAGCCGTCACTTCGAGCTCGGGTCCGATCACCAGCACCGTGCGCTCCGGCGCAAGCGAATGGGCGATGGTCAGCGCGTGCTCCACCATGGGCCGCCCGGCGAGGGGGTGCAGGACCTTGGGCAGGGCCGAGCGCATGCGCGTGCCCTTGCCCGCCGCGAGCACCACGCAGGCAAGCCCGCTCACCCGCGCCCCCGCCGTGAGGTGCGCGCCCGCTGTCGCCGTGTGCGATGGGAGACCGCTTGGCTCACGCCCGATGTCTCATTGGTTCAGGGATATCCAGCGCCGGATCGGTGGAGGCCGCGCGACTCCCGCCATCATAGCACGTCCGCCCGCGCCGTAGCCCCGGCCCGCCTTGTCAACATGCGCGGCTTCCCGCACCATCCGCGCGATGCGTGAGCATGTGGACGCGGTGCTCGTCGACTTCGACGGGACGCTTGTCGATTCCGCGCCCGATCTCATCGCGGCGCTCAACCGGCTGTTGACGGAGCTCGGCCACGCGCCGGTCCCCTTCGAGGACTTCCGACAGCGTGCGGGCGAGGGCGGCAAGCGCCTCCTCCTTGCGGCCCTCGATTCCCAGGGCGCGGTGCGGCCCGACGATGCCACGCTCCGGACCCTGATCGAACGGCTCATCGCCTACTACTTCGAGATCGAGACCGAGCGGGCGCAGCTCTTCCCCTCCGTTGCGCCTACCATCGAGCGGCTGCGCGACGCCGACGTCGCGCTCGCCGTCTGCACCAACAGGGGGGAGCGCTCGACCCGCCGCCTGCTCGCCCACTTCGAGATCGACCGCCATATCGAGGCGGTGCTCGCCGGCGACATGGTCGCCCGGATCAAGCCCCATCCTGGCCATGTTCAGGAAGCGCTGGCGGCCCTCGGCGCCCGGCCGGAACGCGCGGTCATGGTGGGCGACAGCGCCGCCGATGTGGATTCCGCGCGGGGCGCGGGCGTCGCGGCGATCGTCACGGCCTATGGGTACAGCCCGATCCCGCCGCATGACCTGGGCGCCGATGCGGTGATCGACGACTTCGCCAAGCTGCCGGCCGCGATCGAGCGTCTCTTCCAGGGATAGCCCGCCCGATGACGATACTCGTGACCGGGGCCGCCGGCTTCATCGGCTTCCACGTGTGCGAGGCGCTGCTCGCGCGCGGCGAGCGCGTTCTCGGCGTGGACAACTTGAACGCCTACTACGACGTGGGGCTCAAGGAGGCTCGGCTTGCTCTGTTGGAGGCGCACGGGGGCTTCGGCTTCGCCCGTGCTGATATCGCCGACCGCGAGGCGATGGCCGCGGCGATCGCGCCGGAACGCCAATCGATCGCCCGGATCGTCCATCTCGCGGCCCAGGCCGGGGTGCGCCATTCCCTGGTCGATCCTTACGCCTACGTGCAGGCCAACGTGATGGGCCAGGTGGTGATCCTGGAGCTTTGCCGCGCGCTGCCCGCGCTGGAGCACCTGGTCTACGCCAGCTCCAGCTCGGTGTACGGCGGCGTGGCAGAGGCGCCGTTCTCGACCGAGGCCCGCGTCGATTCCCCGGTCTCCCTCTATGCCGCGACCAAGAGGGCCGGCGAGCTAATCGGCCACGTCTACGGGCATCTCCATGCCGTTCCCGCAACCGGGCTCCGCTTCTTCACGGTCTACGGTCCCTGGGGGCGGCCCGACATGGCCTATTTCACGTTCGCCCGCGCGATCCTGGAGGGGCGGCCGATTACGCTCTTCAACCACGGCCGCATGAAGCGCGACTTCACCTATATCGACGACGTGGTGCCGGCGGTCTTGAGCGTTCTCGACGCGCCGCCGGCGGGCGGGGGCGGCGTTCCCCACCGCCTCTACAACGTCGGCAACAACCGGCCCGAGGCCCTGACCGACTTCGTCGCCGCGCTGGAGCGGGCGCTCGGGCGCAAGGCCGCGATCGAGCATGCGCCCATGCATCCCGGCGACGTGGAGGAGACCTGGGCGGACATCGCCGCGCTCCAGCGCGATCACGGCTACGCGCCCAAGACCACCATCGCCGAGGGCATCCCCCGCTTCGTCGCCTGGTATCGCCAGCACTACGGACTCTGAGCGGACGCGCCCCGCTCAACCCTTAATGGACGCCTTCTCCCAGCCCAGCTCGGCCAGCGCGCGGGCACGGTCGCCGTATTCGTGCGCGTTGGGCGCGCTGGCGTTGCCCTTGAGGCCGCGCGCATAGACCCCCTGGCAGATCGCCGCCATGCGGAAGAAGGCGAAGGCCATGTAGAAGCGCCACTCGGCGATCGGCCCGCGCCCGGCCCGCTCGCAATAGGCATCCCGATACGCCTCCTCCCCCGGCAGTCCCAGCGCCTGAAAGTCGGCGCCGCCGAGTCCCGGCAGCGCGGACGCGCCCCGGGGGATCGAGAAGGCGAGGCAGTTGTGGGCGAGGTCGCTCAGCGGGTGGCCCAGGGTGCTGAGTTCCCAGTCGAGCACCGCCGCAATGCGCGGCTCGTCCGGGTGCACGATCAGATTGCCGGGCCGGTAATCGCCGTGGACGATGGTGGTCTCGTCGTCGTCCGGGAGGTGGTCGGGGAGCCAGGCGAGCAGGCGGTCCATTTCCTGAATCTCGTCGGTGCGCGAGGCCTCGTACTGGCCGGACCACCGGCGGATCTGGCGGGCGATGTAGTTGCCCTCCTTGCCGAAGTCGGCGAGGCCCAGCCCCCGCCAATCCGCGCCATGCAGCCGCGCCAGAACGTCGGCCATGGAGTCGTAGGCCGCCCCGCGCTGGTTGGGCTCGAGCGCGGGCCAGGCCGGGTCCTGGTCGACCGATCCTTCCACGTGGTCCATCACGTAGAAGGCCGTGCCGATGATCTCAGGATCCTCGCAGAGGTGGTGGACCCGCGGCACCGGCACGTCGGTCTCCGCCAGCGCGGCGAGGATGCGGTACTCGCGCTCCACCAGGTGGGCCGAGGGCAGCAGCGTGCCCGGCGGCTTCTTGCGCAGCACGAAGCGCCGCTCCGGCCCTTCGATCAGATAGGTGGGGTTCGATTGCCCCGCCGCGAACTGGCTGATGGCCCGGATCGGCGCCGCCTGCGGCACGTGCTTGCCCAGATAGCGCTCGAGCGCCGCCTGATCGATGCGATGCGCCGCACGCACAGGCGTCGTCGCCGTCCCTGAAGCCGCTACCTGGGCCATCCCGCCGCCTGACCGTTCCCAAGCCGTGTTTCCGCCCCACCATTCTAGGGAGCGGCCCTTGAAGCGGCCAGAGTCGACTCCCTCATCCGGCCCCCGCTATCATCCGGGCCAGCCGGGGAGGGGTGCATGGAGGCAGTGGTCGAGCGTGGCGGGGCGGAAGGCGCAGCCAGCACAGCCGCCGGGGCCAACGATGCGGGCGGGGCCGATCCCTTCGGCTTCGAACTCTTCCGCAACGCCATCTTCGCCATCGCGGACGAGATGGCGCTCACCGTCTGCCGCACCACCTATTCCGGCGTGCTCCGCGACAACATGGATTTTTCCACCGCGCTCACCGACGGCGACGGGCGCCTGATCGCGCAGGGGCTGACCCTGCCGGGCCACCTCGGCTCGGTGCCCACCGCCATCCAATCGGTGCTGCGCCACTATGGCGACGACATGCACCCCGGCGACATCTTCGTGATGAACGACCCGTTCGACGGCGGCATGCATCTGCCGGACATCTTCATCTTCAAGCCGATCTTCGACGGGGACGAGCGCCTCGCCTTCGCCGCCACGGTCTGCCACCACGCCGATGTCGGCGGCCGGGTCGCGGGCTCCAATGCCTCCGATTCCACCGAGATCTACGCGGAAGGCGTGCGCATCCCGCCGCTCCGCCTCTACGACGCCGGCAAGCGCAACGAGACCCTCTTCGCGATCCTCGAGAAGAACGTGCGCCTGCCGGTCAAGCTCTTCGGCGATCTGCGTGCCCAGCTTGCCGCGTGCCACATCGCCGAGCGCCAGTTCCTCGACCTGGTGCGCCAGCACGGCGCCGAGGCCACGCGCTTCTACCTGCGCGAGATCATCGACTACGCCGAGCGGCTGACCCGTGCGGCGCTCCGCGAGCTGCCCGACGGCGAGGCGAGCTTCGAGGACTGGATCGACGACGACGGCATCGATCGCGGCAAGCCGATCAGGCTGTTCGTGACCTTCCGCAAGGAGGGCGACAGCCTCCACGCCGACTGGGCGGGTTCCTCGCCGCAGGTCAAGGGCGCGATCAACGGCACCCTGTCGTGGACCAAGGCCGCGACCTACACGGCGGTCCGCTCGGTTCTGCCGCCGGGCATCCCGGACAACGAGGGCGTCTTCCGCGCCATCACCGTCACCGCGCCGCCCGGCACCATCACCAACGCAGTGCTGCCGGCGGCCTGCGCGGCGCGCGGGCTCACCGGCTTCCGCATGGTGGACTGCGCCTTCGGCGCGCTCGCCATGCTGCTGCCGGACAAGGTTTTTGCGGCCTCCGACGGCGGCAACACCGGCATCACCATCGGCGGCTACGACGCCGAGCGCAAGCCCTTCATCTACGTCGATTTCACCTGCGGCACCTGGGGCGCCAGGCCCTGGGCCGACGGCCTCGAAGGCAACTCCAACATCCTCGCCAACATGGCGTCGCAGTCGGTGGAGGTGATCGAGACCGAACAGCCGCTGCAGATCCTCTCCTACGAGTTCGTGCCCGACCGCGCCGGCGCCGGCCGCTACCGGGGCGGCACGCCCTACCGCCGCGACTATCGCTTTCTGGAGGCCGAGGGCCTGCTCCAGGTGCGGGCGGACCGGCACACCTTCAGACCCTACGGGCTCTATGGCGGGAGCCCCGGCCAGCCCTCGCGCAACGTGCTGAATCCGGGGCCGGACGAGCAGCCGCTGCCGAGCAAGCTCACCGAGACCATCCGGCGGGGCGATGTCTTCCGCCACGAGCTCGCAGGCGCGGGCGGCTGGGGCGACCCGCTGGAGCGCGACCCGCAAGCCGTGCTGCGCGACCTCCGCAACGAGCTGATCGGCGATGCCACCGCGCGCAACGACTATGGCGTGATCGTCGACCGGGCTGCGTGGCAGGTCGATCACGCCGCGACGGAGGCGCGCCGGGCGGAGCTGCGCGCCAAGCGGGCATGGACCGAACCGCCCGCGGTCTCGCGCGGCGAGATGCCCGAGACGGGGAGCGGCGCGCCCGAGAGCGGGGCGTGAGCGGCTGGCGCATCGGAGTCGATATCGGCGGCACCTTCACCGATATCGTTCTCCTCGGCGCGGACGGCACCGTCGCCACCCGCAAGATTTCCTCAAGCGTCGACGACTATGCCCGCGCCATCATGGAGGGGATCGCCTCCCTCGTCGCCGAGCACGCCATCGACGGCGCCGAGATCGCCGAGATCACGCACGGCACCACCGTCGCAAGCAACGCGCTGCTGGAGCGCAAGGGCGCACGCACCGGCCTGATCGGCACGCAGGGCTTTCGGGACATCCTGGAGATCCGCAATCTCAGGATGCCCCGGCTCTACGACCTCGCCTGGGAGAAGCCGCCGCCCCTGGTCGAGCGCTACCTGCGCCAGGTGGTGGACGAGCGCATCGACGCCCGCGGCAATGTGCAGACGGCCCTCGATGCCGACGAGGCGCGCGCCGTGGTCGACCGGCTGCTGGCGGAAGGGGTGGAAGCGATCGCCGTCTGCCTCATCAACGCCTTCAACAATCCGGTCCACGAGCGGGCGCTGGAAGCCATCGTGCGCGAAAAGGCGCCGGACTGCACCGTCTGCATCAGCTACGACGTCCTGCCCGAGATCAAGGAGTACGAGCGCACCTCCACCACGGTCATCAACACCTACATCAGCCCCATCGTCCGCACCTATCTGGAGCGGCTGCGCCAGGCGATCCTGGAGCGCTGCCCCGACGCGCACCTGCTCATCATGCAGTCGAACGGCGGGTTGACCTCGGCGGACGAGGCGGCGCGCCGCCCGGTCAACATCGTGGAATCCGGGCCGGCCGGCGGCGTGGTGGGCGCGCTCGCCATGGCCGGCGACATCGGCCAGGACGATCTCGTCACCTTCGACATGGGCGGCACCACGGCCAAGGCGGCGCTGATCGAGGGCGGCGTCATCAGCCGCTCCGCCGAGTTCCAGGTGGGGGGCGGCATCCTCACCGGCTCCCGCCTGCTCACCGGCGCAGGTTATCTGGTGCGGATGCCCGCCATCGACCTCGCCGAAGTGGGCGCAGGCGGCGGCTCTCTCATCGCCATCGACGCCGGCGGCTCCATGCAGGTGGGGCCCGAGAGCGCGGGCGCCGAGCCCGGACCCGTCTGCTACGACATGGGCGGAACCGCGCCCACGATCACCGACGCCAACGTCGCGCTCGGCTACCTCAATCCCGACTACCTCGTGGGCGGGGCGCTCCCCATCGACGCTGCCAAGGCGATCGCTGCCCTGCGCACGCAGATCGCCGAGCCGCTCGGCGTCTCGGTGGAGGAGGCGGCCTACGGCGCGCACCGGATCGTGGCCTCCAACATGATCCGCGCGATCCGCGCGGTCTCGACCGAGCGCGGCCGCGACCCGCGCGGCTACACGCTGGTCGCCTTCGGCGGCAACGGGCCGGTGTTCGGCGCGGCGATGGCGCAGGCCCTCGATATCCGGCGGGTGGTGGTGCCCCAGGCACCGGGTCTTTTCTCCTCCTTCGGCCTGCTCACGGCGGATGTGGAGCACCACCTCTCGCGCACCTTCCGGGAGCTTCTGCGGGGCATCGACAAGGCGGCGCTCAACGAGCGCTGGAACGCGCTCGCTGAGGACGCGCGGCAGAGGCTCGCCGCCGACGGCTACGGCGGGGAGGCCGGTCAGATCGAGCGCCACGCGAGCCTGCACTACCAGGGCCAGACCTACGAGCTCACCGTGCCGGTGCCCGACGGCCCGCTCGACGATGCCGCGCTGGCTGCGCTGGAAGAGGCCTTCCACGCGGAGCACGAGCTCACCTACGGCCATCGCGCGGGCCCGGAGGAGCCGGTCGAGCTGGTGACGCTACGCGTGCTGGGCCGGGGCCGTAGGCCCACGGCGCCACCGCCCAAGATCGGCCATGGCGCGGGCGGCGCGCAGGCGCCGGCCACGCGGCGCGCCTACTTCGGCCCGGAGCACGGCTGGTGCGAGGCCGCCGTGATCGGCCGCGCCGACCTTGCGGAGCGCCGCGAGGGACCGCTGATCGTCGAGGAGTACGACGCCACCTGCGTCGTGCCGCCCGGCGTCTCGGCTGCGCTCAACGACGCCGGCTGTATCGTTCTCGATGTCGGGTAGAGCGCTGCTGACCCCGAGATTTCGTCCATATTCTGAACACGGACCAATGTGATGGGGAGGATCAGTCACTCTTACGGTCCGTGCAGACCTAATTTGGTGGCACTGGCCATTCACCAGGAATAGGAATTTCTGTTGGCAAAGCATTCAAGATGGCACGCGCCTTTTCTGCCTCTTTCTCTGTGGACTGCTCACCGTGTATCGACTTTCTAAGTTCGGTTATCAGGGCCTGCCTCAACTCGTCCAAGAATAAAGAGCTTCCAATGTTTGGAAATTTCTCAAATGTTGGCTTCTGATGAGGTAGCGCTTCGAGGATTGCCTCCCTTAAGACGGTCTTGTCGAAAAGCGTTGAATCGGTAATTCCACTCTCTACAGCCATCATTCGAATCGCACTAGATAGCAGTATCATCGAATAGGCGTGGTAGAACGCCCAAGCGGCTTCGTTAACGTAAAGTCTCGTCCATTGACAGTTTACACTCTCCATGAAATCAGGGGTCAAGTTGTTGGTAAACATTTTCACAATTGTTCTAAACTTGGCTCGGTCCGAAGTGTCAAGTTCTTCAATGGCATCGAACTTCAGAACGTCTGCGGTTTGGGCTGTGATCAGCAGTCGATTTAGCTTATCTACGGACGCCCAAATGGCTTCAGCGGCTTCTATCTCGCGCTTCGAAACAACCTTCGCCCGTTCAGACGAAATCTCGAGCAACGAAGCTAATACTCTTTGTTGGGTTAACTGGATTCTCTCGGAGGCGCGCCTGACCTCATCAAGCTTTTGCTCAAAGTCGTGCTGTCTTGATTGCAAGTCTCTCTGCGTGGCCAATGAGAGTCTTTCACCTATGAGCCGAAGAATTCCTTCCCGGAAAATAAATATGAGACTTCCCAAAACCGCTATTGCGATTACTGGGGACAGCAGCCACTGCAAAATATGTTCTGTAACACTCATTTCTAACTCCAACATCCTTCATCCGCAATTCCGGAGTATCACACCAATGCGCTTACCATACCTCGGGATCTCGTTCTGTCTCGATCTCTACATTCCGCATTCAAGGCATATCGCCCCCTAAATCTACTGGCAACATTTTTCGACCGCGCCGATCTTGCCGAGGGCCGCGAGGGGCCGCTGATCGTCGAGGAGTACGACGCCACCTGCGTCGTGCCGCCCGGCGTCTCGGCCGCGCTCAACGACGCCGGCTGTATCGTGCTCGAGGTAGGCTAAGGCGCTGCTGACCCTCATAATTCGTTAAGATTCCAGCACTCGACAGTCGCGCGCTCCCCACCTCCCCCTGTCCCCCTCCCAAGTTATTCATTTCCCTCAGTCGCCGGGCGCTCGCTCCGCTCACTTGGCTCCGCGCCATTCGGCGCGCGGCGCAGTCGCGCCGTCCGGGCCTTCGGCCCGGGAGGACGGAGGGGAACGCAGACGGTGGCGCCGGTTCTCCCACTCCTCCCCGCCGGGGGGG
>JAJDUK010000054.1 GCA_022826665.1 Alphaproteobacteria bacterium | reverse complement strand
CCGCCCGCCCCCCCCCCGGGGGGTGTTGGGGCGAGTGGGGGTCCCCGCCGCCGCCCCCCCCCGCCAGTGGGGGGGGGGGGGGACGGGGGGTGGGGGCAGCCGTTCGGGCCGCGGTAATCCGGTACGGTCGCATCATTCTCTAGTTCACCTCGACGGTGACGTTGGTCGGGTTGGTCAGGATATCGTAGACCGCCGAGCGCTTCTGCGACTGGGCGACCAGCGCCGCGATCTCGTCGGGTGTGGCATCGGCGTCGATATCGTAGGTGACCTTGACATTGCTGAACCCGTTCCGGATTTCGGGATCGGCGCCCAGGATGCCGGCGATGTCCATGTCGCCTTCGACCGTGGCCTTGACCGAACGCAGCTGGATCTCCCGCACCTGCGCGACCGCGGCGACGCCTGCGGTCAGGCAGCTCGCCAGGCCCGTGAGCACGATTTCCACCGGCGTGGCGGCGTTGTCCTCGGCCGCGAACACCAGGGGATGATCGGACTCGAAATTGTATGACGCCTTGTGGTCGTTCTCCTGGCCGAGGCCGAAATAGCCTTCCACCTGTGTCTTGCTGTGCGTGCCGTGGAGCCACTCGTTGGTGACGCGCCACGTGAACTGGCCGGCTTCGGGCTGGTCGCCCAGGATGTTGCGGGCGCCGAGCAGGTGCTCGACGTTGACGCCGTTAAGGCCGGGAGTTTCGCTGGTATCGGACATGAATCTTCTCCTTGTGGGCATGGTTGGCGGGCTGTGACACCGCCCCAGTCGGTGGCGATGCCAGAGGCCTGGAGGACCGCGAGGTCTCCATCGGTCTCACCCGGTGGGATCGGCTACGAGCGGTAGCCTAGGTACAGACGCAACAGGACGCGGCCCCCGGAGGGGCGAATGGCTGGGCGCACAGAGTCATCATCTGGCGGTACTCCTCTCGTCTCCTACGCGCTCTACGAGCGCCGAGAGCGGAGTTCCGCCTCCGGCTAACTCATCGATCAGGCATTGGCACCGCTCTTGGCGGTTGCCGCGGCTTCGAAGGGCCTGTCCCTCCACCGCTCTGGATGAGCGCGTCCTGTGCGCGCATGAAACACAAACCGGTGGGCGTGGTCAACAAAATGTCGCGGCCTCGACGAGCCGACGCGCAGGCCGTCTCAGGCCCCCGCCTTGGCCACCGCGTGCTGCGGCGCACCGCCGCCGCTGCTCGGCAGCCAGAAGGCGATGATGGCGACCAGCGCCGCCGAGCCGCCGAGTCCGACGAAGAGCCAGAGGAAGCCGCCGGAAACACCGTGGAGGCCCGCGACCAGCGGCGCCGCCACCGCGCTCGCGCCGAGGCCCAGCAGGAACTTGACGCCAAAGACCCGCGCCCGCCAGCTCTCCTTCGTGTAACGCGTGACCAGCGCGTCCTGGATCGGAATCTCGCCGACCACCACCATCATCATCATGAGCGCCACGATGATCAGGCCGTGGCCAGCGAGCACACCGGCGGCGGCGATCAGCGGCGCCTGGGCGAACAGCACCGCGATCCAGACCGGCTTGGCCGGGTAGCGGTCGATCAGCCAGCCGACCCCGATCTGGGCGAAGGCGGCGATGGCGATGACCACCGAGACCAGCCCGCCGATACCGAGGGCACTGTCGGTTATCCCGGTGAGCCCTTCGTCGAACAGCTTGGGGAGCGCGATGGTCGTGGTCTGGAAGGTGAGCCCCGTGAGCGTCGTCGCGATGCCAATCACCAGCACCAGCCGCAGCAGCGTGCCCGAGGGCTGGCCGCCCCATCCCCGGCCCAGGGAGGGTCGGGAGGAGGCCGCCTCGCTGTTGCGCCACTGCCGGCAAACTGCGATGAACCAGAGCCCGATGACCAGCGAGACCGCGCCCGGCACGATGAATGCCGCACGCCAACTGATCGCATCGCTCAGCGACGCGGCCACGATCGCCGCCGCCGCGAGCCCAAAATTCCCGGCGACGCCGTTCACCCCGAGCAGCTTGCCGACCTTCTCGCGCCCCTCGACCAGCATGGCGATGCCGACCGGGTGGTAGATCGAGGCGAAGAGGCCGATCAGCGTGAGCCCGACCGCAAGCTCGAACGGCGTGCGGGCGAAGCCGGTGAGAATGGACGCGGCCCCGATGCCGACGAAGAAGATCGCGAGCATCGCGGGCCGGCTCCAGCGGTCGCCGAGCCAGCCGGCCGGCAGCGTGCCCGCGGCGAAGGCGATGAAGCCGGGCACGGCGAGCGAGAGCAGCTCGCCGTAGGAACGGCCGAACACCCCTTCGAGGGTGAGCACCACCGTCGGGTAGAGCAGCAGGAACAGGTGATCGAGCCCGTGCCCGACGTTGATGAAGAGAATGCGGGAGCGGTCGGCCATCGCGTCCTCAGCCGCAGGGCACCGGCGGGACTACCCCGGCGGGTCTCGTCATCGGCCGGTATTCCGGTGCCGGGGGCCGGGCCGCATCGCGGGCGCGCGGCGGACGCGGAATGGAGCGGGTGAAGGGAATCGAACCCTCGTCGTAAGCTTGGGAAGCTTCTGCTCTACCATTGAGCTACACCCGCCCGAGCGAGAAGGATAGGGGCCTGCCGCAGCCCCCGCAAGCGGATCGGCGGCTGCACCATGATCGCCCAGTCCGTCATCGACGCGCGCGCGGTGTCTTGCCCTTGTAGGCGATGCGGCCCTCCTTCAGGGCCAGCGCCTGCTCGATCAGCTCCTCCTTCGAGTGCAGCAGGTCGCCCCTGGGCAGCTTCACGGAGTCCAGCAGCCGGTCCATGGTGTCGTCGTGGGGCTCGAGCGTGCCGTCGGCCAGGATGTGGGTGACGGCGACGCCGCGCCTGGCGAGGCTGCGGCCGACCAGCAGCGTGCGGTGGCAGTCGAGCGGCTCCTTCTCTGCGCACATCAGCGCGATGCGCTCGTCCTTCGCTGCCTCCACCACCCGATCGATCCCCTCGCGATAGAGAGATGTCCGCGCCAGGCGATCGTAGCGCACGCGCCCGTCCTCGTAGCATGAGCGGTCTTCCGGGCGCCCGCCGAGCGCCTGCCCCATGAAGCGGTACGCGATGCCGTGCGTCTGCATCGCCGCGTCGAGAGACTTGCGGTTGAACTGCGGGTTGAAGCGGCTGTAGGGCGTCGATCGAACGTCGGCGAGTGTCGTGACGTCGTGCTGCTGCAGGAGCGAGACGAAGGTTTCCAGCGGGTGGTTGGAATGCCCGACGGTCAGCACCAATGCTTCCGCCTCCGTCATGGGGGCGCTCCACTGTCGGCCCGAGCGCCGTCCAGCTCCGGGCGATGGCGTTTCGCGTGTGCATGTGGTGAGGTGCGCCCAGCAACGCAACGCATGGCTGGAGGAGGGGAACGATGACACAGGACGCCACAGCGGAAGGCTTGGAAGCTGCCTTCCACGCATGGGCGCGCGGGCTCAACGAGGGCGACCTCGACGCCTTCTGGAGCGCCTTCGACGACGGCGCCGAAATTCTTGACGAGGACTATCCCTGGCGGATGACGCTGGAGGAGTTCAAGGACCATATCGACTTTCACGCCGGCGGCGCCGGGCTGTGGGAGCACTTCAAGTGGATCCCGCGGGAGCTGAACGTCAGGGTCTGGGGCACCACCGGCCATGTCAGCGGCTTCTCGACCTTTCGCGGCAAACCGCGCGACGCGGGCTTCCGGCAGCGCTTCATGGGCTTCACCCAGACCTGGTACCACACGGACGGCAAGTGGCTTCAGGTCTGCTGGCATCAGAGCCCGCTGCTCGGTCGCATCCACGGCGCCTCGCCAAGTTAACCAAAGCACCGCGTCGGGTCACATCAACCGGCGCGATTCGAACTGTAAGGTTTGCGTTGCCGATGCGGGCGCCGTCGTCGGCCGCTCACGGGTAAGCGCTTTGGCGCGTGCGAATTAGCGTGCATCGGCTTGACACCTTGACGGTCCACGAGCGAACGGCCTTATCTGCCGCACAAAGGCGAGCCTAACCCTATCCGGCACTCGGTTGGCAACCTGCATTCTGACGAGGCGGGCGAGTCTCTGCTCAAGAATTAACGTGTGTCATCCCCAGATAGAGTAAACTTGATCCTCCTTCTCGTCGCCGATCGCCTCTCTGGGCAGTCCCTCCCAAACGCGGTGGCAATCGAGTACGGGCGTACCTGCCTGCACGGCGAACGCGTTCATTCAACGATCTTGCATGCTCTCAGCGGGCCCAATTCGGATTAACGAGCCGTAGAAGAGCATTGGGCGATATTCCTAAACCGCCCCTGGGATTTATTCGTGCTCTTTGCAACCCTACGGGTTCGTCATGCCTCGGAGTCTCCGATGCTTTCGACCCCGCCTAAAGCGCTATCGTGGAGTCAACAATTGCGACTACCGATTCGGACCTGTCCGGAATGAAGAGTTCTCCTGAATCAGCCGCATGCGGGCATGAATCTGGCAAAACAATGACGAAGTCTGTAACGTTTTCTCTCGGACACGAGGTAACTGATCGGGTCGATTTGAAACTCCAACATTAGCGCTAAATACATCTTTCAAAAAAGTTCAAGCATTTGCGAGCGAGGGGCCGTTGTCGCCCCTTCTTTGTAACCACGGCGCAAAATCGATTGTCGGTCTCCAGAAATTTGTCATTGAGAGTGATCAACGCACCCGACTCAAGATAACGCTCGATGAAATGACGCCAGCCCAACGCAATGCCCTGCCCCGCCGCGGCAGCCTCCAGCACATACGTGTAGTTGTCATAATTCGCGTACCTGAGTTCGGAGCCGGGGCGCCCGACGACGTCGAACCAATCGTCCCACGACGCCCACCCCTCATTGGGCCGCGCAATATCGAGAAACGTCAACTTGCTCCAATCGGTTACGGGCTGCCTGAGTGTTTCGGCGTGAAGCGCGGCGTAGCCCGGCGAGCAAAGGGGGCTCACCTTTTCCTGAAGTATGACCGCACAATCCTCGGGGGTGTTGGTTGCCGGATCCCACGACAAGAGGACATCCGCGACCGGCGTTGGTGGCAAGTATCGAATGTTATGTTGGTAAGTCAGAATCCGAATTCGAACCTGATCGCCGAGCGCCTTTTGGAGCGCGTCGTATCGCGGCATCACGAAAAGGTGCGATATCTCGTCCGAGCAGGCGATCACCAGCTCCACTTGCTCGACAGACGATAGTTCGGCGACTTCGGCAGCGCCCGCATGGATAGCGCCGAGGCCGATGGCGACGGCGTCACGATAGCGGCTGCCGGCGTCGGTCAGGCTCACCCCGGTCCGCGATCGATGGAACAGTCGAGTGGAAAGTTGCCGCTCCAGGCTCGCAATGTGGCGGCTGATGGCGGATTGGGACGTGCGCAGCTCCCGAGCGGCACGCGAGAAATTGCCGTGCCGCGCGGCGCTCTCGAAAGCGATCAGAGCACTCGTCGGCGGAATCCGGTATGGCCCGCGGCGACTCATGTCCATTGTGGTATACTCTTGGAGTCCAAATGGCAATAATTCGCTGCGGTCTCGATATAATTAATGCGGCAACATATCAGGAGGAATACTCGTTATATCGAGATTGACATCAGTTGTGTTTGCTGAGAGACTGATTCCATATTGGATTTTCTAATGACCCTGCTTCCAAAATCGAGCAAGGTCATCAGGCAAGGCGGTGGCACCTCGGGCCGGAGACGGTTCCGAAAAGAGATAACATCGGACCCTGAGGGAATTTCAGATACGTCTGTAAGTGCAGGGACCGAATAACTCTCACCCGACAGCTGGTCGAAGCAGAAACCTCGCGACGGTGAGGGGGGCGAAACTCGTTCGCGCACCTTCCCTGCGCGGCACGTTCATCTGCGGTTCTGCCGGAAGGCAGATCGATTGCATTCACATTGGCGTCGACAAACAACGCGACCCGATCTTAATCGTGACCCTTCAGGAATGCTCCCTCGGTTGCCGCACGTTTCGTTGGATCGACACTTGTCGAACGACCTTCCCCGCTTCCGCGCTTGCCGCTTGACCCTTCGCCTCCCGCTGCCAAGCTGACGCGAAAACAGCAGGGACGGACGAGGAGGAGACGAGCGATGGAAGGCAAGCTCTGCATCGTCACCGGCGCGACCGACGGGATCGGCCGCGTCACTGCGCGGGCGCTGGCCGAACGGGGAGCCGAGGTCGTGCTCGTCGGGCGCAACGCCGCCAAGGGCGCGGAGGTCTGCAAGGCGATTCGCCGCTCGTCCCGCAACGACCGCGTGCGCTTCGAGCAGGCGGACCTATCGAGTCAGGCCGAGATCAGGGCGTTGGCGAAGCGCCTCACCGAGGGCGGCACCGCCATCGACGTGCTGGTGAACAACGTCGGCGCCATATTCAACCGCCGGCGCGAGAGCGTCGACGGGATCGAGATGACCTTCGCCCTCAACCATCTGGGCTACTTCCTGCTCACCGGGCTCTTGCTGGAGAGTCTGAAGGCGAGCGCCGCGGCCCGCATCGTCAACGTCGCCTCCGAGGCCCATCGTGGGGGACAGATGGACCTGGAGGACCCGCAGGGGACGAAGCGCTATAGCGGTTGGCGCGCCTATCAGCAGAGCAAGCTCGCCAACATCCTCTTCACCTATCGCCTCGCGGCCGTTTTGTCCGAGACACCCGTCACGACGAATTGCCTGCACCCTGGCTTCGTCGCCAGCCAGTTCGGCCAGAACAACGGCTGGCTCTTCTCCACGTTTCTGAAGACCCTCATGCGCTTCTCCGCGATCGACGTGGAGGCCGGCGCGCGCACCAGCGTCCATGTTGCGGCCAGTGCCGATGTCGAGGGCGTGTCGGGCCGCTACTTCGACAAGAGCCGCGAAACCACCAGCTCGCTCGTCTCGCGCGAAGAGGAAACCGGGCAGCGCTTGTGGGAGCTGAGCGAGGAACTCACCGGCTATAACTACGGATAGCCGGTTGTCGGGAGTGCCCCGCCTAATCCCCGACGTCGCGGCGGGCGTCGCGGAGGTGCGCGGCGAGGCCCATGAGGCGCCGGTCGCGCCACGCTTGGCGCTCGCCGTGCTCGGCCATGGGCAGCCGCCCGCGCCGCTCCTCGTGCGCCTTGGCCACCACGTCGTCGGACCACGGCTGGGCCGGCTCGCCCTGCTTCACGAACTCGTAGAAGCCCTCGCCGAGCCGCGCGCAGAAGTCGGCGAGGCCGCCCGGCGCGTTCAGGTCGATGGTCTCGAACGGCCCGATGAATGACCAGCGGCGGCCGAGGCCGGCCGAAATCGTCGTGTCGATGTCCTTCGCCGTGGCGTAGCCGCCTTCCAGCAGGCGGAAGGCTTCCCACAGAAGCGCCGCCTGCAGGCGGTTGGCGATGAAGCCGTCGATCTCCCGCGTGAGCCTGACCGGCTCCATGCCGGCGGCTTCCATCAGCGCCCAGCAGCGCGTGACTGTCTCTTCCTCGGTCCAGGGCGCCGGCACGATTTCGACGAGCGGGATCACGTAGGGCGGGTTGATGGGGTGCGCGATCAGGCAGCGCGGGCCGATGCTTAAGCCGTCGGTGAAGGTCGAGGCGGGAATGCCGGAGGACGAGGACGCCACCACAAGCTCCGGCCCGGCGACGCCGTCGATCTGCTCGTAGACTGCGCGCTTCATGTCGGCGCGCTCGAACACGCTCTCCTGGGCGTAGGCTGCGCCGTCGAGCGCGTCTGCGAGCCCGGCAGAAATAGAGATGCGCGCCCGCGCCGCCGCAGGATCGTCGATCAGCCCGTGGCCTTCGAGCGCTGCGAGGTTGGTCTCGATGCGCGCGAGCGCGGCCTCGCACTGGCCCTCCGTGCCGTCGTAGAGGGCGACCCGGTGGCCCGCGCGGGCGAAGACGATCGCCCAGGCGCTGCCGACCAGGCCGGCGCCTATGATCGCGATCTTGTCTGGCATGCTGGTCTCCTCAGGCCGCCTCGGCGGCGATGCGGTTGAAGGCGGCGAGCGAGCGCTCGATGGCTTCCCGCGGCAGGTCGTCGACGATGAAGACGATGTGCGAGCGGCGGTCGCCGCTCGGCCAGGCGCGGAGATGGATCGGCGGATGGACCACGTGCTGCACGCCGTTGACCACCACCGGCGCGTCCGTGCCCGCGACGTTGAGGATGCCCTTCACGCGCAGCACCTTCTCGCCGTGGGTGTGTAGCAGCATGGTCAGCCAGATGCCGAAGGCGGTCCAGTCCAGCGCGCCCTCGAAGCTCAGCGTGAAGGAATGGATGTGCGCGTCGTGGCGTGAGACATCGCGGCCGTGCCCGTGGGCGTGGTCTCCCGCCGCGTCCTTCGCCGCTTCCTCCGCGAGCCAGCGGCGCACCTCGGCGCCCTTGGTGCGCGCATCGTAGATATCGGCGCGCAGCACGCGCGGCACGTCCACCGCGCCGTTCACGGCGGTGATCTGGTCGGCCGAGCCGTTGAGCCGCGTGAGCTTCGCGCGCAGCCGGGCGAGGGTGTCGGCGTCGGTGATGTCCGGCTTGGTCAGAACGATCCGGTCGGCGACCGTCGCCTGCTTGACCGATTCCGGATGGCGCTTGAGCTGCCGGAGCCCGTTCACGCCGTCCACCGTCGTGATAACCGAGCCCAGCCGATAGTGATGCTTCAGCACCGTGTCGGCGCTCAGGGTGAAGAGGATCGGCGCCGGGTCCGCGAGGCCCGTGGTCTCGACGATGAGTCGCCGGTAGGGCGGGATCTCGCCGCGGGCGCGCCGGCTGTTGAGGTCGATGATCGAGTCCTTCAGGTCGCCCCGGATGGTGCAGCAGAGGCAGCCGCTCTCCAGCAGCACCGTGTTCTCGTCCATGGCCTCGACCAGAAAATGATCGAGCCCCACGGCGCCAAACTCGTTCACCAGCACTGCGGCATCGGCGAGGGAAGGATGGCGCAGCATGTGGTTGAGCAGCGTCGTCTTGCCGCTGCCGAGAAAGCCGGTGACAACGATCACCGGGGTGAGCCGCGCGTAGGCCGCCATCGCTCCTACGCCCGCCGCCGGGCGGCGCGGCCTCCGGCCGACGGCGCGGCCTCGAGCGATGCCACCAGGGCAGGATCGAGCGGGTCGGGCGCGTACCCGACCAGCCCTTCAACGGCGGCCCAGAGCGTGGGCAGGTCGGCCGCCATCTCGGTCGCGCCGCCGCTCCGCCTGTGCACCATGTATTGCGCGCCGGCCCAGTCGTCGGCGGTGCAGCCATAGGCGCCGAGCACGCGGTTCAGCAGCGCGAGGCGGCGCGTGCGCTCCAGGTGCCGCTCCCGGCCGGTCGGCGCCGCATCGCTCCGGCCCGCATCGGTGCCAGCCTCGGTCCAGTGCGGGCCGTCGGTGAGGACACCGCAGAGCGCACACATCGCGGGCGAGCGACCTACTTCTTCTTCCGCTGCCGCCTGCCCTTGAACGGCCGGCGCTTGATGAAGTCGTCGGCGATCTCGTCGAAGGTCGCCCAGATCACCCCCTCATGGTTGGCGATGTGGGCGATGACCCGCTCCAGCATCAGCAGCGTCTGCGGCCGGCCCGAGATGTCCGGGTGGATGGTGAGCGTGTAGACCGCGTAGTCCATCTCGCGATAGACCCAGTCGAACTGATCGCGCCACCAGTCCTCGATGTCGCGCGGGTTGGTCCAGCCGCCGGAGTTCGGCACCTTCTTCATGAACATCATCGGCGGCAGGTCGTCGAGGTACCAGCTGCCGGGGATCTGCACGATGGGGAAGGTGGTGCCCTTCTTCATCGGCTTCATCCACGACTTCGCCGGCTTGGAATAGTCGATCAACGTCCACTCCTCGTTGATTCGCATCCAGTAGGGCTCGAAGTCGTTGTGCATCTGGCTGTGGTCGTACTTGATGCCGCGCTCCATCAGCAGATGCGGCGTGTAGGCGCTCATCTCCCACCAGGGCGCGACGTAGCCTGTGGGTGCCTTGCCGGCGAGCTTGGTCACCAGATCCAGGCTCTTGTCGAGGACGTCCGCCTCCTGCTCGGGCGTCATGGCGATCGGGTTCTCGTGGGTGTAGCCGTGCATCCCGATTTCGTGCCCCGCCGCCGCGACCGCCTTCATCTCCCTGGGGAAGGTCTCGATCGAATGGCCGGGGATGAACCAGCTGGTCTGGATGCCCACCCGGTCGAACAGCTTGAGCATGCGGGGGGTTCCGACCTCCGAGGCGAACACGCCCCGCGAAATGTCGCTCGGCGAATCGCCGCCGGCATAGGAGCCGATCTGCCCCGCCACCGAATCGACGTCTACGCCGATCCCCACGAAGATTTCCTTCTTGGCCATCGCGACCTCCTCTCAGCTTGATTGGCGCGGAGACTATGAGAGGGCGCGGGCGCTGACAACCGGTACCGAGCCGGCGGCGCAGGAAGAGAGGTGGGACTCTACGGGATACTGTGGGCCGGGCGCTCGCGCGCAGCGGTCCGCACGTGCACCCCGCTCTCGCCCGCCGCAGCCGGCTCGCACGCGCTCCTCATGGCGCGAGTCTGGCGCGGACGGCAGGCGCCGTACACCGCACCATGGTATTGGGATTATGGCTCTAGAAGACGAGAGGAGTACGATACGGTACTATATTCAGTGCATTATGTGAATTCCCTTGTGGTCAGAAGTACGATATCGTACGCTCTGGTTCGCGTTCTATAGGTACCTATGTGGCACCCGAAACCAGCAGGAAAATTCAGAACCTTGCCGAAAATCACCAAGAGAACTGTCGATGCCCTCGTGCCCGTAGAGCGGGAGCGCGTCCTCTGGGACGACGCCATCAAGGGCTTCGGGGTCCGCGTCCATCCGACGGGGCGAAAGGTTTACATCGTCAAGTACCGACACGAGGGACGATCCGTCAAAGTCACCATCGGACCCCACGGCCCCATCACTCCTGCCGCCGCGCGGGCGAAGGCAGCAGAAATCGTCACCCTCGCGAAGACAGGCCGCGATCTCGAAGGGAAGATCCCCCGTGGCAAGAGAGGCACCACCGTGGCAGACCTCGCCAAGCGCTTCATGGACGAGTACGCCCCTGGCCATCTGAAGCCCGGCACCGCGCGGCTCTACCGCAAGATCATCGACAACCGCATCCTTCCCCGGCTCGGCAAGCGCCGGGTCGGCGATCTCGGCAAGAACGACGTCGCTGCTCTTCACCACGAGATGCGCGACGTCCCCGGCCATGCCAACCGGACGCTGAGCGTGCTCTCGCGCATGCTGACGCTCGCCGAGGTCTGGGAGATGCGCCCCGAGGGCGTCAATCCGTGTCGGCACGTCAAGAAGTATCCCGAGCACAAGCGCGAGCGGTTTCTCTCGGACGACGAGTACCGCCGCCTCGGCGCCGCGCTTCGTGACGCGGAGGATGAGGGCTTCGTCTCCCCGGTGGCAATCGCCGCGATACGCTTGCTGATGCTGACCGGGTGCCGGAGCGGGGAGATCATGAGCCTGCGGTGGGAGCACGTCGATCTTGAGGCAGGCGAGCTCAGGTTGCCGGAGAGCAAGACCGGTTCGAAGGTGGTGCACCTGGGCGATCCGGCGATCGCGGTGCTGCGGGGCATCGCGCGCGCAGACGGCAGTCCGTGGGTGTTGCCGGGCATCAGGGGTGGCAAGCACATCGCCTACCTGCACGACTCGTGGCGCCGCATTCTCGACCGGGCCGGGATCGAAAATCTGCGAATCCATGACCTCAGGCACAGCTTTGCCAGCGGCGGTCTGCTGGTCGGTGAAGGGCTTCCGATGATCGGCAAGCTCCTTGGCCACAACAGGGTGACGACGACCTCGCGCTACGCGCACTTGGCCAACGACCCCGTAAAAGCGGCCGCCAATCGCATCGCGAGTAGGATCGCCGAGGTCACGGGGTAAGTACGGACAGCCCCTGCAATCTGAGCGACGCGCTCGGTCACCGACGCCACCCTGCTGCGCGACAAGCGCGTAATAATCAAAGCGCGGAAACCCATTGAACGACAAAGCAGAACTACGATCCGCCGGGTTCAGTTCGCGTTGAGCCCGAATTTCCCGCGTGATTGTAAATGCAATACGAGTCGATCATGTTTCCGCTTAGCCCTGCGCGCAGGCGTCGCAACGCACCTACAGCCGCCGCGCCAGCGGTGGCCGGGTAGGCGGGATCGTTGCCGTTCGCGAGACCCTCCGCCTTCGCGATGCCAGCACCCCGAACGGCAGTTCAAGCCGCCCCCGGAGGCCGTCCCGGCCGTGCCGTTCGGTGCGTGCTATTTCGGGCTTGATCGGAGAGCGGCGGGGCGACACCCTTCAGGAGGCACAGTGACCGTCGCCAGAGTGGCTGGCGTTGGCGTTCGCTCAGCAGGCGGGGCGCCAGCGCAATCGGCGAAGGTCTTGCCGGTCCGGGCTGTCCTCGCCGCGTAGCATGCCCATGCCGCTGCAACCCTTCAGAAGCCTCGGGCTGCAAATGCGACGGTGCACATCGCCACAGGAGCGCTCGTCTGCCCTGCAACCATCCCTTTATCGGAAACGCTATCTGCCCGGAGCTTCGCTTCGGCCAGGGACCTCGCGATGGCTGAGTACCTCGCCGATTCAGAACGAGCGGCTGTAGCGCATCAGCAGTGCGGCTTCGTGCTCGTCCTGGACGTGTCCTGCGTCGCGCGTGACGATACCGGCCAGATGCGCCCGTCCGCCTGCCCACGGACGGGAGTAGATCAGCTCCAGATCCAGCTGACGGCCCGAGGGCTCCAGGTCCAGGGTGGCCTGCTCGACCATGACCCGTCCGTCGGGGGTGCGGCCTGACACCCACCGCAACTGCGCATGACCCGCCTCGATGCGTAGCGGCTGAGACAATCGGAATCCCCACCGTCCTCCGGCACGATCCATACTTTCGCCGACGAGACCCAGAGCGAACGAAGCGGTCCATAGCGCCGATGGGTCGCGTACCATGCCATGTCCTTGCATCCCGGCGCGGCTCATGCCCGCATGGGCGCTGGTGAGCAGAGTCCAGCCGGCGCCGAGTGAGCGACGCGCCGAGAGCCCCGCGATGACGGAGTCCGCAGCGATCTCGCCGAACGCCCCGCTCGGCCGCCCGCCCACCGCCGCCTCGGCTTCCGAGAGCCACCCCGCTTGCACGGCGAGGCCGGACCGGCCGAAGCGGTACTCGGTCAACGCACCCGTGGCCTGGCCCGCATCCGGGTCGCGCAGTTCCCCATGCTGTGCCTTGCCATGGAAAGCCCCGATACGGAACCAAGCCGCGCCGAGGGACGCCCCATAGCCGATGCTGGCGCCGTCGCGGGCAAACCCAAGGAACGGATTGACGAATGCGCCCTCATCGGCGAACACGCCAAGATCGATCGATCCGGATCCTTCACTCGCCTTGCCGTTGCCGGCATGGAGCCCGAACTGCCAGCCCGGGTGGGCGCGGTATCCGAACAGCAGCCGACCGCCTCCGAGCTCCTGAGCGAGCGACAACGAGCCGAGCGAGGCGGACGCGTCCGCCTCATTGCGGAAGTCCGAACCTTGCACGCCACCGAAGTCATGAGACGTCGCCACAGCATTGAGGCGCAGTCGGAACTCGGCGTCATTCATGCGCCACCTTGGGCCGCGTGGATCGCGTCCCAGTGTTCCAAGACGCTCTTCGAGCCCGAACATGGAAGAACGGCTGGGCCCGAGGTAGTCGCCAAGCGGGCGGAAGAACGGCGCGTCCAGGTCGTCGAAGCTTGCGACCTCCCGCGACGCGAACCCCCGCGCGAGCGAATCACCGTATGCGCCGCCCAGGTGGAATACGCTGGCGGCACTCGGCGCCGAGGGACTGGACAGCAAGCGGCCGGTCAGCATCCGCGTCTCGCCCACCGGACGCGTCGCGGCGTCGAGGTCGAGGAAGCCCCGGCCATACACGTCCGACTCGGCATACTCACCCGTCCGATCGGCGGTCGCGAGCATGCGCTCAACGATCTCGTCATTGCCGAGCTGGTTGCGGTAGTGCTGCGCGAGCAGACCGATCCCGCCCGTCACGAACGGCGTGGCCGACGACGTGCCGGCCTCTTCGAACGTGCGGTAGCATTCCGCCGTACCGGCCGGGCAGTAGAAGCTCGGCACCGGACCGGTGATGTTTACCCCCGGTGCCGCCAGGCAGAACTCCTTCGCGATGCCGCAAAGATTGGAGAAATCCGCGATTTCGCCCTGCTGGTCCGTCGCCACCACAGCCAGGGAATGACCCCGCAGCTCCAGGATTCTGACTGGAAGCCCGGCCACGATCTCGACCGAACTGCCGGACTCGACGGAGCCGTCCAGATCGATCTCGCCCCGGGCGTTGCCAGCTGCCCAAACATAGATCGTGCGTGCGCCGGCCGGGGTATCGACCTGCGCGATGGCATCGATCACGTTGGGGAAGCGCTTACGCAGCGCATCGGCGCCGAAGTCCTCGATGTTTCCGGGCAGCCCGAAGCTCGCGTTGACCGCAGTTACCCGCCCGTTCAGACGCTCAAAGGCTGACGCAAACTGCTCTTCCAGGCCGGACTCGAGGTCGCGCAGCAGATCGGGAAGGTCGCGGATCTGCTCGGGCGTGGGGTAATCGCCGAGGATGTCCTCGAGGGTTTCGCCCAAATCGCGGAACCCCACCGAGATCACATCAGCGTCGAAAGCGACCCCGTGGATGGCCGACGCGCTACCGGTGCCCGCGTCCGGGCTCGCCCGCCTGTTCGCTGCCATAATGCCCGCGACGAACGTTCCATGCCCGACCAGGCTGTGACAGTCGCCGTCGGCGGCGCGGTTGTCGCAGGTGTCGAAGTCGGGCTCGTAGCCCTCGACGTTGCTCGACTCGAGCTTACCCTCGAACTTCGGGTGACTTGGGTCGACACCGCTGTCAACGATGCCGAGCGTCACCCCCTTGCCGGTCGCGCCGCGGGCGTACGCATGGTGCGCCTTGATCTGTTCCAGACCGTACTGGTTGCGGAACTCGGGGTGCGCGGCATAGGCCCGCCGCCGCTCCTCTTCCGATTTCGGGGGCTCCGGCTGGACGGTTGTATCTCCGGACGTGGAGACACCGTCTCCATCATGAATGCAGCCCGCCAAGAGAAGCGCCAAGCCAGCCGCCAGAATCATGTATTTCATGGTGCGCACAAAACTTCCTGCAGAGACTCGAGGCTGTCGAAATTCTACGTTTGCTCGCTCGTGGCCCGCAATCGTCGCCACCAATACCTGGTGTCGGCGCCATTGATTTTCCCTATCATCGTGTGAACGCACAGGGTGCCGTTCTATGCGCCGCGCGCCTGTGCCAAATCCGCCAGGACCGACTTGAGCCCCTTGCCGCGGCGCGGAATGGCAGCCATCGTCGCGTCGATCATGAGCGCCGCAAAGATCATGAGCATGTCCCGGGAAGACTTGATTCAGTCTATCCGTGAAGCGCTGACCCAACGCCAGGGGCGAGGGTGCCGACGTCGTTCATGCGCCTGCCACCTTGCGCGAGGTGCGCAAGAAGCCGCAGCTCACGCAGGGCAGATCGCGCCCCTGATGAACAGGAGCCTGACCGGCTGCCGGAAGTGGGAGCCGGGAACGCGTTGGGCCGACGGCGCCCCGACAACGTTGCTGCGGGCGATCCCGATGCCGTCGGGGGTCGGTGAGCCTTGCCGTCTCCGTGATCGGTGGTTTGGCCGATGAAATCCCTCCCTGCCATTGTCCGCCCTTACCGGCGCACCCCGGAGTTCACCGAGGAGACGGTGCCGCCGGGTCTCAGGAGATCGCATCGCACGAGAGCAGGGACCTGGGGCCTGATCGTAGTACTCGACGGAAGGCTTCTCTATCGTATCCTCCGGTCGCCGGCGGAGGAGCTGATCCTGAACCCCGACCATCCCGGCGTCGTCGAGCCGGAGGTCGAGCACGAGGTCGAGCTGATTGGAAGGGTGCGGTTCTACGTCGAGTTCTACCGGTAACCGGCGCAGCGAGCGAGACGTTGGGCGTCATGGCGAGCAGCACACGTTCCCCACGATGACCGACATCGCCCCACGACAGCTCGCCGTCCTGGTGGATGCCGAGAACGTCTCTCCGGCGCTGGCGCCGCGCATCCTTTCGGAGGCTGCGAAGCACGGCAGGGTCGAGATTCGCCGCGCATTCGGCTCGGTGGCATCTGCCGGGTGGGGCAAGGCCCTTGTGCGCTACGCCTTTCACACGGCTGATCGCACACCGCAGGCCGGCGGTCGAAATGCAGCCGACATCGAGCTGACCATCGCAGCGATGGACCTCTTGCACGACACCAGGATCGAGGGCTTCTGCCTGGTCTCGAGCGACAGCGACTTCGCGCCGCTCGCGATCCGCCTGCGCCAGAGCGGTCGACATGTCGTCGGCATGGGCGAGCGCAAGACGCCGAGGGCGTTCGTCGAGGCATGCGATGAGTTCGCGTTCCTCGAAGGGGCGTCCGGCGCCGAAATGCCCGCGGCAGTCTCATTCACGGAGATCGAGCGTCGCGACGACTTCGTCTCGCTGCTGGTCGCTGCCATGGCCTCGCTCGACAAGAACGACGGGTGGGTCGATATCGGCTTGGTGGGCGTGAGCCTGCGCGAGGTCGAGCCCGGTTTCGAGCCGTCGAAGTTCGGCAAGAAGAAACTGAAGTCCCTGTTGCAGTCCTGCGGTCCGCAGGTGGAGGTCGTCACCACTGCCCACAGCTGCCTGGTGAGAATCTCCGCAAGGGACCGATAGGCTTGCCGCTATCCCGGCGGGCCCGCCCCCCGGATCTTGTCCTGCCGAACCGACCCGCCGACCCGGCAGCGCACGCGGGCGGGCCGGCGGGTAAGCTGGAATCGACGCAGCAGCGGAGAATTCCCATGACCGTTCAAGCGCTGCCGGACAATCCGGACTACGTGTTCTGCCCCGAGGAGCTGCCCGGGGACGGCATGTACCGCATCGTCATCGCGGTCGACAGTCTTGACAAGGTCATCCCCACCACGTTGATTGCGTTGACGCTGGATAACGCCCTCAATCTGTGCGACGGCATGAACCGGCGTCTCGGGCACGACCGGGACTCCTGGATCGCCTTCGCCGCGCGGGTCCGGAAAGCCACCGGCCCGCACTGAGGCTGAGTCTCTGCGAACACTCAAGTGGCTGCGACCGTCGCGGCGGCCGCTGCGGCCGGCGCGGCGCCTCTATACGATAGGCGCATCCGCCGGTCGGCCTCGGCACCCTTTATGGATGCGAGGCGCTTGGCCGCGCCGCCCGAGCCCGCGCCTTCGGCGTTGCCCCATCGGATCATGGATCCCCGCGGTCACCCGCCTTGCCCGATGCCCGGTCCGTCCCGAGTGTTCGGGCCGCTGCCGGCCGCGTCCCGCATGGCCGAGGCGACCCGCTGTTTCAGAATCTGCGAGGCGCGAAACACCACCACCCGATGCACCGAGATCGCCGCCGCCTCGCCGGTCTTCGGGTTACGGCCCATCCTCGCGGCCTTGTCGCGCGCGATGAAGGTGCCATAAGCCGGAGATCATCACCGTCTCCCCCGCTGTCAGCCGCTCTGCCACCATATCGATCACGGTATCCACGAGAGACCTCGCATCGCGATCCGGCAGTTCGGCCTCGTCAAGCACAGCGTTTGTCAGACCGGCCCGAGTCACCCTCGCCATAATGAACCTTTCTTCCTCCCTCGCGACAAATTGGCCCGGCGGGACCGCCGCGCGAAGCGCGTCGATGAGGACGCCTCCGGCGCGCACGGCGTCCCTTGTCTGCCGTGAAGAAGATGATCCCACCCGGTGGCTCAACACTGCGGCGACCATGACCGTTTGGATGGGTCGGAACCCCACCCAGGACGGCACAAGAAGTGCGCGCCGCGGGATACCGCTGGAGACCATCCCGATCAGCGAGAGATTCGGGCAAGGGACGAGTCACTCCGCAACACTGCGTGGCATGGTGCTGGCACCGAGAGGCCGTCAGCAGGAACCCCTCAATCCATCAATATGCGGATGACAACGCCGCCCATCACGTCGCCGACCTCAATGTCGGTGCGCGGCGAATCCTTGTGGTCGTTGTGGCAGAGCGCGCAGGCCTCGGCGACGGCGTAGTCGGGATAGATGGCGGTGAAGTACTCCTCTCCGCCCAGCTCCTCTTCGCCGTAGAAGTTCTCGCCCGGATTGTCGACGACGAATTCGAGGCCCTCTCTCTCCAGATCCGTCCCAGGACCGTTCTTCTTGTTGATGGGATGGAGCGAGAGCAGCGCATAGGAGAAGTTCTCGGTCGCATCCATCGCCGCCTCCGAGCCGAAGCGGAACATCTGCGCCGGCAGCGGCAAGGCCAGATCATCCCGAAAGTGCTCGGACGCGGTGATGACCTTGTCGTCCACGGTGAGGCGTTGGATCACCATCTTCGTGTAGACCTCGCGGTCCGCGGACATCACCGTGTACAGCATGTCGGCGACCCGCTCGTAAGAAACATCGTCCGCCGCTGCGGTTGCCGCCGCCAGCGTCGTGGCCGTGCCGAACGCCAACGCGACAATCAGGCTCGATGTTCGTTTCATGGCTCCTGTCCTCCCAGGTTTCAATCGGCACACGGCCGAGCGCTCAACGCTCATCGTTCGGAACGCCCGATGTCTCATGCTGCACCGCCCAGTCGATACTCTCGACATGGACCGCAGGCTGTCCCCTGAAGTTTCCTGCCGCCAGGTCTTCGTCTGCGAGTGCGTCGATGGCGAAGCCGAGACCGTGGCAATGGAGGCAGACGGGCCGGATCATCTTCTCGTTCGGCCGCAGGCCGTCGTTCTGATGATGGCTGGTGAAGATCGTTCCCCGGCGTTCCACCTTGAACATGTGGCAGGTGGCGCAGCTCACCCCTGAGCCGGGCTCTGCGTCGCCGGCCAGCTCCGCCTGCCAAAGCTCATGATGAGGGCTGCCGACATAGGCCTGAGTATGGGGGTCGGCGTGGCATGACATGCAGGCCTCCACCGCGGCGTGCTCGACGTCGACCGCATGGGGTTGGTGGCAGGCCCCGCAATCGAGGGACTCGTGGGCGGCATCGGCGCGCATCGGAATGCGTGCCTCCTTCACGGTCATAAGCACGGGATAAGGCGCGTCGGAAAGCCACTCCGTGACACCTTCGGGCAGCACGGCGTCAAGGACGGTGGCCGACGCATCCCGCGGCCGCGCGATCTCAGGGTGCTGGCGCATGCCGTGCCGACCGAGCGCGAAGGTCTTCGCTTCCTGCTTGTGGCAGTCCCTGCAGGCCGTGAGCGGCGCCACGTCGGTCCAACCGGCTTCGATCTCGGCGAGCGGCGCGCCTGACGCCACCTCCGGCGCGTGGCAGCCCGCGCAGTTCACGCCCGCTGCCGCATGACCCGAGCCGGCCCAGTGATCGAGGGCCGTTTCGTCCGCGAGCGCCGCTGCCGGCGCGAGAGCGTCTTCCCGCCCGAGCGCCGTCTCTTCCAGCGGTTTCTGCGAACGGTGCAGGGCCGCAAGCGCGTGCACAGGTGCCGCAGCCAGCCAGGGCTGGTCCGCGTGCTTCACCAGGAAGTCCGCATAGAGCGCGCGGTTGTCGTGATAGTTGTGGCAACCCGACGAGGCACAGGTGTCGAAGGTCAAGCCCGCATGGGTCGGGCGGTCCGTTCGCACGTCCTGATCGCCCTCGCCGTGGCACGCCTCGCAAAAATCCATCGCGACAGTAACCGCCCCCTTCCGGGTGATCTCGGGGCGATGCTCGACATGGCAGGTCGTGCAAGACCGGCCATCGAGCGGCTCCCAGTAGACGGACATCCTGGGATTGCGGAATTTCTTGCGAGGGTGACTGTCCTCGGCGTCCTTCAGATCGTCCTCGTGACAGTTCCGGCAGGCCTTGTTCAGCCCCTTTAACGCCGCCTTCCTGCTGGCGAAGACTGCTGCGGTGTGGCAGCTCTCGCACGCCAGTTCGAACTGGTGGTGGGCATCGGTGGTTGCGCCGATCAACAGGACTTCGCGATCGCCGCCCACCGTCATCCACACCGTGACCGCGCCGATGGCCGCCAGGGTCGCCAGCACCCAGCAGACGTGAAGGATCGACTTGCGCGCCATGCGCGGGCCTCATCAGTACAGGTAGACGGCGATGATGTGGATGATCAGGAGTGCGGGCAGAGGAACGAGCGCAACGATGTGCACCCGAATCGGAATGACGCGCTGCTTGGGCTTGATCCCCCATTTTCTGAGTTGACCCGCCGCGTTGGTGCAAACCCCGGCCAGGCCGCCGAGGACCAGTACGGCCAGGAAGCAGCCCATCAGCGCCGCGTTGAGACTGGTGCCCAAGCGAAAGCCGGTATGCGCGAAGAGCGCGAGCACGCAGGCGATGCCGAACCCGACATGAGCGAGCCGCCACCAGTTGAAGCCGCCCAGGCGGGCGATCGCTCGCAGCTTCAGGAGCAGGACCGCGAGGACGCCTGCACCACTCAATCCGAGAAGCGCAAAGCCGCTCCACAGCTGCCAGCTGCCGTCGAACCAGAGACGCTCGAAATACAGGGCACTGAACCGATCCGCCACCGGGAACCTCGGGGCCACGAGCGTCGCGAACGCGGCCACACCTGCGGCGATCGAGAGGATCAGCAGCAGCTTCTTGAACTGAGCGGCCCGGGCGCGCACCGCTTGAATGATCGAGCGCTCGATCTCGGCGATGGCGCCTGCCACCTCCCTGCCGATCAGGTCCATCTTGCGCAGTAACGCGATCCGGGGACGAAAATCCTCTATCTCCTGTCTAGGGAAGATGTCGGGGAGGATTTCGCAGGCGTCCAAAAGGGAGATCAGGGCGACATCGCGAGGGTCGGGAATCTCGTCGGAGGTCAACACGTCGGCGACATGCTGGCGGAGCTCTTTTGCCGTCTTGCCGTCGCTGCTCGGATAGCGCCGGAACCGTATCCACGGGAGTCTGCTCTCCTGCACCGTCAGGATTCCGCTCTCGACGAGGCTCGCCAGGGTCTGTTCGTGAATGGAGGGCGCCTCCTCGACGGATAGCGTGCCGATCCACATCTTGGCGTCGCAGACCTCGGTACGGGCCGCGATCCTCTCTAATATGCGGTCGAGCGTGGGCTTGCCGGTCGGCGTGGGGTCGTTGACGAAGAGCGCCTCGAGGTCGGTATCGATCCGATAAGCGAACGCCAGGTCCATCAGCACGGCGCCGGCGAGCGCACACGCCACGATATCCTGCCGGATCGGCAGCGGCGCACCGTCCTCGTCGTTCAGCAGCAGGACAAGCTCTTCGGTGAAGGTCAGCATGATGCGGTCCGGTCGGTGCCACGTCGATGGATACTACAATCGCTGATCCCGGCATTGCGGAAGCGGCTTCGTCAATCACCTCCAGGGACATCGCCTGTCTTCGGACCTCGGCCGGTCTCAGGTCGCCTCGATGATCGCGTTCACCGATTGGGTCGTGTGGCGGAATCGCAGTCCGACCTCTGCGCGCACGACATCCCAAGTTTCGGCTCGCTTCACCGTCGCCATGGCGAAGCATGCTTTCAGCCTGACGTCAGGGTAGCCCGGCGGGACAGTGTGAAAAAGCGCGCTGCCGTCCCCTCGGCACGAACAACGGGCATCCCGGATTTGCCGAGTCCCACCGCTGATTGCCGCGCGAGTATCGCGCCCCACCCGCGTCCGCGGGCGGTGCTACGCGCCACAAGGCCGCGAATACCATCGCCTGTTCCTTCGGTCCCGGCGCCGCGCTCGCTGTTTTATCCCGCCACCTCTCGTCGCAACCGTTGCGGCGGTCTGTGTCGCTCGCAAGGTCAGCGCATACCCGGCAGATGACGAGGAAGGCGGCGGAAAAGGGTTCCAGGAGGGCTCGAATGAGAGCGAGCGGGGAAGAGGACAAGAGAGCGATCCCGGACCCGTTCGTCACTCAACGTCAGCATTCTGGACAAGACAGATTTGGACTTAACTCCGCGCAGATCTTCCGCCGCCTGGGCGCCGATATCGCAATGAGCAATCTCACGTCGACACACGCTCAAGCGGCAAGGGCTGCAAGCTCGCCCAAGTGTAGCCAAGTCAAGAAAATCCGGCTGCGCTCGTACGCAAATGCATCAGAACGCGGCATTGACGCCCACCAGAAAGATGTCCGAGCGTGCAGCCGCCTCGCTGATGGTGCGGTCGGGTATCAGCTCGCCCCGGTCGTCTCTGATGCTGCCCCCGCTGATGAAGTTGAGCGGGACGAAGCCGTCGACGTGAATGTATTCGGTAAACAGCTTCACGCTGGGCTCCGCAAACCACGCAGTACCGAGAACGATCTGGTCCTGTCGTTCCCACGGCGCACCATCGGGACCGGCCACGAAGCGGCTGAACTCCGCAGACAGGTCTAGTGGGCCGTAGTCGAGGTCGAGGCGGTACTTCAACCCAACGTCGAAGCTCGTCACGTCGCTCGCAGGGAACTGTGGGATAGCGGGGTTGAACGTCCCGGGCCATTCGTCGAGGGTTCTCGCGAACTCCCCTTTGAGCGTGAGCTCGCCTGCGACGAGCCTTGCGTACAGGTCGAATGCCGGATTGTTGTCCCGGCACGGAAGGTAGTGCTGCACCGGGAAGTCCTGGCAATAGGCCGAGCCGCGCAGATACGAACCGCCCAGAAGAAGCGTGCCGCGGGAGCCCAGGCCGAACTCGTAGCTCGCATCCACGGCCAGATTGTTCAGCTTGCTCGGGACGCCGGTCCTCTCGACCGGCGTGTTCGCGGCGCGGAACTGCGCCCCTCCCTGGACGCCCATGAGAGAGAGGCTCAAGCCATCCTTCGCGTAGCTCAGTGTCGCCCCGTTGGCCAGCCCACCGAAGGCGTGCCAGCCCGTCGAAGCGGTGAAGGGATTGACGGTATCGGTCAGACCGAAGGGTACCGGCATCTTGCCCAGACTGGCGTAGACGGGGAGGCGGTCGAAATTACCTATCAGGATGTGGGCGTGCCGCATCTGAAGTTGATTGCGTTCAATGGACGTGTTGGTGCCTGAGCCGAAGCTCTGCTCGGGATCGTAGAGAATCTGCGCGTGTCCCGTGATCCAATCGCCGAGCAAGGCCGTGAAGCCGAGCTGTACCGAATGGATCGCCGCCTCGGAAACCTCGTTGCCCACCTGGTTCCTCGCGGTCGGATGGCGCATTAGGTAGCCGAACTTGCCGTCCCTGTTGCTGGTCTGATAATCGCCAACAGCGGTGACTGCGCCATGCACGCTCACGCCGTCCGGGAGGAGGGTTCCATCGCGTCTCAGCTCCAGCAAAAGGCGTTGCTTGCGGTTGATTCTGGAGGTCGGGTCAAGAAGTTCATACCCGGTTCGGGAGTCGATGCGCAGCAGCCGTGCGGAGCTTCGATCACCAGAGGGAGGGTCAACGGATTCGGCCTCCCCGCGTTCGTACATCTCGGCCTTCAGCGCCTCGATTTCATGTCTGAGCTGCCGGTTCTCCTCCTCAAGCCTGTCGAGGCGCAACATCAGGCTGTCGAGTACATCAGCGTGAGCGGGGGCTACAATCAGAAGAGTTGCCGCAAGAGCAAAGCCAGGCGCGATGGCCCGGAGCTTGACCTGGCGAGCGCCCTTTGTATGCCCAAGGCTCGCCTCATCTCTTTTTCTGCAAGGGCGCGCCCAACTCATTAGGGTCCGCCTCCCGCCATCAATGAACTACGTTCGTCGCGCAAGTCATAAGGGGAAAACCCAACCGCAGAGGCCCGCGCTTCCGCGGCAAGGGTATTCGCAATCACGACCGCGACGGCATCTACCGTACCGACCGCCATCCGCAAGGCCAAGGGCTATTCCCAGCTCCATGGCTACCTGCAGTTCAGGCAGTTCCACACAGCCCTGTAGGTTGCGCGGCTCATCAGCATCTATCGTCGATAGGTGACATCGCGGCGGGTCTCGGCATCGGTGCCAAGGATCGGTTCATTTCATCAGTTCCAGCATTACCGGAACCAGGGCAGAACCCGAGGGCTGGGCATGTAGGAGGCATGTGCGCTCTGCCGCCCATCCCTCAACTCGCAGGGTCCGGCGACAATGTCCGATAGCGCAGGGAAGCCACTTGCAACTCTCGGGTCATCGCACCCCAGCAGGACGACGGCGCACTGACGCTGTTTCGCTTGCGCGACGAGGCGGTCCGCGATGTCCACTATTGCGGGCGCATGTCGGCGCCGTCGATGCCGGCCACCACGTTGGGCTTCTTCATCGCGTCGCGGCGGAAGGGCTCGCCCAGCTCCTGATTGAGGATCACCTCGATGAAAGTCGTGACGCCCTCGGCCTGCGCGTCGCATGACTCCCGGAGCTCTGCCGTCAGCTCATCCATAGTGCTGACCGCCACACCCTTCAGCCCGCAGGCGTCCGCAACCTTCGCGTAGCTCAGGTCCGGGTTCAGCTCGGTGCCGACGAAGTTGTTGTCGTACCAGAGGATCGAGTTGCGCTTCTCCGCGCCCCACTGGTAGTTGCGGAAGACCACCATGGTGATCGCGGGCCAGCCCTCGCGCCCGACCGAGACCATCTCGTTCATTGAGATGCCGAAGGCGCCGTCGCCCGCGAAACCGACGACCGGCACGTCGGGGCAGCCGATCTTCGCGCCGAGGATGGCGGGGAAGCCGTAGCCGCACGGGCCGAACAGCCCCGGCGCCAGGTATTTCCGGCCCTCCTCGAAGGTGGGATAGGCGTTGCCGATGGCGCAGTTGTTGCCGATGTCGGACGAGATGATGGCATCGCCCGGCAGGCCGTCCTGGATCGCGCGCCACGCCATCCGCGCGGACATCCGCTCCGGCTCGCGCGTGCGCGCGTCCACGTTCCACGTGGTGCCGGGGTCGTCGTCCTCGTGGTCCATGCTGGCGAGCGTCTGCAGCCACGCCGA
>JAJDUK010000002.1 GCA_022826665.1 Alphaproteobacteria bacterium | reverse complement strand
CGTAAGCGTTCGGGCATGCCGTGGAGTCCCGTGTCTGGGTCATTATCCACGCCGAACTGAAGGTGTGCAAGGATTTAGGCTGGTAACACGATTCGATCTGCGCTATCCTTGAGCGCATGTCGGTTCTCGACGACGATCTTTCCGCAGACGAGACGCTGACCGAGAGCGGCGATGGTATCTGGCCGGCTTCGAAGCCGGAGCCCCCGGGTGAGCCGCGGGATCTGCGATCCCTGTACGAAGAGGAACGGGCACGAGCCGAGGCGGCGGAGGCGCGTTGCGAAGAACTGCGCTGGGCGGAGGTGGCCGCCCGCAGCGAAGCGGGTGTGTGGAAGTGGCGGTTCAAGTCCTGCCGGCGCAGGCTGAGCGAGGCCGCCGAGGAGGCGAAGGAACTCCGCCGCGCGGTGAAGGACACGCCTTCCCTGCAGGCGGAAGTCGTGCGCCTGAGGAAGCTCCTCTGGGAAGCCACCGGTCCGGGTGAAGACGACAGGGCCGCGTCGTTGCGCGAGGAGGTCGCCCGGCTGCGGGAGGCTCTGGCGGCGTCGGAAGCCCGGAAGGCGGCCGCCGGGCGGCGCGCCGGCGCGGAGCGTTCGCTGGAGCACGCGGGCGCCATCCGGTCGTTGCGCGCGGAGAACAAGCGGCTCGGCAAGGAACTGGGCCAGTGGCGCAAGGCGGTGGGCGAGTTCCACGGGAAGCTGGACCGGGAGAAGGAGCGGGCGGAGAGCATCAGGGAGACCGCCAGGAAGCTGTCGAACGAGAACCTGCGCCTCCACAGGGAGGTCCGGTTCCTGCGCGACGCCGAGGCCCGGGCCCTGTCTCTGTCCGACGCGGTATTCTGGCTGCGCCACGCGCTTGAGGGGTCCAGGGCCGGGCAGAAGAAGCTGACGGCCCGGATCGCCGGGCTCCGGGCGGCCGGAGCGACGCTGTCGAAGCTGCCGTTCGACGAGGCCGCTCACCTGCGCACCGCGCTGAGGAGGTCGCGGCGCCACAAGGCGACGATCAGGTCGTTGTCCCGGGAGAACGCCTCCCTGCGCCGGGCCGTGAAGGGTTCGCGGGATCGGATCGAGACGCTGCAGGCCCAGCTTGCCAGGCTGCGCTCGACCGGGGCGGTGCTGTCGAAGAGACTCTACGGTCGCAAGAGCGAGCAGCAGGACAAACCGCGTTCGGAGCGCAAGCGCGGCCAGCAGCCGGGCGCGCCCGGCCACGGCCATACCCAACGTCCCGGGCTCAAGGAGCGGCCGGAAACGCTCGCCCCGCCGCCGGAGGCATGCGTCTGCGCGCGGTGCGGGCAAGCCTACGCGCCGAATGGCGTCGAGACCTCCACCCTCGTCGAGATCGAGGTCAAGGCCCACAAGCGTGTGATCAGCCGTCCGCGCCTGCGCCGGACTTGCGGATGCGAGTCCTCGCCGATGGAGGTGTCGGCGCCGCCGGCGCCGCGGCTGTTCGCCAACACGCTCTACGGGATCAGCGTGTGGGCGTGCTTTCTCTTCGAGCGCTACGCCTGCTTCCGCACCCTCAACGGCGTCGCCGCGTGGATGTCCGAGCGGGGCCTGGCGATATCGCCCGGGACGCTGGGCAGCAGCCGCAAGCTCTTCGGGCCCCTGTTCGATCCGCTCTACAAGGCGATCCTCGCGCGCCAGAACACCACGGCGCTGCGCCATGCCGACGAGACATCCTGGCGCGTGCAGGAGTTCGGCGGGGAAGACCGGTCGAGCCGCGCCTGGCTGTGGACCTCGGTCAGCACGGACGCGGTCTACTTCCATATCGACCGGAGCCGCAGCGCCGAAGCGGCGCTCAAGCTCTTCGCCGAAGCCCGGCGCCGCACGATCGTCGTCTGCGACCGCTACAGCGCGTACAAGCGGCTCGCCCGCCTTGGCGCAAACAGGATGATCCTTGCATTCTGCTGGAGCCACGCGCGCCGCGATTTTATCGAGGCTGCGGCCGGCCAGAAACGGCTGACGCAATGGTGCGAGGGATGGATCGAGCGGATCGCCGGGATCTTCCGGCTGAACGAGGCGCGGCTGGAACATTACGACCCCGGCCGCAAACGACAGACCGCCGCGTTCAGAAAGGCGACGCGCGAACTGAAGAAGGCGGTCGACGGCCTGTTCGCGCACGCCGAGGCGGAACTGGCCGCCCTGCCGGACCGGGCGCGCGAAGGCAAGGCGCTGCGCTCGCTCATGAACCATCGCGAGGGGTTGTGCGTCTTCGTCGACGAGCCGCAAGTGCCCCTTACGAACAACACGGCCGAGAGAATCCTGCGCGGTCCGGCAATCGGACGAGGGCTGAGCTTCGGTTCCGACAGCGAGGGCGGGGCTAGGTTCACCGCAACCATGTACTCGGTCATCGGCACGCTCTCGATGAACGGCATCGATGTCCTGCGCTGGCTCGAAGCGTGGCTCGAAGCCTGCGCGAACAACCGTCGCCGGCCGCCCGAAGACCTCTCGCCCTGGCTGCCATGGACCATGAGCGAGGAGCGCAGGCGCGAACTCGCAACGCCGCCATGACCGGCGCCATCGAGTGCCGCTACTACGGCCGCGACTTCACCGCCCGGGAGATGGCGCTGCTGCGCGCCCTGATCGCGGCCGAGCCGCAGCCCACCCGCGCAGCCCTCTCCCGAGAGTTCTGCCGGCGCATCGGCTGGCTCAAGCCGGACGGCGGCCTCAAGGACATGATGGCCCGGGTCGCCATGCTCGCCATGGACCGCGACGGCGTCATCGCGCTGCCGCCGCCCACGGGACGAAAGCACCGGCCCAGGCCCATCGTCTTCGGGCCCGACACCGAGCCGCCTCTGTTCCCCGCCCCCGCCACTCTTGACGAAGTCCGACCGCTGCAGATGCGCTCCGTCTTGCGCGAGACCCGAGAGGGCAGGCTGTGGAACGAGTTCATCGCCCGCTACCACTACCTCGGATACAAGACCCTGGTCGGCGCCCAGATGCGCTATGCCGTACACGACCGCTACGGCCGCCCTCTCGCCATGCTCGGCTTCTCCACCGCCGCCTGGAAGCTCGCCCCACGCGACAACTTCATCGGTTGGACACCCCAGATGCGCGAAAAGAACCTGCCCCTGGTCGTCGACAACCCAAGGTTCCTCATCCTCCCCTGGATCGAGATCCCCAACCTCGGCTCGCACATCCTCGCCCTCGTGCGCCGCCGCCTGCCAGCGGACTGGGCCGGGCGCTACAACGTCACCCCCGTGCTCATCGAGACCTTCGTGGAAACCCCCCGTTACACCGGCGCCGTCTACAAGGCATCGGGATGGACCCTGGTCGGGACTACCCAGGGCCGCGGCCGCTACGACCGGGCCAAGCTCTACGACAAGCCCCGCAAGGACGTCTGGCTCCGCCCCCTCCGAAGGAACTGGCAACGGGCGCTCAACCGCTAGAATCGCTCGTTCGCCCGAACCATGCTACCAAGAGGATGGCGTTCACCACTGCTCAGCGGTCCGGGACTCCACGGCATGCCCGAACGCTTACC
>JAJDUK010000088.1 GCA_022826665.1 Alphaproteobacteria bacterium | reverse complement strand
ACGTAGATCGGCGGGATCAGCCTGACCTCATGGCCGAGCTTCACGATCTCCCGGCCCCAGTAATGCGCGCTCGCACATGCCTCCATCGCCACCACGCAGCGCGGCTGCGAGGCGAGGAAGGCCAGCAGCTTCCCCCGGCTCGGCTTCTTGCGGAAGGCGACCGAGCCGTCCGCCCGCGCGCCATGCAGCTGGAAGCTGCGCTTCGCCAGATCGATCCCGATGATGCTAACCTCGTCCATGGATGCCTCCTCCCTCAGGTCGTGGGCTACAGACACAACCTTGGCACATTGCGATGCCGTCGGGAGGGGGCGTCCAACCCATCGGACTTGTTCCGGGCATCTCGTTCAGCCAGACCCGTTGAACGCTGGGCAAACACGTGGATGGCCGGGACAAGCCCGGCCATGACGGGAGGGGGAGGCTTCACTAGAACTCCTCCGCGCCGTGGGCCATCACGGCGCCCTTGCCCGCCATGATCTTGAGGAAGAGCCCGGCGCTGTCCGGCAATACCTTTTGCACGTAGAATCGGGCGGTCTTCAGCTTGGTGTCGTAGAAGGCATCGCCGTTCTGCTTGTCGCGAGCGCACTTCGCCATCTGGCACCACATGTAGCCCACCGCCACCAGCCCGAACATCCTGAGATAATCGGAAGCCGCAGCCCCGGCCTCTTCTGGATCTCCCAGGCCGCGCTGGGCGATGACCAGCGTCGCGGTCTGCAGCTTGCCGAGCGCCTTGCCCACCGGGCCCACGATGTCCGCAAGCTCCGGGTCGTCCTTGTTCTCCTCGATGAAGGCGACGGCGGGGTGGAAGAAGTGCCGCAGGTAGCGCCCGGCGCGGCGGGGAAGCTTGCGGCCCACCAGGTCGAGCGCCTGGATGCCGTTCGCGCCCTCGTAAATCTGGCTGATCCGCGCATCGCGCACGAGCTGCTCCATGCCGTGCTCGCGGATGTAGCCGTGGCCGCCATGCACCTGCACCGCGAGGTTGGTGGCCTCGAAGCCGTAGTCGGTGAAGAAGGCCTTGATGATCGGCGTCATCAGCTGCACCAGCTCGTCGGCATCCTCGCGCACCGAGGCGTCCTCGTGGCTGCGCGAGATGTCGAGCTGGAGCGCCGTCCAGTAGGCGAGCGCGCGGGCGCCCTCGTTGATGGCGCGCTGGTTGAGCAGCATGCGGCGCACGTCGGGGTGGACGATGATGGGATCGGCCGACGCCTCCGGCTCCTCCGCGCCCTTGAGCCCGCGCCCCTGGCGGCGGTCCTTCGCATAGGCGGTCGCGCTCTGGTAGGCGGTCTCGCCTAGCCCCAGGCCCTGGAGGCCGACGCCGAGCCGCGCGCCGTTCATCATCGTGAACATGCAGCGCAGGCCCTTGTGCGGCTTACCGATGAGGTAGCCCTCCGCCTCGTCGAAGTGCATCACGCAGGTGGCCGAGCCGTGGATGCCCATCTTCTCCTCGATCGAGCCGCAGGAGACGCCGTTGGCCGGCCCCGCCGTTCCGTCCTCCTTGAGCGTCCGCTTCGGCACCAGGAAGAGGCTGATGCCGCGCACGCCGGGCGGCGCGTCCGGCAGCTTCGCCAGTACGAGATGGACGATGTTCTCGGTCAGGTCATGCTCGCCGGCGGAGATGAAGATCTTGGTGCCGGAGATCGCGTAGCGGCCCTCGTCCGTCGGCACCGCCTTGGTTCGGATGAGCCCCAGGTCGGTGCCGCAATGCGGCTCGGTCAGGCACATGGTGCCGCTCCAGGTGCCGTCGCCGAGGCGGGGCAGGTAGGCCTGCTTGAGCGCCTCCGCCGCGTGCAGCTCGATCACCGCCGCGGCTCCGTTGGTGAGCAGCGGATAGACGCCAAAGGCGAGGTTGGTCGAGCAGACCATCTCGTCGAAGACCATGCTGATGAGCTGCGGCAGTCCCTTGCCGCCATAGTCCGGCGACAGCGTGACGCCGGTCCAGCCGGCATCGACGAAGGTCTTGTAGGCCTCCTTGTAACCCTGCGGTGTGCGCACCACGCCGTTCTCGTAGTGGCAGCCTTCCTCGTCCGCCGGGCGGTTGAGCGGCAGCAGCGTGTTCTCGCAGAGCTTGGCGCCTTCCTCGATCATGGCGTCGATCACGTCGGGCGTCGCGTCCTCGTAGCCGGGCAGCGCGGCGATCTCGCCTACGTCGAGTAGCTCGTTCAGCACGAAGCGCATGTCGCGAAGCGGCGCGCTATAGGTTTGCACCATCGTTTCTCTCCATTCTCCGTAACGCCGCGCTCAGTTGCCGAGCGTGAGGTCGACCGACTGGCCCATCACCGAGCGGGCAGCCGGCGTGGTCGCGGCGACCAGCTTGCCGCGCTTGAAGACGTGGGTGCACGCCGGGTTGATCCGCAGCACGTCCGCCTTGCTGGCCGCGTCGAACACCGCGAGGTCCGCCTGGCAGCCGGGGGCCACGCCATAGTCCTCCAGCGCGAGGATCTCGGCATTCTTCCAGGTCACCATGTCGAAGCAGGCATCGATCTCCGCCGTGCCGGACATCTGGCAGACGTGCAGCGCCACCGAGGCCGCCTGCACCATGTCGCCGCGCCCCAGGGGATACCACGGGTCCATGATCGAATCGTGGCCGATGCCGACGGTAATCCCGGCCTGCCACAGCTCCTTCACCCGCGTCATCGCCCGGCGCTTGGGGTAGCTGTCCTCCCGCGCCAGCAGGATCAGGTTGTCAAAGGGGTTGGCGATGACGTTGAGCCCGCCTTTCTCGAGCCAGCCGAACAGGCGGAAGGCGTAGGCATTGGCGTAGGAGTGCATGGCCGCGCAGTGGCTCGCAGTCACCCGGCCCTGCATGCCCCGGTAATAGGTCTCGTGCGCCATCACCTCGGTGAAGCGCGAGTTGGGGTCGTCGACCTCGTCGCAGTGGGCGTCGATCAGCAGGCCCCGCTTCTCCGCCTCGTCGAAGATCAGCTTGAGGCTGGCGACGCCCGCCTCCCGCGTCGCTTCGTTGTGCGGGATGCCGCCGATCACGTCCGGCCCCATGTCCAGCGCGCGGATGAAGAGCTCCGGGCCGCCGGGGTGGGAGTGGATGCCGTCCTGGGGGAAGGCCACGATCTGCAGGTCGACCCGGTCGCTCACCTCGTCCTTGACCTCCAGCAGGGCCCGCATCGAGAGCTGGCCTTCGTCGGAGATGTCGGCGTGGGTGCGGATGAAGCCCGCGCCTTGCGCCACCTCCCAGTCGATCGCCTGCCTGGCCCGCGCCTTGACCGATTCCAGGTCGCGGATCTTTTTCTGCTTGGCCCAGTTGGCGATTCCCTCGTGCAGCGTGCCGGTGACGTTGGGCTCCAGGTTCGCCGTGAGCACGGCGTCGAGATGGACGTGCGGGTCGATCAGCGGGCCCGAGACCAGCCGGCCGCCGCAGTCGATCGTCTCGCCGGCCTCCGCCGTGATCCCCGGCTCGACCGCCACGATGCGCGCGCCCTCGATGGCGATGTCGGCCGCACGCACTGGCTGATCCTCGTGCGCGACGAGAGCGTTCTTCAGAATGATGTCCATACCCGGCTGTCCCCCATGTGGGCACGCGGCCCGCGTCTCACAAGCGCCGGCATTTTCGCCCAAGGTGCGCGCAACCGCCAGCCGTGCGCGCAGCTACGAAGCGGTTGCCGGCCAGCTTCTTGTATCGAGGTGTTGCCTGCCGTCTCGATGGGTCAGACATTGAGGTTGGCATAAGATTCAACGAGTCAGTCGAATGGAAGTCGTCAGGATCACGTCACGCGGCTGAGGCACGATTCCCAAGAGCATTCGGGACGCAGCAGGCCTGCGCGAGGGCGATGTGATCGCCTTCGAATTCGATGGCGACCGCCTGGTAGTCCACAAGGTAGTTCCGGGACGAGATGAATTCCTGCATGGCCCCGGGGGGCTGATGGGCGAATGGCTTTCGTTCGGTGCTGGCTTGACCTGAAACTAGAAAGATAAGGTCTCGAAAATAAAGACAAGAAACTCCACAAATGCAACAATCGACAAGAGTACGGTAGAAAGTATACGTACAGTACGCCTAATATGTTTAAGAATTTTGCTCATAACT
>JAJDUK010000008.1 GCA_022826665.1 Alphaproteobacteria bacterium | reverse complement strand
ACGTTCGGCGGCGCCTATGCGGTGCTGGCATATATGGCGCAGCAGGCGGTCGAGGCCTACGGCTGGCTGGCGCCGGGCGAGATGCTGGACGGCCTCGGGCTCGCCGAGACCACACCGGGTCCTTTGATCATGGTGGTCCAGTTCGTGGGCTACTTGGCGGCCTTCCGCAACCCGGGCGGTCTCGATCCGCTGACCGCAGGTGTCATCGGGGCGGCGCTTGCCACTTGGGTGACCTTCGTTCCCTGTTTCCTGTGGATCTTCCTCGGCGCGCCCTATGTCGAGAGGCTGCGGAACAACCAGAGCCTCAGCGCGGCGCTTTCCGGCATCACGGCGGCCGTCGTCGGCGTGGTGCTCAACCTCGCCGTGTGGTTCGGCATGCACGTGGTATTCCGGGACGTCGACGCATTCGAGTTCGGTCTCGTATCCGTGCCGTTGCCTTCTTTGTCCAGCACTGACTTCTCGGCGCTGGGCCTGACCGTCTTTGCAATCTGGCTCACCTTCGGCCGGCATCTCGGGCTGTTCGTCACGCTCGGATTGACCGCGGCGGCGGGGATCGTCGTCAGCTACATCTCCTGGTGACCCTCGAGTGCCGCATCGTCTCGACAAGCCGGGGTCCGGACGGTATGCCTGTCCCGAGGAGGAGACGGGTGAGCATTTCATGAACTGGCACCTCGGCATCGACATCGGCGGCACTTAAATGGGGAGCGATTTTCGGATATTGGGACAGGAGGGGCCTTGAGGCGCCCCGAGATGCCTGGAGGGATAATTTCTGGTATTTTTGGCTATGTAACAACGGCTTACCGGACGACGACGCCCCCTTGAACCCCGGCGTGGGCGATGATACAAGGGCCATGAGGTTTCCTCCGGTTGCTTGCGACGTGCTTACGCTTACGGCGCGCAGGACAGCGGCAAGCGATCCGAGGCGACGAAAATGATTTTCGACAGGGGGCATCGCATGGCCAAGCTCAAATACCGAACCATCTCCAAGCGCACCGTCGATGCGCTCTCGGTCGAGGACCGCGACGCGGTCTTCTGGGACGACCGCATTCCGGGATTCGGAGTGAGGGTCTATCCGAGCGGGTCGAAGATGTACGTGGTCCAGACCCGGCACCGGGGGAAGTCGCGCCGAGTAACGCTCGGGCGCCACGGGGTGATCACCGCGGATCAGGCGAGGAAGAAGGCGGCGGAGACGATCAACCGCATCAAGAGCGGCGAGGAGCCGGTGGAGCGGGGCTCGGTGACGGTGGCCGAGCTTGCCGCGCGCTATCTGGAAGAGCATGTCGACGTGCGCTGCAAGGAGAGCACGCGGAGGATGTACCGCAGCGTGGTGGAGCGCTTCATCGTGCCGGCCTACGGCGGCGTGGCGGTGGAGGAGGTGGAGCGCAAGCACATCAACGCCCTGCATCTCGATCTCCGCCATATCCCCTATCAGGCGAACCGGGCGCTGGAGATCGGCAGCAAGCTGTTCAACCTGGCCGAGGAGTGGAAGCTGCGCACCGGCGGCAACCCGTGCAAGTACGTGCGCAAGTACCGGGAGGAGAAGCGCGAGCGGTTTCTGACCGAGGCGGAGTTCCGCCATCTGGGCGCGGTGCTGAACGAGATGGAGGCCAAGGGCCGTCTGCCGGTCTATCCGGCGGCGGCGATCCGGCTGCTGATGCTGACGGGATGCCGGCGGAACGAGATCGTCGAGCTTCAGTGGAAGCACGTGGACCTTGCCTCGGGCGAGTTGAAGCTCGCGGACTCGAAGACCGGCGCGCGGCTGGTGCCGCTGTCGCCGGCGGCGGCGCGGGTGCTGGCGGAGCTTCCGCGCATCGAGGGCAACCCGTGGGTGATTCCGGGGACGAAGAAGCCCGAGAAGCCGCTGTCCGACCTCAACCACTACTGGGACCGGGTGCGGGTGGAGGCGGGTCTCGACGACGTGCGGCTTCACGATTTGAGGCACTCATTTGCGTCCAGGGCGCTGGCGCTCGGGGAGTCGCTGTCGATGATCGGCAAGCTGCTCGGTCACAACAAGATCGAGACGACTTCGCGCTACGCGCATCTGGCGCGGGATTCGATCAAGGCGTCGTCGGCTCGGGTGGCAGACAGTATCGGCGCCGACATACTCAATACGCCGGCGCCGACGGAGACCGCGCCCGCCTGACGCCGAGGGCGGCTCGGCGAGGCCACCCTAGGCAGAATCGACATTCATCGCATCCAGACGATAGCAGAAGCGATGTGTATGAAGGCGAGGAAGTATAAGGCTTTTCGGTCGTATCGGGTTGCGATGCGGCGGAAGTGTTTGATTTTGTTGAAGTAGCGTTCGATGCGGTTACGGTGTTTGTAGATTTCGGCGTCATATCCGATGAGGCGCTTTCGCGTTGGATTGCAGGGGATGACGGCCTCGGCCTCGATGTCGGCGATGCGGTTGCGGATGGCATTGGCGTCGTAAGCTGCGTCGGCCAGCACATGGCGGGGCTGGAACCCCTCCATCAACGCCAGGGCCCTTGGCGCGTCGCCGGCCTGTCCGGGCGAGAGGATCACACGGAGCGGGCGCCCGAGGGTGTCGCAGGCGACATGGATTTTGGTCGTCAGTCCACCTCTGGAACGCCCCAGAGCCTGGTCCCGGCCCCCCCTTTTCCGGTGGCCGCCTGCTGATGCGCGCGCACGATGGTGCTGTCGAGCATGAGGTATTCATTGTCGCGATCCGCTGTCAGGGCATCGAACACCCTCTCCCACACGCCCGCTTTGGCCCAGCGTGTGAAACGCTTGTGCACCGATTTCCACTTCCCGTAGCGCGCCGGCAGGTCGCGCCAGTGGGCGCCCGAGCGAAGCACCCACAGAACCGCGTTGACGAACAACCGGTTGTCCGCCCCCGAACGCCCCGGATCGCCCGGCTTGCCCGGAAGCAGACCTTCGATGCGCACCCACTGCGCGTCCGTCAACTCATAGCGCTGCACCATCGCCCAACTCCAACCGGAAATCAGTTGGAGTGTCATGAATCACATAATCTCTTCCCAGGGAATCCTGAATGTCGATTGAACCTAAAGCGCCGTCAGGCGGCCGAAGGCCCGCTCAAGTGAGGTCCCGTAGGCGTCGCCGGTGAACGGTGATGCCTGCGGGAACCCGTCCGCCTCTGGCAGGGATGCCGTGCAGTCCTCTGCCTACTTCTTCGATGGCGCGTTGTCGCGTCCGCCTCCCGACGGACGGCCCGTCGTGGAGGGCCAGCCCGCCGACCCCTTGCCACCCTTCGAGCCGCCGCCCTTTGAACCGCCCCCTTTCGAGCCCCCGCCGTGCGAGCCGCCGCTCTTGCTGCCCTTTGCCATAGTCATATCCTCCGTGTTGTCGAATCCGTCTCCACCCGTCCCGGTTCGGCATTAGACTCGCATCGTGCCTCTACGATCAATGCCTCAATGCACGGCTATCCCTGCACGCTTGGGCGCCGACCGTGAATCGGGCGAGATTTTTTTTCGGGGGACATACGGGGACAGGAGAGTCCTTGAGACGCCTTGAGGCGCCTGGAGGATGATTTCGCAGGAAATCCCCTGAATACAGCGGGTTGCGGGGCGTCGCGGCGACCCTATCCTTGTCTCCATGAGCGCGCCGAATCCCCTTTCCGGCGACCGCCCGGACGCCGACTTCGACCGGCTCACCGGGCTCCGATACGCCCGCGCTGACGCTCGCCGACGGCTCCGGGAACCGGGCCGATGATCGATGTCGACCGACTGCGCCGGGCGCTGGCGCTGGGGATGCTGGGGGCGGCCGCGATGGCAGTGCTGCTGCCCTCGCTGGCGGCGATGCGCTACACGGTTGCTCACGACTGGTACGCGTCCCGCAAGGTGAGCGTGGCGCAGGCGCTGATCGCGGTCGGCTTCGACGAGCGCGCGGCGACGGAGTACCGGCTGACGGACGGCAGGACCGTGACGTGGCTCCGCGAGGATGTAACGTCCTACCCGCCGGCGCGGGAGTCGCGGCGCTTGATCCTGCACGTCATCGGGGACAACGCACTGCTCGGCGCATGCGCGGGCTTCGTGGTGCTCTTCGCGCTGTCGGGCCTGCTGAACCTGGCACGGCGGGAACCCGCCGGGGTATCGGGGACGCCCGCGCGCGGTCATTCGGTCGGCGAGCGCCGGCCCGGCTTCGTCGAGGACGTTCCTCCGTACGAGCGGCACGTTCCCGCAGGCGCGACGCCGACGGCGGCCGTCCCGGCCCCGAAACCCGTCGTCCCGGCTATCGCGCCGACGGGCAGGTCCGACGAACGCGTGGCCGAGCCCGCGCCAGCGGCGGGGCGGCGCGGCCCGCCGGCGAAGGCGGAACCCGAACGCACGCCGCGACGGTCCACGGGCGCATCGCGCGCCCGGCCCGCCCGCCGGCCCGGGCGCTGGTTCTGATGGTCGCCTCGATCGGCGCGGTGGCCTCGCCCGCCCAGGGCGTGAGCTACTACGAAAAGGACTCCTACTACGCGAAGGACTCCGACGAGCACCGGGCGGCGAGCGCCTGGGCAGGCAAGGGCGCGGCGGCGCTGGGGCTCGATGGCCCGGTGGACCCCGGCACATTCCGCGCGGTGCTGGAGGGCGAGGTCCCGGACGGCTCCGGTAAACGTCTCGGCAAGCGCGGGCGGGAGGGCGAGATCCATCACCGCCCCGGCCGCGACCTCACCTTCAGCGCGCCCAAATCCGTATCCCTCGCCGCGCTGGTCGGCGGCGACGGGAGGATCGTCGATGCCCATGACCGCGCGGTGGCGGGCGCGCTCGACTGGTTCGAGCGGAACGCCGCCGAGACCCGGATGCAGGACCCCGGACTGAATCCGGGGCAGGCCCCGGCGGGCGGGCGCATGGTCCGGGCCGGCAACCAGAAGACGGTGATCGCCACGTTCAGGCACGACACGTCCCGGAACCTCGATCCCGCGCTGCACACCCATTCCGTGATCGCCAACATGCTGCTTGGCCCGGACGGCAAGTGGAGGACGATGGCCAACGAGCGGCTCTACGCCTCGAAGATGGCGTTGGGGGCGCTCTACCGCAACGTGCTGGCCGGCGAGCTCGCGCGGCTCGGCTACGGGATCGAGAAGACCCACGCCGACGGGCGGTTCGAGATCGCGGGCGTCTCGCGCGAAGTCGTGGAGGCATTTTCCACGCGGCGTGCCGAGATCGAGGCGGCGATGGCGGGCCGGGGGCTGGGCACGACGGGGGAGAACCCGCATCTCGCCCGGCGCGCGGCGCTGATGACGCGCGCGGCCAAGCGCGAGGTCGACCGTGCGGAGCTGCGCGAGACGTGGGCGAGACAGGCCGCCGCGCTCGGCTTCGACGCGAAGGGGCTCGCCGCCTCGGCGATGGAGCGCCACGGGGCGGAGAAAGCGCGCGATGTCGAACCCGCCAAGGACGGCCCTCCCGTCTCGCCGCGCCAGCCCGACCTGTTCGAGCACGCCGCCCGGGTTGACCCCGCCCGCGCGGCGGTGGACTGGGCGCTGGCCCATCTCTCGGAGCGCGACGCGGTGTTCTCCGCTACCGACCTGCTCGCGGCCGCGCTTGCCTTCGACCCCGGCGCGGCCTCCGTCGGTGAAATCGAGCGCGCCGTCGACGGCCTCAAGCGCGAGGGCCGGCTGCACGATGCGCCGGCGCTTCAGGGCGGCGGCGGGCTCACCACCGACAAGGCGGTGGCCGAGGAGCGTGAGACGGTCGCGCTGATGCGCGGCGGAGAACGGCGCGGCAAGGCGCCGATGCGGGGCTGGATGGTCGAGCGGCACCTGCGCAAGGGACCGCTCACCGCCGGGCAGAAACAGGCGGTCAAGCTCATCCTGTCGGAGAAAGATCGTACCGTGGGCGTCCAGGGCTACGCGGGCACGGGCAAGACGAAGATGCTTGCGCGCGCGAGGACGCTGGCGGAGAAGAAGGGCTGGCGCATGGTGGGGCTCGCGCCGTCGGCCTCGGCCGCGCGCACGCTGAGCGCCGAATCCGGCATCGAATCGGAAACCCTGCAACGCTTCCTCGCCCGCAACGCGGGCGTCGCCGAAGGCCGGCTGACGAAGAAGGGCGCGAAGGAGATGCGCGGGCGCTTCGCGAAGACGGTGCTGGTGGTCGACGAGGGCTCGCTCGCCTCGACCGTCCAGGCCCGCGACCTGCTCCGCATCGCGGGCGCGCTGCGCGTCCCGAAGCTGGTGCTGGTGGGCGACGCCAAGCAGCTCGATGCCGTCGATGCCGGCAAACCCTTCGCCCAGCTTCAGGCCGCCGGCATGAAGACGGCGGTGATGGACGAGATCCTGCGCCAGCGCGACCCCGACCTGAAGGCCGCCGTCGAGGCGAGCCTCGCCGGCGAGATCGGCAAGGCGTTCGGGAAGCTCGGCTCCAACGTCGCCGAGGTGAAGGCCGACAACATCGCGGGCGCGGTCGCCGCCCGCTGGCTGAAACTCTCCCAGGACGAGCGCGAGCGCACCGGGGTGATGGCCCCGAGCCACGCGCTGCGCGAGGGCGTCAACGCCCATATCCGCGAGCGCCTGGTGCGCGAGGGCCGCATCGCCGGCCCCGCCATGGAGACCGGGCGCCTCGTCTCGAAGGGCTATACCAGCGCCGAGAAGTCGCTCGCGGCCAACTACGCGCCGGGCGATGTCGTCGCCTTCCACCGCCCCTACAAGCGGATTGGCGTCGCAAAGGGCGAGGAGCGCCGGGTTGCCGGCGTCGACCGCAAGGACATGAGCGTCCTCCTCGAAGCGCCGGGCGGCGGCACCGTCGCCTGGAAGCCGTCGGAAATCGGCGGGCGGCGGGGCGGAACCGAGGTCTTCCACCGCGAGAGCATCGAGCTTCGCTCGGGCGACCGCATCCGCTGGACCCGCAACGACAAGGGCCTCGGGCTGGTCAACAGCGGCACCGCCGAGGTGCTCGGCATCCGCAACGGCCGGGTGACGTTCCGCCTGGAGGACGGGCGCAGGCTGACGCTGACACCGGGCGATCCCCAGCTCCGCCATCTGGATCATGCCTGGTGCTCGACGGTACACGCTTTCCAGGGCCGCACCGTCGACAACGTGATCGCGGCGATGGAGGCGAACCACCCGGCGCTGACCACGGCCAAGGCGTTCTATGTCGAGATATCCCGCGCCCGCGACCGGGCGGAGCTGGTCACCGACGACGCAAAGGCGCTGAAGGAGCGGCTCGAAGCGGTCACCGGCGAGCGCATCTCGGCGCTCGAAGGGATCGGCGAGGACGTGCGCCGGGAGCGCGAAGCGGACAGGGAAACCGCGCCCGAAGGCAAGGCACGCGAGCGCGACCGGGCCGAAGACTCCGCCGTCCGACGGATCGAGGTCGAGCGTGGGCGCGAAGAAAAGGCCGCAAGGGAGAAGGCGGCGCCGGCGAAAGACCGGGCCGCCGCGCCCTCTACGCCGGACCGGAACGCCGGCCGCGAGGCGCCGCAGCGCAAGGCGCCCGTGGCCGAGCCGCCGGCAAAGACGAAGGTGCGGGAAATGGACCTCGGCCTGTAGACGAAGCCGGTCGCGCATCTACCCCGCCGCGCACATTTGCTTTCGCTGCACCGCCGCCCATATTCGTCCGTGGAGGCTCGGCCTTGTATGACTCCCTTCGCTCCGGCGTGCGGGACGATCAGGCAAGGCGTTGCCTCCTTTTTCTTGCTCCCGCTCGCGGTCCGTAGGGACCGGGGACGGCACCTCGCCCCCTCGTTCCGCACCGTTTGACCGATACACGGGCCGATGTCAGTATCCGACATGATCGGACATGGCGAGATTCCACGATGCCGAACGTTCACTTGACCGACCAGATGCATCGCTACGCTCAGGGGCAGGTCGATGCCGGCGCCTACGCCAACCTGAGCGAAGTCGTGCGCGCCGGACTGCGGCTGCTCATGGAACGCGACGGCGCGCGACAGTTCTACGCGCTGAAGGGGGAGTTGGAGGCGGCCGTACGGGAAGCGGAAGCCGGCGGGTTCGAGGAGTTCGACCCCGTTGCCTACGAACCGGGCGTGGAATCGAGATAGCCGCCGCGCCATGACGATCCGGCTGTCGCGTCGGGCACGCCGCGATCTGGACGAGATTCGGCGCTATACGGTCGAGACCTGGGGCCGCGAACAGTGGCTCACCTATTATGAAGGGCTGGTGCGGACGTTCGAACGGATCGCGGCCGACCCCGACGGCGGGCGCGACCGGAGCCTGTTCGCGCCCGGACTGCGCTCCCTGACCTACCGGCGGCATCTGGTTTTCTTCGCGCGGATTGCCGCCGCGGACGATGCGCCGGTGATTCTTCGTATCGTCCATCAGCGCCGCAACCTGCCCGCGCTGGCCTATTTCGAGGATATCGGCGGCTGAGTTCGTCTCCGTCTCGTCACCCCGGCCCTTCGTCCATGGTCTCGCGCATCGTCCTGCGGGCCGCCGCGACGATCTCGTCGAGCTCTTTTGCGCGCTCGGCGTCGAGCATCTCCTCCCGGTTGATCGTCGCCAGCACGTAGACCGCGCGGTAGGTCGCCTCGATCAGCGCGAGGTGTCCGGGCGTGAGCGCGGCCTCGGCAGGGCTGGCGAGACGCTCCTCGACCGCGGCCAGCATGACGGTTCGCACGAGCTGGCTGGCCGGAATCCCCTGGCGCAGGGCCGCGTCCTCGACCAGTTGCCACTCCGAATCGGAGAACCGGATCGAGCGCGCGCGGCGCGGATCGCCCGCGCGGGCGTCGGACTCCGTCGATGTTGGGCGAGATTTTCGAGCGTTTCGGGCCATTTCGTTGCTCCTGTTCGGCCTCGCCGGGAGTCCGGCGCGGGTCGGACCGCACCCGAAACTCGCTCCGTCCAGTCGGCTCCCGGTCCAATCCCCCCGCCTCGGCAAGGCCGTCGCGGCCTTCCGCCGCCTCCCGGCCAACGGTATCGGCGAGCGCCTGAAGGCCGTCGCGAGCGAGGCCGCCTCCGGTCCACAGGGCCGGTTCTCTGGAGAATTTCAGCGTATTACATCGTCATACGAAAGACAATCTGCCGGTACACGAGCGTGTATCGGTGATGGACAGGCGGGGCCTGGAGATGCCCTGAGAATGACAGGAACAGGGGGCTCGGCGTGTACCGGCGCGAAACTCGCTCGCTCCGCGATACTCCAGGCCCCTCAAGTCCCCTCGCGGCCCCTCGAGGGCACTGGAGGGCACGCCTGTCCCCGCATGGCGGGCCTTGCAGCGGGCTGCGTCCGGTGTGAGGAAACAGCGGCTCCGCCGTAGAGACAGAGCCGGATCGGACAGCATTCACGATGTGGGAATCTTCGCCGGGGAACCCGGCGGAGGGGAGCCAACGCGGCGCTTGAGCGGCGGGACGTGGCGACACGGACTGGGACGGTCGCGATAGACGAAGTGACGGAGGCGCTGACGGTGGGGCCTGCACGAGTCCGCTCGCGAGTGCACGGCGTGGCGGCGCGGTGTTGACGCCGGTGAGCGGCGAAGCCGTTACCCGTGACGCGGCAGACGCGGCGGCCACGAGCCGAGGCGACGCCCGTTGCCGGCCAGGGCGAGGTCGATGACGAGCGCGGCGCGCAGCGCCGGCGCGAGGAGGTATCGGCGTTCACCCCGTCGGGGCGTTCGGCGAGTACGCCGGGGCGTCGGATCGGCACGCGGCGGTGAGCGCAGCGAGCCGCCGGCCAAGCGCCAGCGCGGAGCGAGCGCCAGCTCGCGGAGGCGACAGGGATTGCAGTGGAAATCGCCCGCAGGGCGATTGGAGCGGAAAGCCCGGCCGCGGAGCGGGTCGCCCAAATTCATCGCAGGGTCGAGCGCGCCGCCATCCATCATCACCGCCGGCGGAACGATGAGGCTCAACACCATCGGCGCCGTCACCGTGCCGCGGCGAGCATCGCCGGCACTCGCTTCAACAGGAGGCACGGGGACGCCGACATGGGCGACGGCAAGACCGACGCTGCCGGAACCGTGGCGCACGACCACATGCCGCGCCCGCTGACGATTGCGCCGCTGCGTGAGTCGGTGTCGGGGACGGGCGGCGGAGCCGCCGGGGAGCGGGCCGCGCGCAGCGCGGCGCGCGACGCGAAGGCGAGCGCCGGTGGCGGTGTCGGGGTCCGGGCATAATGAGAAGGCCGCGCCGCCCGCCCCGGCTCGCGGTGCGGGGGAGCGACGCGGCCCGTGGTGGCGGCTCAGCCCCTGAGCACCGGAATGCCGAGCGCCTTCGCCTTGTCGACGAGGTTTGCCGTGATGCCGTTGCCCTCGAAGGCGATGAGGCCCTTGGGCAGGAGGTTGAGCATCTCGTCGTTGCGCCGGAACGGTGCGGCGCGGCCGTGGGCGTTCCAGTCGGGCTTGCACACGACCTGGTCGACGCCGTTGCGCTCGGCCCACCGGGCGGCGAGCCGGTCGGTGCCGGGGCCGCCGCCGTGGACGATGACGAGGTCGTCGTACTTGGCGCGGGTCTGGTCGAGGCGTCGGGTGACGGCGTTCAGGTCGGCGACGTCCTTGCCGCCGGCGATGGCGACCAGCGTGCCGCTCGGCAGGTGCGCTTTGGTCTCGCGGTCCTTCCTCGCGCGGAGGAAGTCGCGCGCGTCGATGGCGGCGGAGGTGAGCGCGCCGGTCTGCGAGACGTGGCTGCCGCGCTTCGGGCGCCAGACCTCTGCGGTCTCGACGCGGTAGTGCTCGGCTGCGGCGTCGCGCATCTCTTCGAACGCGTCGCGGCGGTCGCCGAGGTTGCGTGCCCGCTCGGTCGCGAGTTCGAGTTCGCGCGACTTCACTTCGGACCCGTCCTGGGCGGCTTGCAGGTCGCGGAGCTCGGGGGCGAGCCGGTCGACGGAGCGGTCGAGGCGGCGGACCTGGGCGTCCACCATGTTGACGAACCCCCAGAGCAGGTGTTCGCGCTCGTCGGCGAGCTGGAAGCCGTCGGGGGCTGCGCTTTTGGCAAGGATGCGGAAGGCTTCGCCCACCGCGCCGATGGCTTCGTCGCGGTCCCAGACTTCGCGGGGGTCGAACTCGCCGCGTTCGGGTGTTGCGCCGTAGAGCCGGGCGTTCTCGCAGACGGTCGCGGTCATGGACCGGTCGCCGGTCTCGAAGGTGTCGATATCGAAGGTCATGATGGATGCTCCCTTGAGCTTGCGGTTGATGCCGGCGAGGCGGGTGGTGCCTCGCTGTGCCTGATTGTTGGGACGCGCGCGCGCAGGGGAGCCACCGGGGCCGGAATGAATGGCCCGTCGCGGTGCGCGAGTGGTGCGGGCGCAGGGAGCGAAGCGACTGAGCCACGGTCGCGCGCCGCGACGGGTCCAGGCGCTTGCGCCGTTTCATTCCGAGTCCCGGCCGGAGCGAAGCGGAGGACCCCGCAGGGGTTGGCGCACTGAGCACGTGTGGCACAATGATCGGGCACAGCGAGGAACGTACTTTCCCTATTGGCACGGCCCCTTGTGCGGTTCGGCTGGCACGGTGTGCGGGATTGACGCGCCGGCCTCGCGGATGCGATTTCTGCGTGCGGGGCGGAGCCGGACGGACTCGAGGCCGGCAACATGAAAAAAGGGCCGACGCGCGCGGCGCCGGCCCGAAGGGAAGAGAGTGAAGACGGCTTCTCAGAACGGAATGTCGGCGGTGGAATCCGAATCCTGGGCGCCCCCGTTCGCGGTCTGCGCGGGCACGGCCCCCCCGCCCGCCGCCTGCGCCGCGGGCTTCGCGCCATTGCCGTTCGGCACGTCGAGGAACTGGATGCGATGACCGGGCACGACGAGGATTTCGGTGGCGAAGCGGTCGGAGTCCTCGCCGTCCTTCTTCCAGCGCCGGGTCTGGAGCTTGCCCTCGGCGTGGACGAGGCGCCCCTTCTTCGCGTGGCGCTCCAGCATGTCGATGAGCCCGTCCTGGAAGGTCACGACCCGGTGCCACTCCGTGCGGTCGACCTTCTCGCCGGTCTGCCGGCTGATGAAGGACTCGTCGGTCGCGATGCTCAGGTTCGCCACGCGCCCGCCCGATGCCAGGTGATTGACGGTGACGTCGGCGCCGAGGCGTCCGATCAGCTCCACGCGGTTCATTCCGAAAGCCATTGCGGTTCTCCTCAAGGTCTCGATGTTGACGATGGTCGAGCGGGCGGGACCGGAGGCTTCTCTCTCCCAATCCCTTCCCGCCCACCCTTCTCCCGCTTACCTCCAACTCGTGTCCGCCGGAGCCTCGCGGTCGGGGCAGCGCCGGGCGCGGTCGTCGGCGAGCGCATCGCGCACGGTGCGGGGGTCGAGGCCGATTTCGGCGAGCAGTGCGCCGCCGCTCGGGGTGATGACGTCGTGGTCGGTGTCGAAGTCGAACATGGCGGGTCCTCCCGGATGCCGCGCCCGGCGTCGAGGAAGCCCTTCTCCCTCCATCCCGCCGGGCGCTTGCCCGGCACTCGCTTGCCTCTGGCTCCCGGCCCGCCGGCGTGGCGGGCGTCACTCCCAGGCCGCGATGCTGGCGGTCGCCGGGGCGTCGGTCAGCACCTCGACCCGGCCTGGAGGCAGCCGGGCGAAAGCCATCGCGAGGGCCACGTCCTCCCAGGAGTCGAAGGGGCCGTGCTCGTCGCCGGTCTCGAGGTCGACGACGGTGAACTGCGGGTCGAAGACCGGCATCCCCTTGAAGTACGCCGAGCGCTCGTACGAATGGCGGGCGCAGGGCGCGCACCGCGCGGCCCCCTGCGACGGCGCGCCGCAGTCGGTGCAGCGTCCCTCGGCCTTCCGTCTGGCGTACTGCTCGCGACGGACGGCGTTCTTCGCCGGATAGCGCGCGGTCTCGGCGACGGCGCAGGGCGCGCAACGCGAGCCGCCGTCGGTCGTGGGCCCGCCGCAGGTTCCGCACAGCCCGGCGGCGCGCCGGGCGGCGTAGAGCGCCCGCTCGGCCGCGCGTTTGGCCTTGCGGCAGGGCTCGCAGCTCGCGCCGCCCTCGACGGGCGGATGCCTGCCGCAACTCATGCACAGCCCCGCCGCGCGCCGGGCCTCGTCGCGCCTGCGGCTGCGCTCGCGGCCGATGCGCCGGCGGGTCTCGACCTTGCGCCCGCCGTAGAGCTTGCCCTCGGCCTTCGCCTTCGCGTAGCGCGCCCGCTCGCGCGCCCGACGCGCCTCGGCGCAGGGCTCGCAATGGGCGCGCCCCTCCACAGGCGGCGCCTTGCCGCAGGCCAGGCACAGTCCCTCGGCGCGGCGCCGTTCCACCTCCCGGCGCGAGCGCTCGCGCTCGTAGGCCCGGACACGCTCGGGGTCCCGGCGCGGCATCCCGGCCGCCCGCAGCCGCGCGTCGCGGGCCCGGGACGCGCGGTTCCGCTTCTCGTTGCACGGCTCGCACAGAGCGAGGCCGGGCACGGGCGGCTGCTTGCCGCATTTCGGGCACAGGCCCCGGGCGACGCGCTCTTCGGTGCGTCGGCGATGGCGCGCCAGGTCGGCGGGCCGGCGCTTCTCGGCGCAAGCGCCGCACTGACTTCGATGGGGCGCGGGCGGGCGTTTCCCGCATTTGAGGCACAGGCCCTTCGCCCTGCGCTCGGCGGTTTGCCTGTGATAGCGCTCCAGGTCGCGCGCGCGCCTGGTCGCGATGTCCTGCTCGGTCATCGTGGCGTCCTCGCTGTCGTATTCGGATTCCGGGCGAGGGACGCCCGACCGGCTCGGGCCGGCCGGACGTCCGCGCAGGGCGCCGCTCAGCCGCGCTGTCTGCGGTCGTGCCACAGGGAGGTCGCCAGGTCCCCCCACAATTGCTGGCCGCCGCGGGTGCGAAGCCCGGTGCACACGATGATCTCGGTGCGCGAGGGCCGCATCTCCTTCACCGCCTTCAGCGTGGCGGTGACGCGCTTCGCCGTGCGCCGGCCCTTCCCCTTCGCCGGCGCCTCGCCGGGCCAGGGGCGGATGTCGCCGTCGGCGTGGGCCTTGAAACGCTCGACGACGTATCGCTCGTCGGCCAGCCCGCCGTTGAACAAGTGGACCAGGAAGGTGTCGGCCGTGTTGCCGGGAACCGCGAGTGCTGCGCTCATCGTGCCGCCTCCGTCGTGCTGTCGATGGGGAACGGCGCCGGCGCCCTCCCTTCGGGACGCCGACCGCCGCCCCGCTTCAGGCCAGACTCTCCTCTCGGCGGGGCATGGCGGAGTCGAGTACGGCGGTTCGAGCGTGGTGCGCCCGCCGGGTCCGGGCGGGGCCGGCGGCGATGGACGGCCGGCGGGCGCTTGCGGATGCTCCCTGCGAACGGCGTGGGGCCGGCGGCGGAGGCGCGGGCCTTCGCCGACGCCGAACTCGCGGCCCTGCGGACGGATGAGGCAAGCGGATGGGGCGTGAACCGCAAGACAAGGACCGGCACGAGGCGCCTCCCACGCAGGAGCAACTGGAGGCCGCCCGGCGGCTCCTGCACGCGTCACCGAGGCTTCATGAGGACAATGTTCGGCGCCACGTCGGGGATCTTCTCGGTTCCTTCGGTGTCGAGTACACCCTTTCCTATCCCACTCCCGGCGGCCCGGCCGATCTGTACCTTCAACGCCGGCGCACGATCGTCGAAACGAAGGCCCGCGGACTGGCGGGCGATCCGCACGCGCCGCAGTCGCGGGAAAACAACGAATCGCCCCTGCAACAGCTTGAGCGCTACGTCCTGAGCGAGCTGCGCCGCGACAAGGAGATGTTCGCGTTCGACGAGGATGCCGACCGCCCGTGGGTGGGGATCCTGACCGACGGGTGCGTATGGCACGCATGGCTCTACGACCACCGGAGCGAAACGCGCGGCCGAACGGTCCTCGACCGGTTCGTGCCAGGCGGCGCCGAGGATCTCATTCGCCGCATTCGTCCCCTCGTCAGCGGCGATCCGATAGGAAAACCGTGGGTCCCGTCGGACCCGCGGCCGCTCTTCGAGCCCGCGCACGACGAGCTACAGGCCATATACTCCGAGTTGAGCGGCGCGAATCTCGCGGAGACGCGAACGAAGAGGGACCTGTGGCTCGACATGCTCCGAACCGCGAGCATGGAGCCCGAGAACGAGGCGGCGCGCGACCGGCTCTTCGTCACTCATTCGTTCCTGGTCGCTCTCGCCCGCGGCGTGATCCACACCCTGGGCGAACCGAACGGCGATCCCGATCCCACGGTGGTTCTGGAAGACGGGTTCGCCGCGTGGATTCTCGCAACGACCCGCGGCCGCGGTTGGGCGGCGAGGCTGTTGGAGCGGGTCCACGGCTACGAGTGGCGGCGGCGGCGGGGCGATGTGCTTCGGCCGCTCTACGAACGGTTCGTCGGCGAACGCGACCGCAAGGTCTTCGGCGAGTACTACACGCCGGACTGGCTGGCCGGGCTCGTGGTGGAGGAGCTGCTCGACGAGGCCTGGTGCGACCGCGCCATCGCGGCCGCGATCGCGGACGAGCGGAACCAGGCGCGACTGGAGGGCGTCGGGTTCCTCGATCCGGCATGCGGTTCCGGGACGATCCTCTACTTCGCCGCACAGCGCCTGCTCGGCGCACCGGCCCTTGAAGGCCACACGGCCGCGCGGCGCGCCGCGGTCGTCGCGAGGCTGGTCAACGGCATCGACGTTCATCCGGTCGCGGCGGAGATTTCCCGGGCCACGCTGCTCCGCGCCCTCCCCGCGGAACCTCCGGGCGGGAAAGCGGGTATCCGGATCTATGAGGGGGACTCGCTGCTCGTCAACGCGGACGACGAGACGTCGCTCTTCCGTCCGATGAACGGGGAAATCCGGATCGTGACCCCGCAGGGACGGGAGCTGCTGCTGCCGCGATCGTTCGTCGACCTGCCGACCTTTACCGACGACCTGCGCCGGCTTGTCCAGGAAGCGAGCACGGGCCGCCCCCTGTCGGCAGACATCGGCAATTCCGTTCCGGAGGCCGACCGGGCCGCCGTGAAGGCGTGCCATGCCGCATTCATCGAGATCGTCGCCAGGGAAGGGAACTCCGTGTGGACCTGGTACATCGCCAACACCACCGGCCCGATCCGCCTGTCGGACCAGAAAGTCGACCGCATCGTCGCCAACCCGCCGTGGGTCTCGATGGCGGACATCCAGGCCGAGGTCCGAAAGCGGGATCTCGAACAGTTCGCCGACGTGGACCTCGATCTCTGGACCGGCGGGAGGAACGCGCCGCATTTCGACATCGCCCAGCTCTTCATCAAGCGCGCGCGGCAACTGTATCTGGCAAACCCCGACCGGGACCCGGCAGCCTGGATCGTCAAGAAGTCCGCCCTGCGGGCGGAGAGCTGGGCCAGGTTTCGCGAATGGCACGAACCGGTTCTGGCGCAGTCGCTCGATCTCGAGGCGGTACGACCGTTCGGAGGGGGCGATGCCCGCCGATGCTGCGTCCTGTTCGAACGAAGGCCGTCCGCTTCTCTGGCGCCGGGCAGTGCGGCGAGCGCGCTCCGGGCCTTCTGTCCGGACCGCAGACCCGAGGCGCACACGCCTCCCGATCGGGCGAGAGACCTTCTCGTATTCGGGGATTCGCCTGCACCGCTGCCGCGCCAGGCTTCGGCCTATGCCGACAGGCAACTGCGAACGCCGTTCCGGCAGGGGGCGTCGGTGAGCCCCAGGGTGCTCGTTGTCGTCGGCGAAGTCGACGGGGATCCGCGGTATCGAGAACGAACGGTGACTACCGTGCGCTCAAGGAAGGAGCCGTGGAAGGAACTTGAGCCCCAGACCGGCGTCGTTCCCGCACACTGGATTCGAGAGCTGTTGACCTCGAAGCAGGTGTTCGTGTTCTCAATGCTCCCGGAACTGCCCCGCGCGATCATCCCGACGGACGCGAACGGGCAACTGGAGGAGGCTCCCGAAGGCCTCTCTCCATTCTGGCGGGTTCTGGATGCCGCCTATGCCGAGTTTCGCGGCCGCGGCCGCAACACCCCGGCGACGCTGATCGCGCAGCTCGACCATAACGGCAAGCTCTCCGGTCAACTGACCCGGGCGGGAGGACGCCGGACCCTCGTCCTGTATCCGAAGTCGGGAGACATCATGCGTGGAGCCCGGAGCCAGGCGGGGTCGTTTGTGGTTGACGATACCCTCTACTACTTCAACGCGGCCAGCGTTGGAGAAGCCGGATACCTGACCGCGCTTCTGAATGCGCCTTCCCTATCACGCGCGTTCCAGGAAGCTCGAACGAGCGGCAGGGATTTCCACCAGCATCCCTGGCGCACGATCCCGATACCGCGCTACGACGCCGGCAACGAAGTCCATCGCGAACTGGCGCGTCTGTGCAATCGAGCGGAACGGGTTGCCGCGGCCTGGATTTCCCGGCAGACCACGCGCCACGGTCAGGTCGCCGCCTCGTCCCGGATTCGTTCAATTCTGGACGAGCAGGGCATCTTCGCCGCGATAGACCGGGCTGCGGCGGCCATCCTCCCGGAGCATGCGAATCCTCGATGACGGTAAGGGAGGCAATGCCTCATCCACTACAGCCGGGCTCCGTTGGGTGCCGTGGCCGGGGCGGTGGCGATCATTGGGTTGGTGATCCTGTGGCGGCACGATGACCGGCCATACGGATTGCTGAGCGGGCGTGTGATACCTCGGCCCTTACTCTCGCTTCGACGTCGCAGACGAGAGCGTCTGCCGGGTTGCTTGTTCCGGCAAATCTGCGCTACGGTCGCGGCAAAGCGGGGTATGTGATACTGGCAGCAGTGCAAGTAGTGCCTCGCGGCAGGCGGGAGGTCATCATGAACGGCATGTCGATCAACGGTCGATCAATGGCGCATTGGGCGGGTTCGGTACTCGCCCTCGCCGGGCTGCGGCACGCAGATTACGCCATCAAGGCGCCGCGCCGCGATGGAAATTGCTTGACATCCTCACCTGACCTCGATGGTACAATAGCCGCCGAGCCGCCGAGCCGCCGAGCCGCCGAGCCGCCGAGCCGCCGAGCCGCCGAGCCGCCGAGCCGCCGAGCCGCCGAGCCGCC